>JAZSCN010000041.1:0-220462 GCA_045602925.1 Oscillospiraceae bacterium | reverse complement strand
GGCTCCGGAACAGAAGCTCCTGTCGGCTCAACAATCACAATCTATATCAGTAACGGTCCTCTCTCAAACAGCGTTGAAATGCCGCTTCTCATCGGTATGACCAAGGAGCAGGCTATCGTAGAGCTCGAATCAAAGAAGTTTACAAACTATACCTTCCAGGAGGTTGACGTTGCCGAGGATAAGGGCAAGGTAGTTTCCCAGAACTTCGACAGAGGTCAGCTCGTGCCAAAGGATGAGCCGATTATCATCGGTATCTCAACAGGTGTCGCTGCAGCAGGAACAGCTGAAATCAAGCTCCCAATCCCTGCAGAAGCTCTCGGTGCATTCGATATCAATATCTACCAGAATGGTGCTAAGGTCGCTACACAGTCACTCGATAACGCAGCACTCGTAGCAGGTACTGAAATCACAGTTTCTGTTTCTGGCGCAGGCACTCAGACATTTATGATTGAAGTAGTCAATAAGGCAACAAATGCTTCTGCTTTGTATGCAGATTATACTATCGACTTTACAGATGGCACAACAACCTCTTCAAAGGTCGATGAGGATGCTTTCTTGAGCGTTGCCGATACAACAACTACAACAACTACCGAAGCAACTACACCACAGACTGACCCAACTACAACAACTTCTACAGAACCAACTGTCGAAGACCCACCGGCTGACGACCCACCGGCTGAGGACCCACCAGCTGAGGACCCACCGGCTGAAGACCCACCAGCTGAGGACCCACCGGCTGAAAACCCATCAGCTGAAAATGCAGCATAACGAAAGGATATTACATATTTATGAGTGAATCGGGAAAAAAGCCGATAACTCTTGAAGGTACTATCGTAAAGCTAATCGGAGGTATTTACTTTGTAGATGCCTCCGAAGTTGTATATGAATGTACCGCCAGAGGAGTTTTTAGAAAAAAAGGAATATCCCCAAGCTGTGGCGATAAGGCAGTTATCGAGGTAACAAGCGAGAGAAAGGGTGTTATCATAGAAATATGTGAGCGTGAGAATGAAATCATCAGACCACCGCTTGCAAATCTCGATAACCTTGTCTTCGTATCTTCAACCTGCGAGCCACCACCTAATCTCCAGCTTCTCGATATGTTTATCGCCGTCGCTACTTATAAGAAAATTAACCCGATTGTCGTTTTTACAAAAACCGATATCGGCTCTGCCAGCGAGTATGAGAGAATATATAAAAGCTGTGGAATAGAAGTCTTTTGTATAAGTAATACCGATAAGGATAGCGCAAAGATGCTAAGAGAAAGACTCGTAGGAAAGCTCTCTGCCTTTACCGGCAATACAGGAGTAGGGAAGACCTCACTGCTTAATAATATGTTCCCCGAGCTTTCTGAGAAAACAGCACAGATTAGTAAAAAGCTGGGCAGAGGCAAGCATACTACTCGCCACGTTTCACTCTATAAGCTAAAGGAAGGCGGATATATCGCCGATACTCCGGGATTTTCCAGCTTCGATACAAATAGATATGATATCATATTTAAGGACGAGCTCGAGAACTGCTTTGTAGAGTTTGAAGAGAACCTCGGAAAGTGTAAGTTCGTTAATTGCTCACATACTAAAGAGGTCGGCTGTGCCGTCTTGGAGGCCGTGAGAGAAGGCAGAATTCCTAAGTCACGTCACGAAAGCTATGTCTATATGTATGAACAGGCAAAGCAGATTAACGAGTGGGAATACAAAAACAAGAAGGACTAAAATCAAAGCACCCAAGGTACTTGCCTTGAGTGCTTTTTGCTTGCCTATAGGTCTTTTTGCTTTTTGATACCGAACATAAGACGTAATACTCCCGCTAAAAGCTTCGGACTCTTAACAACAACTATCTTCATATCGTTTCTCCTTTGTAGTAAGTTTTAGACTTTTGTGCCTATATAACATTATATTCTGCGAGAAAAAATGTGTGAATCCCTCATTTTGAAAGGACAAAAAATACCACGCTATCCTTAGCCGGGTAGTGGCAAAGAAATATTTGTTTCTCGTGTAAAAATTCCCTGCCTCTTTGCCTAAAGCCTCGCAATACGTCAGTATTGCTGCGTTTTATGCTTTGATGCAAGAAATTTTATACTACTACGAAACTGCTACGCACTTTAAAAAGCTCAAATTTTGCATATAAAAACGTTCGATACACATTAGCGTTATCGAACGTTTTTTACGTTATTATAGTACTGAAAAGCCACTTTTTAAAGAAACACTTCTTTACCGCCACCCGGCTTTTGCGACAGCGTGGCATATCAGTATTAATTAATCATGATGCTGAAGGAAGCTCTTGCCCTTTTGCTTTAAAAGCTCAGGAGATTCATTAGCAACCCTTGTTACCTCGTCAAGAAATGCCTGAAGTGTATCTCTTGTGATGTAGTCTGTGTTTGTAAAGTCAATAGTCGTTCTAAGACTTAGGTCATCAAACATTGTGTAAACTCTCTCGATTTCTTCACCGTCAGCAAGCTCCTTAGGAATCTTGCCCTCTCTTGTAGCAGCACCGTGAACAAATTCAAGAAGCATCTTCTTTCCCTCTGGGAAGGATGTAACGTCGCCAATGATGTTGTTGATTGTAAACTTTACAGGAATGTATACCGTCGAGCTTACATTAACTCTTGCCGAAAGTCTTATATCTCTAGACGAGCTACCGATAAGAATATCATAAGCACCGTCTTCAACAAACCAATCGTGAATCTCTGTGTTAAAGTATGAGAAAGCTCTCTTGTCTAGCTTGAAGAATACCTTCTTGCTCTCGCCAGGATTTAGTGCAACCTTTTCGTAGCCGAACAACTCCTTGACAGCCTTCGGAACTGTGCTCTCAACGTCAGAAACATAAAGCTGAACAGCTTCTCTGCCAAAGCAGTCGCCAACATTCTTGATTGTACAAGATACAGTAAGAGTGTCAGTGTCAAGAAGCTCATCTGCCGATACAGCAATGTCAGAGTATTCAAACTGTGTGTAGCTCAGTCCATAGCCGAATGGATAGCGTACATCCATCTGTCTCTTGTCGTACCAACGATAACCAACGAAAATTCCTTCGCTGTAGGTTACCTCGTTGCCAACGCCAAATTCACCAAGGTAAGCAGGTGTGTCGCAATGTCTAAGTGGGAATGTCTCCGAGAGCTTTCCACTTGGGTTTTCCTTGCCAAATAGAAGGTCGCAGGTAGCACCACCAACAGCCTGACCGCCAAGGTACATCTCAAGTATACCCTTAACATCATCAGCCCAAGGCATTATGATAGGCGAGCCGTTGTGAAGTACAACTACTATATTCTTGTTAACCTTGAGTAACTCGCCAATAAGCTTGTTCTGACATTCAGGCATATCCATGTGCTGTCTGTCGCCACCCTCGAATTCGAAGGATTCCGGCAGTCCCGCAAATACTACTACAGTATCGCTGCTTTTAGCAAGCTCTACAGCCTCAGCAATAAGCTCATCGTTAGGCTCTGTGTCCTCAACACCAAAGCCCTTAGCGTAGCTTACCTTTGTGTATTCCTCAGATGCTTCAATAGCACTTGTGTATTTTGTGCTGACAATGTGTGAGCTTCCACCACCCTGGTATCTTGGCTTTTGAGCAAACTCGCCGATGAACGCAATCTTCTTGTCAGCAGAAAGTGGCAGAATCTTGTCATCGTTCTTTAAAAGTACCGCACACTGACATGCAATTTCTCTGGCAAGTGCGTGATGCTCTTCTCTGTCGTAGGTTCCACCAATGTGATTTGTCTTGTACTTGTCGTAAAGCTCTAAATTTCTCCTTACACAATCGTCAAGGAGCTTTTCATCAAGCTCACCACTTCTTACCTTTTCGACAATTATTCTGTCTGTCTTGCAGTTGCAGGATGGCATCTGTAGGTCGAGAGTAGCCTTAATGCCTTCTTCTCTCTCGTCAACAGCGCCCCAGTCACTCATTACAAGTCCCTCGTAACCCCACTTGTCACGAAGTATGTTTTTAAGTAGGTACTCGTTCTGTGTGGTGTAAGTGCCGTTTAGCTTGTTGTAAGAAGCCATAACTGTCCAAGGCTTGCCGTTTTTAATAACTTCCTCAAAAGCAGAAAGATAAATCTCGTGAAGTGTTCTCTCATCAACATTTGCAGAAACAGCCATACGTCTTGTTTCCTGATTGTTGCAAGCAAAATGCTTTACAGAAGTACCAACGCCCTTGCTCTGTACACCCTTTATAAACGCAGTCGCCTGATTGCCTGCAAGATATGGGTCTTCAGAAAAGTATTCGAAGTTTCTTCCGCAAAGTGGAGTGCGCTTGATGTTGATGCCAGGGCCAAGAAGAACTGCGATATCTTCTTCCTGACAGCCGTCACCAAGTGCCTTACCCATCTTTTCAATAAGACTTCTGTCAAATGAGCAAGCAGTAGCACAAGCAGCAGGGAAGCATACAGCCGTTGCCTTTGCGTCTTCAGCCCCGGTTACGCAGTGGTCCTTGTTGGTCTTTCTCATACCGTGAGGGCCATCAGATAGCATCATAGGCTCAATGTCAAAGCGCTCTAGCCCTTTGGTGTGCCAAAAGTCAGAACCCGAGCATAGCGAAGCCTTTTCTTCTAAGGTCATCTCAGAAAGTATCTTTTCAATGTTCATCAGTTTTTCGTCCCTTCTTACTTATTTTTAGGTTAATGAAATTATAACATATACGCCAAAGGTTTTCAAGAAGCTAAAAGCTTTTGGATGTTTTTATTGATATAAAGAGCGTAATTCTGTTATGTAAATCGTCTGCATAGCCCGTAGCACTGTGCTTGTTTTAAACCAATCTTACCGCCATATCTCCAAAAACAAAATAGCACACTGTCTGCCCACTGAAACGCATAGATTTTGTGCGTTTGCACATTTTCAAACCTCGTAATCACACTAAGCGGCGAGGACTGGGAAGAAGGCAGAGATAATCCACTCGGCACAGACCACGACTAAGTTAATAAACTACCCCATATCTCTCGATGTAAAATCGAGGGGTATATTTCATTTATTTATAGCGTGTAAAATCACAATATTTAATTTTTTTATATTTGTAAAAACTCTTAAATTTTAGTTAAACTGGTTATAATAGGTAAAAAATCTCCACAGCACAAAATAGCACACAGTGTGCTGTAACTTTTAACGTTTTTATGTCATAAAATGAATATTTTTTTACGAATAATTATTGACAAATTACTTGCTTTGTGATAAAATTATGCTACCAAAATGTACAACTATGTCTAAATAAGAAAATGATAGGAGGAAACAATATGACAAATTTAACTGCAAAGAAAATTGTCGCTGCTGCTGCAAGCCTCGTCGTAGCATCAGGTGTTGTTGCAGGTGCACTTACTTATAATAGTAATAGTAATGCTACCCCTGAAACAACCGGCGTTGTTAACGTTGATAGCTATACAGCTGAAGGCGACGCTTCTGATGTTATCGAAGTTGATGGCTATGAACTACCAATAGTAGTAAAGGGCAGTGATAAGGCTAACGAGCTTATCTATGGTACAGCTAATAAAGATATTAACCCTGATGACTACTTCTTCGGTACAGCTTCATTCTTCACCCTCTTCGGTAAGGACGTAACAATCGTTCACGTTGCCGATACCGAAGGTAGAATCGCTGCTCAGACTCTTAATAATGATTCTGGCTCAACAGGTTACCATGCAAAGAATCAGATGAACTCCAAGGAAGCACTCAGCGGTGCGGCTGCAGTTATCTGCGAGAATGATGCAAATACAGTTCTCGAGTGGAGTGCAGTTCACGGATATGTTGTACTCTCAGACGAGGTAACACAGCTCGGTATTGAACATAAGAATGCAAACGGCAATGGCGTATATGTATCTGATAAGGATAACTTCATTATCGACTTTGATGCTGAAATGGCAATGCTCAAGCAAAAGAGTGCAATGCTCGCTCAGCTTCCTGCAAACCTCGGCCCTGTTAATACTTTTGAGGGTAAGACAAACATCGAGTGCTACGACGAACAGCTCAACGTGTTCACATTCACACCTGAGCAGTGGGAGAAGATTGCTAACACTGAAGTTAACATCATCCCACTATACGGCACAACTCCATACGTTGTAATCAATGTTCCTGGCGTAAACCCAACTGTTCTCCAGCCAGAGCTTTCTTACAAGGGCGAGCAGATTGGTAATAACTCAGCTACAAACCAGAAGGTAGTTTTCAACTTCTATGAAGCTGAGACAGTTTCTACAAATTCTGTATACCGTGGTGCTATCTTTGCTCCTAATGCTACAATTTCCGGTGGTAACGGCCATAACAGAGGCCAGCTCATCGGTGAAACAATCACAGTTGACACAGAGCAGGGCTATTGGTCATTCTCAATGCCTACAAAGTTCTATACTGACTACCAGGAAGAATACGGCGAAACTATCGAAGAATACTACAACGCACACTTCTACTACTGGGATTACGAAAATGGCGAGTACGTTGAATATATCAATTATAACAACTTCTTTGTACCTGGCTCATTCAGCGAGCTTTATAACGCTCACAGAATGGGTGATAAAATCACTAACATCCCATCCGGTAAGGATATCGCTGAAGTTTCCGGCCTCGAAGCTTATGCAAATCTCGAGAATGTAACTTGGGAATACTTCTATGACATAAACAACGATGGCGGAAGCGGTGAGAATATCACTGAAGAATATCCAAGCGATGAATTCATTACACAGATTCCTGAGCTTATGAGGGGTAATAATGTTCATCTCGATGACTCCTACCTCGTTAAGTGGGACTCTCTCAATACTGGAGATAAGGAAGTTAGCTATACATTCTCTGAAATCGGTTCAACAGGCACTTCTTCTAATGTATATTTCGTTGTTAGAACAGACGATATGAGAACTAATGTAGAAGCTACTATCGAAGTTCACTATGCTGATAATAATAACGAATCTAATAAGAGAAATACAGTAGATTTCGCTATTCCTGGCACTACTGACCTCAACGACATCCCATATGGCTATGTTCCAATCAATTTCACAATAGATGAATATCAAGATGACGTTAATGGCATTTACCAGAATGTACAGGTAACCTTTACTCCTGTTCAGGTTGGCACATTCCTTCCATTACTCGACGAGAATGGTAAGGTTATAAACTACCTCGCACAGTATGATGGAAATGACTTCACATACACTATCCCGGACGGATACAGTGAGTATAAGCCGGCTGATACAGACCTTACAGACGGTAAGGGCGTTATCTACCTCACGCTCAACTCTACAGATTACAATGTCGTTCTCGACTTGTCTAACTGTAAGTACCCTGATTACTTTGTAGGCGTGAATGCTACACTCTATGCTGACGGTCTTGCAATCGATAATGCAACTTTTAGCGTAAACAACGAACAGAAAACTTTCAACAACCTTCCAATCTATTCAAACGATATGCTGGTTGACTACCGTCTCGAAACAAGCCTTATGAGCGATAAGTCAGCTTATAAGATTGACAGAGTTGACTTTGACTCTACTACAAATACCTACACAATCGTAGTATCAGATAGTTACATCGACGCTTATGCTAGAGTTATCTACAACGATAACTACCAGGGCGACAAGCGTTCACCTGCTTCTGTAATTATGGATGCAGTAAATGCAAGCGGTGCTTACGCTCCTGAAACTGTAATCCCACTCGATATTATCGACGATAACGGAACAAGGGCTGTTCAAATCGCTGACGATATAGCAGGTCTTGCTTATACAATTGATGATCTCACAACTACTGTAGTTCCTGAAGGCTACGAAGTAGAAAGAATCGAAGCTAGAACAATAGGCAATAACGGCGAGCAGTTTGGTAGCGTGGCTCTCAATAGAGGCGATATCGCTTATACAGTTTACCTTAAGGTTAAGACCTATAACGTTAGATTCTATGACGCTAACGGCAATTATCTCCATAACCAGAGCCAGAACTCTCTCAACAAGCCTTCCGGCACACAGATTCAGCTGCAATACTACAACGGCATAACAAACAACAACGGTATGTACAAGACTGTTTGGTACGATAAGGTAGAGAATAAGTACTACAATATGAATTCTACCTACACAATGCCTGCTAAGGATGTTGACCTCTACGCAATGGTTGTTAGAGATACAACTAACACCCCAAGAGTACACTTCAATATCATCAAGTTTAATGGCAAGCACTATATCCCTGGTTATAAGGTAGCTCAGAGACTCGAGTACGACCAGACAACCGATGACTTCACATTCATCGGTACAGACTTCGCAACAATCTCTGAAGACCAGACAAATAACTACTTCATGCTCTCTATGGTGCTCGGCGTAGATAACGACGCAGTAGCAAGAACTAAGTTCACAATCTCTACTGAAAGCCTCACAAGCACAAACTACATCTATAACGAAACTGTAGAGCACAACTCAAATACTTCAAACCTCTTAGAGAAGTTCTACTCATTCGGAATCCACTCAGCAGGTCTTAGCGGCGAGGCCCTCCTCGGCAACGACGCATTCCTCAGTGAGTACGACGGCTACAGACAGGTAAGACTCGTTCTCCCTGCAGAAGTTTACGAATCACAGAAGCTCTATGTAAATGCATACTACTATGACGATAACGGACAGGAGTACCTCCACGGTAACTACGTTCTCGACATCAATAGCAACGATTTCTGGACACTCGTGAAGTAATAAAAACGGAGGGAAACACAAAATGAAAGAACTTTATAAAGAGCCAAGCCTCGAGCTTGTAAGAATCCTCGGTAATGCCGACGTAATCACACTCAGCGGTGAGGATTGGACAGAAGATTTCGAAAATGATCCGATGGGTCCTGGACAGGGCTAAACCCAAAGCATAATATCTACCACATATCCCTCGATGTAAAGTCGGGGGATATGTTTTTTACCCCTCAATATAAAGTCGAGGGGTATTTGCTTGCCCACATTAAGCAAGTAAACAAATTTGAAATATATTGTTCATAAAGCGTTAATACACTTATGATATAATATTCTAGCTAATATCCTTATGAAGTAATTTTGAAAGGTGAGATTATTTATGGAATATAATATCAAAGAAGTTGCACAAAGATTAAAGGGCCTCCGTATGTCTTGTGACCTTTCAGTTGAGGAGTTCAGCAATCTTACTGATATCTCCAAGGAAGACTATGAAAAGATTGAAAATGGCGAAAAGGACTTTTCCGTTTCGTTCCTATATAAATGCGCAGAAATATTCCGAGTCGATATGGTGGAAATACTGACGGGCGTATACCCTAAGCTTTCTGACTATTGCGTCGTCAAGGCGGGAAAAGGACTTCCTGTCGCAAGACGTGATAGATTTGAATACCACCTGCTTGCGTATCTGTTCAAGGATAAGCGTATCGAGCCAATGCTCGTGCGTGCACCATATATCGAAGAAGAACAGGGCAAGCCGATTAAGATGTCCTCACACGAGGGCCAGGAGTGGGACTATATCCTCAAGGGCAAGCTTCGAGTCATTATCGAGGAGCATGAGGTCGTGCTTTCAGAGGGCGACTCTGTCTACTATGACTCAGGTAAGCTTCACGGTATGATTGCCGTAGACGGTGAGGACTGCGAATTTTTGGCTGTTCTTATCGACAAATAATATTTGTTTGATTGGAGATTTTTTTTGATGAACAATTTTTACAAGCAATTTGTAAATGAAGAATATGACAGTAAGGGCAGGCTCAAAACGTTTGAGCTCAATTGCCCTCCTAACTATAACTTTGCCTATGACGTAATCGACGGAATTGCTAAAATCAATCCCAATAAAAAGGCAATCCATTGGGTTCACGAAAGTGGCGAAGAAAAAGAGTTTACCTACGAAGAGCTTTCAAAGCTCACTAATAAGGTAGCTAATATGTTTAGAGCCCACGGCGTAAAGAAGGGCGATATGGTAATGCTCGTATTGAAGCGTCATTACCAGTTCTGGCTGTGCGTGTACGGCCTTATGAAGCTCGGCGCAATCTCGATTCCTGCTACAAATCAGCTTATGGAAAAGGACTATACCTACCGCTTTGAGTCTGCATCTGTAAAGTATGTCGTAGCAACTGCCGAGGGCGACGTTACCGAGCATATCGATAATTCCTGCAATAAGTATACAGAGCTAGAGGAAAAGTTTATCGCAAGAGGTCAAAGAGACGGCTGGACAAGCTTCGATGAGGAAGTAGAAAAGTATTCGGATGAGCTCGAAAGAGTAGAAACTCTCGTAGACGAGCCAATGTTCCTCTATTTCTCATCAGGTACAACAGGCTATCCTAAGATGATTCTGCATAGCTACTATTACTCTGCTGCACATATCATCACAGCAAAGCATTGGCATTGTGTCCACGACGGCACACTCCACCTCACAATCTCCGACTCAGGTTGGGGAAAGTGTGCATGGGGTAAGCTGTTCGGACAGTTCACCTGCGGCGCCTGTGAGTTTATCTATGACTTCGATAGATTTAATAGCGCAAAAATGCTTACTATGATTGAAAAGTATAGAATAACCTCATTCTGTGCCCCACCAACTATGTATAGATTTTTCATCAAGGAAGGTATCGAAAATTACGACCTCTCCTCGCTTGAAAGAGCTTGTATCGCTGGCGAAGCCCTCAATCCGGAGGTTTATAACAGATTTTACGAATATACCGGCCTTAAGCTTATGGAAGCCTTTGGCCAAACCGAAACTGTTCCAATTGTCGCAAACCTCGGCAATATGAACCCAAAGCCAGGCTCTATGGGTAAGCCGGTTCCACTCTATGACGTAGTCCTCGTCGACGAAAATGATAACGAGGTAAGCATCGGTGAAACAGGCGAAATCTGTATCAGAACAGACGGTCAGTACCATAAGGGGTTACTCAAGTGCTACTATAGAAATGAGCAGGATACAAACGATTCTTGGCATAATAACCTCTATCATACAGGCGATACAGCCTGGAAGGACGAGGACGGCTACTTCTGGTATGTAGGAAGAGTAGACGACGTTATTAAGTCCTCTGGTTACCGTATCGGCCCATTTGAAATCGAATCTGTGCTTATGGAGCATCCTTCTGTCTTAGAGTGTGCCGTAACAGGCGTAAAGGACGCTATCAGAGGTCAGGTTGTTAAGGCAACAATCGTGCTTACCAAGAACTTCAAAGCCTCCGACGAGCTCGTAAAGGAGCTCCAGAATTACGTTAAGAACGCAACAGCTCCGTATAAGTACCCTAGAGTTATCGAGTTCGTAGACGAGCTCCCGAAAACTATCAGTGGTAAGATTATAAGAAAAGCAATCCGTAAGTCTGACGAGAATAAGGAATAAAACTATATTATGTCAACTATCTACAGTTACCCCTCTAATAAGGATAAACAGCTTTTAAGACGTGAAGCACCTAAAAGACTCGTCGCCAGAAAAAAGCTGACAAGAAGGCTCACACTCTCAGTAGTAGCATCACTTGTAATAGCAGTAATTGCCGTAATGTCTGGCAATGCCATCGCTACAGTGCTTTTGCTCATGCTGTCTGTCTTAAGCCTGCTTGTGAGTGTGTTTGCAGTGAAAATTTCACTTTTAAGCTTCGAGGAAGAGGAAACTGTTATCTTAGATGACTATACTATGCTTCATACAACTGCACTCATGAAGGGCGGTAAAAGAAGCTATAAAATAAAGCTTTCTGATGTGAAAAAATCATACCAGAATAGCGTGGGGGATATGGTCTTTGAGCTCCAAAAAGGTGTCGCTACCATTACCGATAAGAAGGGTAAGAAAGAAAGCACATCCACTAAAGAAGGCGTAATTACCGTAATTATCAGAACAACTAAAACCAAGCTGTTTTTGATAAACGAGCTTAATGAGATTATAAACTACCCTAAGAAAAGCTATAATGTCATAGAGGATGACTACCTAGATGACGACGGCTTTGAAAAGAATTGGAGCGAGAAATTATGAGTCTCTTTGAATGCAAGCTTGTAAAAACTGTAGACGATAGCTACGATATCGAAATCGGCAGAGCATTAACCGATAAGCTCGTCAGCGAAATTGCTGAAGGCAAGCTCGGAAAAATAAAAAAGCTTGCAGTTGTTACCGATACTAATGTTATGCCCCTCTATGCAGAGGATATTGTAAAAAAGCTCCGTGACAACGGACTTACAGCAGAGCTGTTTTGCTTCCCTGCAGGCGAGAAAAGTAAGACCAGAGAGGTCAAGGCGTTTGTAGAAGATTCAATGCTCAGCTGTGGCTTCAGACGTGATTGTATGATTATCGCAGTCGGTGGAGGCGTTGTCTCCGATTTAGCAGGCTTTGTCGCAGGAACCTTCGGCAGAGGCGTTCCGTTTGTAATCTATTCCACAACCCTCCTGTCAGCTGCCGATGCATCAATCGGTGGAAAAACTGCCGTCGATACACCGCTTGCAACAAATTTAATTGGACTTTTTAACCAGCCAAAGAAGGTATATATAGATATTGATACCTGGCATACCCTCACAAAGCGTGATATAAGCTGTGGTATGGCAGAAACTATAAAGCACGCCCTTATAGCAGATGAGGAGTTCTTTTGCTACCTCGAGGAAAATATCGAAAAAGCTATTGAGCTTAACGAAGCAGTCTGCGAGCATATCGCCCATACTAACTGCCGTATAAAATACGAGGTAGTTATGAAGGACGAAAGAGAAAGCTCGCTTAGAGAAATTTTAAATCTCGGCCATACAGTCGGTAGAGCCGTCGAAACTGTCAGTGACTACCAGCTCTTGCATGGCGAAGCCGTCGCAATAGGTCTGGTCGCTGCCGCAAAGCTCTCAGAAAAACTCGGGCTCTGTACAAGTGAACAGGTCGAAAGACTCGAGAAGCTTCTCGAAAGAGCTAACCTTCCAACAAGAATTCCGGCTTATATAAATAAACAGGAGCTCGTAAAGAAGCTCTATACCGATAAAAAGTTCAAGGACGGTAGGCTCAGGTTTGTGCTCCAGAAGGGAATAGGCGATGTCTTCTATTCCGATGAAAAAGGCGCAGGCTATGCAAGACCTACCACCGAAAATGAAATTTCAGAAATTATCGAAAGAATGTAATACTATGGATTTGCAGTTAACTAAAAAGAAGCTCTCCGGCAAGGTGCAGGTGCCCTCGTCGAAAAGCTTTGCCCATAGGCAGATTATATGTGCCGCACTCGCAAAGGGCGAGAGTGTTATAGAAAATGTCAGTATGTCGCAGGATATCGAGGCTACTATAAACGCTATGAATACCCTCGGTGCAGATATAAAAGTAAGCGGAACAACCGTTACCGTAAAAGGAATTGAAAATGTTCCTAAAGAGCCCGTTACAATCGATTGCTGTGAGTCCGGCTCAACACTAAGGTTTATTATCCCCGTCGTCGCAGCCCTCGGCGTAACTGCTACCTTTGTAGGTAAGGGCAAGCTCCCGCAAAGACCGATTACCCCCTATGTAACAGAGCTTTCTAAAAACGGCATAACCTTTGACTATAACGGTACAATGCCTTTCACAATAAGCGGAAAGCTCAGATGTGGCGAGTTTTCTATAGCAGGGGATATCTCCTCTCAGTTTGTAACAGGCCTTATTTTAGGATTAGGCATCGTGGAGGGCAACTCAAAGCTGATACTTACCTCTAAGCTCCAGTCAAAACCATATGTCGATATTACAATAAATAGCCTCGAGCTTTTTGGTGGAAGGGTTAATACAACCGACTATGGATATGAAATTATCGGTGGAACTAAGCTTACCCCTTGCAAATGCAAAACCGAATGCGACTTTTCCCAAGCAGCCTTTTTCTATGTCGCAAACGCACTCGGTAGCGATGTGGATTTAAGCTGTATGCCACAAAATACAGTGCAGGGCGATAGCATAGTCAGAGAACTCTGTAAGGGAAGTATAAGCGAAGGCTTTACACTCGATTGTGCCGATATACCCGACTGTGTGCCGATTTTGTCAGTGCTCGCTGCCTGCCAGAACGGCAGTACAACCCTAAATAATATCGCAAGACTTAGAATAAAAGAATGCGATAGAGCAGCAGTCTCCTGCGAGCTCATTAATAAGCTCGGCGGCGAGGCAATCGAGTATGAAAATAAAATAGTTATTGTCGGTAAGGGCGGACTAAAGGGAGGCAGAATAAGCTCCCATAATGACCATAGAATTGCTATGAGTGCCGCAATTGCCGCAACAGTATGTGATGAAGATGTAATTATCGAGGACGCAGGCTGCGTTAGAAAATCTTACCCCTGCTTCTTTGAGGACTATAAAAAACTTGGAGGTAACGTAAATGTCATCAATATGGAATAAAGGAATATCCGTATCAATTTTCGGAGAAAGTCACGGCCCCGCAATCGGCGTAGTAATCGATAGAATCCCAGCAGGCGAGTATATCGATATGGAACAGCTTCTTACCTTTATGGCAAGACGTGCTCCAAAGAAGGATAAAACATCAACTCAGCGTAGAGAAAAAGATATGCCTAATATTATGTCAGGTTTCTATAACGGCAAGACAACAGGTACTCCTCTTTGCGCATTTATCCATAATGACGACCAGCATTCAACAGACTACCTCAAGATTTCAAAACTCGCAAGACCGGGCCATGCAGATTATACAGGTGCGCTCAGATATAACGGCTTCAATGACCCAAGAGGTGGTGGACACTTCTCTGGAAGACTTACAGCACCACTCTGCTTTGCAGGTGCAATCGCAGGCCAGATTTTAGAGCGTAGAGGTATCTATACCGGTGCCCATATCGCCGAAATCCATAAGATTAAGGACGATAGCTTTGACGCCGTTACTACAACAAGAGATGATATCATCGAGCTTAGAAAGAAAGGCTTCCCGGTAATTAACGATTCAAAGGGCAAGCGTATGAAGAAGGATATCGAAAAGGCTCTTGAATGTGGCGATAGCGTAGGTGGAATTATCGAGTGTATCTCTGTAAATGTCCCTGCAGGTATCGGCTCACCAATCTTTGACGGACTTGAAAATTCTATCGCCCAGCTCCTGTTCGGTATTCCAGCAGTAAAGGGTGTCGAGTTCGGCGTAGGCTTTAACTGCGCAAGAATGCTCGGTAGCGAAAATAATGACGAGTTCTACGTTAACGATTTAGGTCACGTTGTTACTCGTTCAAATAACCACGGAGGAATCCTCGGCGGTATATCCTCAGGTATGCCGATTACAGTAAGAGTAGCTATGAAGCCAACTCCTTCTATCTCACAGCCACAGTCAACTGTAGATATGTCAAAGATGACCGAAGAAACACTCAAGATTACAGGAAGACACGACCCATGCGTAGTTCCAAGAGCAGTTCCTTGTGTAGAGGCAGCAGTTAATATCGCACTCTTGTCACATATGCTCGACTACCCACACTTCTAAAGAGAGGTAGAGTATGGACTCTAATTTTGATAAATATGTAACCCCCAATATGCTCTCGCTCAACGATATCTATGCCGTCAAGGTGCTTATATGCTATTTTCTTAACCAGATAAATAGACCTGTATCACCAAAGCAACTCACAGAAATCGCAACAGGCGACGGACTTGTAAACTACTTTTTCTTTATGGAAGCCGTATCCTCAATGCTCGAAACCAATATGATGACACTCGAGTATCCAAATGGTGTCCCACAGTATGTGCTGCAGGAAAAAGGTAAGAGATGTGCAATCGAGTTCAAGTCAATAGTCCCACAGAGCTTCAGAGATAGAATTATGTCAGCAGGCCTTAAGCTCTTTGCAAGACTCAAGGACGAAAGCTCAGTGAAGTTTTCTATCGAGGAAAAGAAAATAGGTTGTATGCTTAATTGTACCTGCCAGGATAACGAGGAACTTGAGCTTATGAAAATCTCACTTTTTGCTCCAGATAAACAGCAAGCCGAGTATATGCAAAGAAAGATTATGGAAAACCCATCTGCGTTCTATAGTAAGATAGTCGACTATCTTATCGAGAACGAGGAGTATATCCCGGAATATACAGATAATGAGTAAAATCAGTGTGCCGAGCGTTTTGTTACCTCGGCACATTTTTGTTTTGTGAGTTGCTCAGTTGACTTTTTTGAAAAAATGTAGTATAATACAATGAGTTGTTTAAAACAAGAAATTATCCGCTCTTGCGGTAAGAATAAGGTGGTTTAAAATGTCAATTAAAAAGCGTCTCGCAGCTTTAGCTTGTGCTACAATTATGGCTGCTTCGCTCGTATCCTGCGGTAAGGATACTATGCATATCTGCAGTACCGAAAATTACGACGTGAACGCAGGTGTGTATATCTACTTTGTGCTAAACGAAGTCAATAATCAAATGTACTCTATCTACTACTCAACAGGTGAGCTTCCTGACGATATCGTCGGTGCTTCCTATGGCGATGGAACCTTGACAGTCGGCGAACATTCCGAACAGCTGGCATACGCAAATTGTGTGGAAATGGTCGCAGTTGCCGAGAAGTTCAAGGAGCTTGAGCTCGAGTTTTCCGAAGAGGAGAAAAAGACTATCGAAGAAGCAGTAGAAAAAGCTTGGAATGCAGAGTATTATGAATCACTCGGCGTGGCTAAGTCTTCACTTACTCAAATTCAGGAATTCTCTGTGATGAACGATGCCGTTTTCGGCGCGTATTATTTCGAGGGTGGTATCGAAGAAGTTACTAAGGAAGATATCAATAAGCACCTCGCAGATGACTACCTCTGCTTTAAAATGATTTCTATTTCTAAGGGTGCAGAGGGTAAGGATAAGGACGAAGCTAATAAGAGAGCTAAGGAGTACCTCGCCCTGACCGAAGAAATGGAATTCGATGAGGTTATCGCTAAGTTCGAAGCCGACGAGGAAGCTAAGAAGAAGGAAGAAAACAAGGATAATACCTCATCTGAAGCCGACGATAAGGATAAGGACGAGGAAGAAAAGGATAATAGACTCGTTATCAATAAAACAGGTGCCAATATGGCTGCACTTGACGTCGTAAAGTTTATCGACGAGAAGATGAAGGATGGCGATATCAAGACATTTGAGGATGACGACTCATGGTATGTCCTCCAGAAGCTTGACCCAACAAAGCACGAGACCTATGCCGACGATAATAAGAAAACTCTTATTAGCGAAATGAAGTCAGCAGACTTCGAAAAAATGGTAGACAGCTGGGTCGAAAGCTGTAATGTTACAAAGAACGAAAAAGCTTATAAGAGATATTCCGCAGAGGATATCTACGAGAAGTATGAAGAATACCTCGAAAAGAATAAGTAATATCTATGCCTCGGAAGCTGAATTCCGAGGCATTATTTTTATATTGCAAAAAATAAAGGTTTGTGGTATAATGTAAGATAGTTGTGAGAAATTGAGCCCAAAGGCGTAAAGCTTTCAGAAAGCTATAACCTTTGGTTATATAAAGTATGACCAAAAACAATCGAAAGGAGAGCATTTCTTACTTGTTAAGAGGTCTTGAGAAAAATGTCTGATAATTTAAATAAACCACTTGGCGAAGAGGATTCGTTGAATGACCTTATCGCATCTGCAATGAAGAAAAAGAAGCAGGACGCTTCTGAAGATAAAAATGATAATATGAGCGAAGCTTATAACGAGCCCGAAGTTGAAAGCGAAGCCGAGCCGGATAAAGGCGAAATAGAAGCTATGATTGCTAATGCCGTCAAGGCTAAAGCACAGGGCAAGAAGAATGAGAACGAGCATTTTGTCTCTGAAGCTGATATACAAGAGATTGATGCCGACAAGGAAAGCCCCGATAATGAAGATGTGAATGACGAGACAAAGCCTCGTGGTAAGGTCTCAGCCTTCTTCCATAAGCATAAGCTTAAGTTTATCGTAGCAGGCCTTATACTCGTTGTGCTTTTGTGCATCGCTATTATTGCTGCCGTTATAATCTTTAACCACTACTATAACAGAATCTCGGAAGGAGATAATAGTATAGTAGAATATAGCAGACCTGAAGTCGATAGCCAGGATACCATAAGCGACGTCGAGGATTACGAGGATTGGCTCGAAAATCAGCTTAGACCATACGACGATATTATGAGCTCTAAGGAGGTATATAATATCCTCCTCGTAGGTGAAGACCTCCGTGATACAAGCGGTAATAGCCGTGGTAATACCGACGTTATGATGCTTATTTCAATCAATAACGAAACCAAGACAATTACCCTTACATCATTAATGAGAGATATATATCTGTATATTCCGGGCCAGTATTCAACAAAGCTTAATGCCGCCTATGCAATCGGTGGTGCAAAGCTGCTTGATACTACAATCGAGCAAAACTTCGGCGTGTCGATTGATAACTATGTCATCGTTAACTTCTATACATTTATCGAAATTGTCGAAGCAATCGGTGGTATCGAAGCCGAAATCACACAGGATATGATTTGGTCACTCAAGGACCCTATGAGAGAGCAAAATATGTATCTCGGTAATCCTTCTGACCAGGATTTAATTACCGAACCGGGTATATATACCTTGAATGGTAACCAGGCACTCGGCTATGCAAGAATCAGACACGGCGTCGGCGACGACTTCGGAAGAACAACGCGTCAGCGTGAGGTTATCAGAAAAATGATAGAAAAGAGCCGTAGTATGAGCCTCTCAGAGATGAAGCAACTGCTCGATGACGTAACCGATAGCGACGATATTAAGTGGGATTTAAGCGAAGATGACGTCCTTTCATTACTTATGAATGCGTTTGACTATTACCGTAATTATGAAGTTCAGGAGGTAAGAATACCTGCCGAGGGAACATTCACTATCCAAAGAATCAGAGGTATGGATTGTCTTTGCCCTAACTTTGCAAAGAATACTGAGATTTTACAGACTGCAATCTATGGATATACATTTATTGACCCGTCTATCTCTACAACAACCTACTATCTCCCACCATCTACCTCTACAACTACTACAACCACTACCGAAGCAACTACTACACCACCCGAAACTACTACACCTTCGGAAACTACAACTTCGTCAGAAACAACTCCGCCAGAAACAACTACACCTGCAACAGAGCCAACTGACGTAACTGAACCGACTGTGCCAACCGAGCCAACCGAGCCGACCGAGCCGACTGAGCCAACCGAGCCGACTGACCCAACCGACCCGACCGACCCAACGGACCCTACCGACCCGGATAATCCGGACAATCCGGACAATCCGGATGAACCACCGGGTGAAACAACTACTACCACCACAACAACTACTACAACGACAACGACAACCACAACCACAACACAGGCACCCGTACCGGCACAAGAGCAGCAACCTGCTGCGTAAGAAAAAGCACCGAAGGATTATTCCCTCGGTGCTTTTAGTTTACTTGTGATATTTTGAATTTGATAAAATCGAAAATGCCCTGTATATCTGTTCTGCAAGCATAACCCTCGCAAGCTGATGCGGGAAGGTCATCTCCGACATCGAAAGACGCATTTTGCATTGTGCCTTTACACTTTCGTCAATTCCGAATGAAGAACCAATAATAAGGTTAATTACCGAAAATCCGTCAACAGATACCTTTTCTATCTGCCTCGCAAGTGCAGGGGAGGACATCTGCTTGCCCTCAATGCACATCGCAATGTTGTATGCACCCTTCACCGTAAGATAAGGCTGCATAAGCTTTGCCTCCTGCGATAAAGCAAGTGCAATCTCCTTGTCAGAAGGATTGTCAGAAAGCCTGCTCTCCGAAAGTTCAGTAATAGAGAACTTGCAGTAAGCCGAAAGCCTCTTTGAGTATTCAGCAACAGCCTCTCTTAAGTAGCCCTCCTTGAGCTTTCCTACACAAATTATGTTAACCGTAATCATACTATAACAACCTCTCCTCCCGTCTCTGTCGGCGCAGTAAGAAGTATGTAATCAATGTTGCGTCTTAAATCGTTAAGTCCATTCAGAACAGTGCCTTCAGCAATGTGTGGAAGATTATTATGTCGGCTCAAATGCCCCAAAATAACCCTCGTAGTACCATTCTTGATAAGTACCGATAACTCTCTCATACAATCAACATTGTCAAGATGTCCGTGCGAGGAAGCAATCCTCTGCTTTAGCTGATACGGATAAGGCCCGTTTCTCAGCATATTATAATCATAGTTAGCCTCAAGTAAAACAAGGTCACTACCAAGTAGATTCTTGTGTACAGCTTCTGTAACTTCGCCAAGGTCTGTGCATGTCGAAATTGTCCTGCCATCAGGAGTAATAACGCGATAACCACAGCTCTGCCTTACATCATGTGGCGTCGAAAATGCCGTGACCGAAAAGCCTGCAACCTCAAGCTCCTTTTCATCTTCAATCGCAATACAGTCACTGCACTTACCAATATGCCCATTTTCGCATAAGTATTGTGCGTTGAGTTCCTGCGCATATACAGGTATGCCATAGTGCGAGGTCAGCGTCTTTAAGCCTTTTATGTGATCGGAATGCTCGTGAGTTATAAAGATACCCTTTACAGCCGAAATGTCAAGACCGTTGTCTGAAAGCGCCTGACATAGCTTTTTGCAGGATACACCTGCATCTATAAGTATTCCACTCTTTGAACTTCCTATGTATGTAGCATTACCCTCGCTTGAGGAAAATAGGGGATAAACCCTTGCCAATAATACCAACTCCAAAAATAAATTAAAACGGGCGAACAGCCCAGCCGTCGCCCGTTGCTTTTGAATTTTATACGCTTACAGCAAGCTCGTTATTTGATGGTGTGTAAACAAGCTTTATGTCAGCACCAAGTGCCTTGAGCTTGTCAACAATGCCTTCGTAACCACGTTCAATGTGGTGAATGTCACTGATTTCAGTTGTGCCCTCAGCAGCAAGTCCCGCAATAACCATAGCAGCACCGGCTCTAAGGTCAGTAGCCTTGACAGGCGCACCTGTAAGTCTCTTGACACCCTGAATTGTAGCAACAGTACCCTTTACCTGAATGTCAGCACTCATTCTACGAAGCTCAGATGCGTATCTGAAACGGTTGTCAAAAATATCATCAACAACTGTGCTTGTACCCTCTGCAAGTGTCAGAAGTGTAGAAAGCTGTGGCTGCATGTCAGTAGGGAAGCCAGGGTGTGGCATAGTCTTGACGTTAGTCCTAATGAATGGGCCGTCACCAACCGATACCCTCACGCTGTCATCAAATTCCTGTACGCTTATGCCCATTGCACGAAGCTTAGCGGTAATAGATTCAAGATGCTTTGGAATAACATTAGTTATGAGAACATCGCCTCTTGAAGCTGCCGCAGCAACCATGTATGTTCCTGCTTCAATCTGGTCAGGAATAACTGCATATGTGATACCCTTAAGGTAATCTACGCCTCTGATTTTGATAACGTCTGTGCCGGCACCTCTGATGTCAGCACCCATAGCGTTAAGGAAGTTCGCAAGGTCAACAATATGTGGCTCCTTAGCAGCATTTTCAATGATAGTAAGACCATCAGCCTTAACAGCAGCAAAGATAGCGTTCATTGTTCCGCCAACAGTGTTAAAGTCAAAGTAAATCTGACCACCAACTAGTTCGTCAGCCTTAACATGAACAAATCCGTTAACTATATCATCCTTAGCACCAAGTGTAGCAAAAGCCTTGAGATGCTGGTCAATAGGTCTGTCACCAAGGTCGCATCCACCCGGAAGCGGAACAAAAGCCTCGTGGAATCTTCCAAGAAGAGTTCCAAGGAAGTAGCTCGATGCTCTCATTGTTCTCGCAAGCTCGTATGGAACCTGTGGGTTTTTAATGTTTCTTGTGTCAAAGCGAATGGTGTTTTTATTGATAATCTGAATGTCAGCCCCCATTGCCTTGAATATTCTAAGGCAAATAGTAATGTCACTGATTTCAGGTACGTTTTCTACAATACAAGGCTCGTCGCAGAGTATAGTAGCGGCAACAAGTGCAACAGCAGCATTCTTAGCACCACTGATAGCAACCTCGCCACTCAGTTTGCGACCGCCATTAATGACGATTTTTTCCAAATTCAAGCTCCTCCGTTCGTGTTCCCAAAAAGTGAAGGGAACATCAGTCTTCTTTCTTTTAGTATTATTTCTCTTTTGTCTTTAAAATAAAAAGTGTAATAACAATTACCTTTTTTGGTATAATTTCATTCTCTCAAATTTTCTCTCTGTATGTACCTTGTCTGTGCCTATGAAAGAAATTTTCAGTAAAAGGCACGCAACAAAGACAGGCTTTGCAGCCATTATTTTTCTAATCATAGCATATTTTGAAAAATAAATCAAGTCTTTTTGACATACTTGAGAAAAAATTACTTGATTTTGTGTACCTTACTCAAACGATTTCGCTATATATTGTATAACATTGCCTAGAGTTGGGTAAAAAACACTAAAAATAGGGCTTTAGCTATTGCAAAAATGAAAGAAAAATGTTATAATAAATTATTAGTGTGGGGAACTATGCCCACAGCCTGAAGAAAGGGGAAAACAGATGAGAATAATCGGAATTGACCCCGGCTACGCAATAATCGGATTTGGCGTTTTAGACTATGACGGACATAGCTTTAAGGTTGTCGGTTTTGGCGCAATTACAACCCCCGCCGACGCTCCGTTTTCACAGCGTCTTAAGATGATATATGACGATATGTCACAGCTTCTGGATAAATATAAGCCGGATGAGATGGGCATTGAAAAACTGTTTTTCAACACGAATGAAACTACCGCTATCGCAGTTGCACAGGCTAGAGGAGTTACCCTCCTTCCTGCTATACAGCGTGGTATAGAAATCAGCGAGTATACACCCCTTCAGGTTAAGATGTCTATAACAGGCTACGGCAGAGCCGAGAAGAAGCAGGTGCAGGAAATGACAAGGCAAATGCTTGGGCTCACAAAAGTCCCTAAGCCCGACGATACAGCCGATGCACTCGGTATCGCAATCACACACGGACATACAGCATATTCGCTTAGTGCGTATATAAAGTAAGAGAGGTTTGAAATATGATTTATAGCGTAACAGGTAAGCTCGTGCACACAGAGCCTGAGCTTGCAGTAATAAATTGTGGTGGAGTGGGCTATGCCTGTAAAACTACGCTTACAACAATAAGTGCAATCAGTAATATAACAGGCGACGTCACACTATATACCCACCTCATCATAAGAGAAGATACTGCCGACCTCTACGGCTTTGCAGGCTTTGATGAGCTCTATTGGTTCAGACA
The DNA here is from genome assembly GCA_045602925.1 of Oscillospiraceae bacterium. Lineage (GTDB taxonomy): Bacteria > Bacillota > Clostridia > Oscillospirales > Ruminococcaceae > UBA7477. Next base: position 197,454 of record JAZSCN010000041.1, on the reverse strand, counting down.
GCTCATTACCGTCTCAGGCGTCGGTGCAAAAGCCGCACTCACTATTCTCTCAGGAATGACAGTCAGCGCATTAACACTCGCAATCGCTTCCGGTGACGCAAAAGCCTTCACTAAGCTTAAAGGAATCGGTACAAAAACTGCACAAAGAATCGTAATTGACTTAAAGTCAAAGGTAACAAGCAGTAGTGAACTTCTGTCAGTTTCAGCAAGTGAGCTCCAGGGCGTCGCTAACGTTACCTTGGGCGGCACAACAGCCGAAGCCGTCGAAGCACTTATGTCGCTCGGCTATTCGCAGTCTGATGCAGCCTCTGCCGTCGCAAAGCAGGGTAGCGATAAGTCTGTAGAACAGCTCATAAAGGGCGCACTCAGAACACTCGCAGGAATGTAAGGGGGATAAAGAATGATTGAATCAAGCGATTTTGATTTTGAAAACAGAATAGTTGCCCCCGAGGTTATAAAGCAGGATTCTATCGACGATATCGACGTAGGTCTCAGACCTAAAACCTTGTCAGAGTATATAGGACAAACAAAGGCGAAGGAGAATCTTGGTATCTATATCGAAGCCGCCAAGAAAAGAGGAGATGTCCTCGACCACGTCTTGCTGTACGGCCCACCGGGACTCGGTAAAACAACCCTCTCTACTATCATAGCTCACGAGATGGGTACTAATATCAGAACAACCTCAGGCCCAGCTATCGAAAAGCCGGGCGACCTCGCAGCACTGCTCACTAACCTGCAGGACGGCGACGTGCTGTTTATCGACGAAATACATAGACTCTCACGAGCCGTCGAGGAAGTCTTGTATCCGGCACTCGAGGACTATTCACTCGATATTATAGTGGGTAAAGGCCCTGCCGCAAGAAGTATCAGAATCGACCTCAATAGATTTACCTTGGTAGGCGCAACAACAAGAGTCGGTCAGCTCACAGCACCACTGAGAGATAGATTCGGCGTCGTGCTAAGACTCGAGCTTTACTCGAAGGAGGAACTTTGCGATATCATAATGCGTTCCTCAGTAATACTTGGTATACCATGCGATAAGGGCGGAGCAATGGAGCTCGCCTCTCGCTCAAGAGGTACACCGAGAATTGCCAACAGATTCTTAAAAAGAGCAAGAGACTATGCCGAGGTTATGGGCAACGGTAGGCTTACTCAGGATATCGTAAAAATTGCCCTCGATAGAATGGAAGTCGACGACCTCGGACTTGATAATCTCGACAGAAGATTTTTGAAGATGATAATTAGCGGATATAACGGCGGCCCGGTAGGACTCGAAACTCTCGCCGCAGCTATCGGTGAGGAAGCCGTTACTTTAGAGGATGTATGCGAGCCGTACTTACTCCAGCTCGGATTTTTAGCAAGAACAAAGTCTGGAAGATGTGCGACTGATTTGGCGTATAAGCATCTCGGAATCACAAAAGAAGCAAAGTAGACAACAAACTAAAAAAATAAAACAGAAAGAGGAGAATTATTATGGGAAGATTATTTGGAACAGACGGAGCAAGAGGTATCGCAATCACAGAGCTTACCTGCGAAACAGCAATGAATATCGGTAGAGCTGCAGCGCTCGTGCTCACTAAAACAACCAATAAGAAGCCAAAGATACTTATCGGTAAGGATACAAGAATCTCAGGCGACGTGCTCGAGGCTGCCCTCGTAGCAGGTATCTGCTCAGTAGGTGCAGATGCACATATTTTAGGCGTAGTGCCAACACCGGCAGTTGCTATGCTCGTAAAGAAGTATGAGGCAGACGCAGGCGTTATGATTTCTGCATCACATAATCCGGTAGAGTTTAATGGTATCAAGCTGTTTTCAGGCGATGGCTTCAAGCTTCCCGATGCAATAGAGAAGGAAATCGAGGATTTAGTCCTCGACAACCCTAGCGATATATGTCTCTCAAGTGGTACCCTTATAGGTAGAGTAGTGCACGAAAAGAATGCCGAGTGGGACTACGTAAGATATATTATGAAGACTATAGACGGCGACTTCAGAGGCCTTAAGGTAGCAATCGACTGCGCAAACGGTGCTTCCTCATCCTGCGCAGAAAAGCTGTTTAAGGGTATGGGAGCTAATTGCGTGTTCGTTAATAATACTCCCGACGGTACAAACATCAATAAGGATTGCGGCTCACTCTATATGGATAAGCTCTGTAAGACGGTTGTCGATAATAAGTGTAATCTAGGCCTTGCCTTTGACGGCGACGCAGATAGATGTATCGCCTGCGACGAACAGGGCAATATCATAGACGGTGATAAGCTGCTCGCAATCTTCTCAAAGTATATGAAGGCTCAGGGTAAGCTTAATCATAACGCTTGCGTAGTTACCGTTATGACAAACCTCGGATTCTTTAAGTTCGCTAAGGAAAGCGGCGTAATCGTAGCTACTACAGGTGTCGGTGATAGATATGTCTTGGAGGAAATGCAAAGAGGTGGATATAACCTCGGAGGCGAGCAGTCTGGTCATATTATCTTCCTCGATGACGCAAATACAGGAGACGGCGAGCTTACAGGCGCTAAGCTTCTCGAAATTATGGCAAAAACTAAAGCTAAAGCTTCCGACCTTGCAGGCCTTATGCATTCATATCCACAGATTTTAATCAATGTTGAAATCTCAGCCGATAAGAAGGGCCTGTGGGAGCAGGACGTCGACGTAATGAGAACAATCGATTTGTATAAGTCCAAGCTCGGCGACGAAGGAAGAATCTTAATCCGTGAGTCCGGTACAGAGCCACTCGTAAGAGTAATGATTGAAGGTAAGAGCACAGGACTCATTACCGACTACGCAACAAATATCGCTAGAAAAATTAAAGAGTTTGCCCAGGCTTAATAGATGTAATAAAGCTTGGTAAAGCTAAGATTGGAACTTAAACTATGAGAATAGCAAATGACTGGAAGGACTACATAATCCACGATACCTCAGACGGTATGAAGCTCGAAAGCTGGGGCGGAAAGGTGCTCGTAAGACCTGACCCACAAATCATATGGAAGACCGAGCGTAAAAGTGAGCTCTGGAATAAAGCAGACGGCGTGTACCACCGTTCCGTCAAGGGCGGAGGCGAATGGGAGTTTAAGAAAAAGCTTCCCGAAAGCTGGTGCGTTTCCTATAAAGGACTAAAGTTTATTATAAGACCAACCGGCTTTAAGCATACAGGCCTGTTTCCCGAGCAGGCTGTCAATTGGGACTTTATGCAGGAGCTTATAAAAAACGCAGGTAGACCAATAAAGGTGCTCAATCTCTTTGCCTATACAGGTGGTGCAACACTCGCTTGCGCAAAAGCTGGTGCAAGTGTATCCCACGTCGATGCCTCTAAAGGTATGGTACAGTGGGCTAGAGAAAATGCCGCAGCCTCAGAGCTTTCCGATAAGCCAATAAGATGGCTCGTCGACGACTGTGAGAAGTTTGTTGCAAGAGAAATAAGACGAGGTAACTTCTATGACGGTATAGTTATGGACCCACCAAGCTATGGCAGAGGCCCAGGAGGCGAGGTGTGGAAGCTCGAGGATTGTGTCTATGACCTCGTAAAGCTCTGCGCAGGAGTGCTGTCAGATAAACCACTGTTCTTCCTGCTTAATAGCTATACAACAGGACTCTCACCATCGGTTATGGCTTATATTCTAAGCGAAGTGCTCACTGAAAAATTCGGTGGAAGCGTATCTGCCGAGGAGATAGGACTTCCCGTCAAGGAGTCTAATATGCCACTTCCATGTGGCTCAACTGCTATCTGGCAGGCTAAATAATTTTGTTCAATACCGATTTTCGGTTGTTGATAAATATTCTTACAGGAGGAAACTACAATGGGATTTGATTTAGGCGATATCAAGGAAAAGGTTGAAAAGATCGAAGACAAGATTCCTGACGAAGTAATCGATAAGGCAAAGGAACTTGCAACTAAGGAAAATCTTGAAAAGGTAAAGGATAAGGCTGAAGACCTTATCGAAAAAATCAAGAAGTAAGAATGTGTGGGCGAAGTCTGCTTCGCCCAAGTGTAAATTGTCGCTATCGGTAAGTTTCTTGCCGATAGCGTAGCATATATCCAATTACGGAGTTTTATTATGAATTCATTTTTAACAGCACAAAATCTAAGATTTTCGTATATAAATAATGCAGAAGAACCACCCGTAAGAACTGAGGTTTTGCACGGCGTATCGCTCGATATTAAGAAAGGCGAATTCGTCGCAATCTTAGGCCATAACGGTAGCGGAAAATCTACACTCGCTAAGTGCTTTAATGCCATAAATATCGCAGACGAGGGAAAGGTCTATGCCTGTGGCTTTGATGTGTCACTGGAAGAAAATCTCCTGCCCGTAAGACAGCGCGTCGGTATGGTTTTCCAAAACCCCGATAACCAGATTGTCGCTACTATCGTCGAGGAGGACGTCGCATTTGCCCTGGAAAATATGGGCGTAGAGCCTAAGGAAATCCGTAGGCGTGTGGACGAAGCACTTAAAACCGTCGGTATGTATGAGTATAGAGAACACGCTCCCCATAAGCTCTCAGGTGGCCAGAAGCAAAGAGTCGCTATCGCAGGAATCCTCGCTATGAAGCCTGAGGTAGTCCTGCTCGACGAGCCTACTGCAATGCTCGACCCAAGTGGCAGGCAGGAGATTATGAAAACTATAAAAATGCTCTGTGACGAAATGGGCGTGACTATCGTTCTTATTACTCACTATATGGAAGAAGCCGCCCAAGCCGATAGAATCGTCGTTGTCGATAACGGCAATATAGTTATGGACGATACCCCTAAGAAGATTTTTTCTCAGGTCGAAAAAATGAAGTCGCTCGGACTCGACGTTCCACAGGTTACAGAACTCGTCCATGAACTGCGTAAGGAAGGAATAGAGCTTCCACAGGATATTATCACAGAAGACGAGTGCGTAAGCGCACTTTTGGAGCTGCTTAATAATTAAGAAATAGCTTAGCTTAAAGAAGGAATTACACAAATGTCAATTATCAAAACAGAAAATCTCAGCTTCGTCTACGGCGAGGGAACTCCCTTTCGTAAGGTAGCTGTTGATAATGTTAATCTCGAAATAGAAGAAGGCGAGTTTGTCGGAGTTATCGGTCATACAGGCTCCGGTAAGTCTACCCTTATCCAGCACCTCAATGGGCTTCTAAAACCAACCGAGGGAAAGGTGTTTATCGACGGTGAGGAGCTTTGGGACGATAAGAAAAAGCTCAGAGATGTAAGATTTAAAGTAGGCCTTGTCTTTCAGTATCCCGAATACCAGCTCTTCGAAGAAACCGTCTATAAGGATATAGCATTTGGCCCCCAAAATATGGGACTCTCCGACGAGGAAATAGATAAGCGTATAAGAGAAACTGCCAGAATGGTCGGCATCAAGGAGGAACTTTTCGAAAAAAGCCCGTTCGAGCTTTCAGGTGGCCAAAAAAGAAGAGTCGCTATAGCAGGCGTTATGGCTATGGAACCAAAGGTTCTTATCTTGGACGAGCCTGCATCAGGACTCGACCCAAAGGGTAGAGATAAAATTCTCGGACAGATAAGAGAATACCATAAGGAAAAGAAAAATACAGTTCTCCTAGTCTCGCACTCTATGGAGGACGTCGCTAAGCATTCAACTAAAATATTAGTAATGAATAAGGCTAAGGTCTATTGCTACGATACACCGGTTAACGTGTTTTCTAAAGCTAAGGAGCTTATGGAAATGGGACTCTCAGTTCCCCAAATCACAAGAGTGTTCAAAAGACTGGAGGCCGCTGGCGTGAATGTGGGCGAGGAGGTCTATACAGTAGACTTTGCCAAGAATCTTATGCTAAAGCTTCTTTCTAAAAACAATTTGGAGGCATAACAGTTGCTCAAGGATATAACAATAGGACAGTTTTTCCCGGGTAAGTCTGTGGTCCATAGGCTCGACCCGAGGATTAAAATAATAATTACAATAGCATTTATAGTAATGCTGTTTGTGGCGGATAGCTTCTACGGACTCGGCGTCGGAGTCGTGTTCGTGCTCGGCTCGTTTCTGCTGTCAGCTATTCCGTTTAAAATGATGCTCAAGAGCATAAAACCACTTATACCTATCTTGATTTTTACAGGACTTCTTAACCTGTTCTTTATAACAACAGGCGATATCCTCTTTCAGTGGAAGTTTATCAAAATAACAACAGGTGGTGCCACAACAGCAGGCTTTATGATAATACGTATCGTCGCTCTTATCATAGGCTCATCACTGCTTACCTATACTACCTCACCAATAGCTATTACAGACGCCGTCGAAAGATTGCTCTCACCACTTAAGAAAATTAAGGTTCCGGTGCACGAGCTCGCAATGATGATGTCTATTGCTCTTAGATTTATCCCAACTCTTATAGAAGAAACCGACAAGATAATGTCAGCACAAAAAGCAAGAGGCGCCGATTTGGAATCAGGCTCGTTTATCCAAAGAGCTAAAGCACTCGTGCCGATTTTGATACCCCTTTTTGTCTCATCCTTTAGACGTGCCGAAGAATTAGCTCTGGCTATGGAGTGTAGATGTTACCACGGTGGAGAAGGCAGAACAAGACTAAAACAGCTAAAAACCGCACCGAGAGATTATGTCGCACTTTTCGTGACTTTAGGCTTTATAGCCCTTACCGTGCTCTCGGATAAAATAATCTAAGGAGGGATTGTAGTGAGCTTTAAGGATATAGATCAAGACGAACAGATTGAACTGCTCAATAGACGACTTCAAAAGCTTGAAAGAAACTTAAATAAAGGAGAAACTAATATGTCAGATGTGTTAAGAGGCGCAATCGGTACAAATTGCGAAATCCAAACTAATTATTATGAAAATATCGAAGGAACTGTCGAAAGTATCGACGAGGTCTGGATGAGAGTGTCAGTTACCAATAAAAAGGGTAATCAGATTAAAATCATCAGAATTGATGACATTAGAAATATCACAGTAAAGTAATGAGATTTATAAAAGCTAGAATTGCCTACGACGGTGCCTGCTACCATGGGTTCCAAAGGCAGAATAACGCTATAGCTATCCAGCAGGTTATAGAGGAAGCAATAGAAACGCTCATAGGCGAAAAGGTCACAGTAAACGGCTGCTCAAGAACAGATACAGGTGTCCACGCAAGAGAGTTTTACCTAAGCTTTAAAATGGAAAATCCAATCTGTTGCGAAGGCTTCCTAAAAGCTATTAATAATCTATTGCCCGACGATATCGCGTTTTTGTCAGTAGAAGAATGCGATGAAAGCTTCCACGCAAGATATAATTGTAAGGGCAAGGAGTACGAGTACCTCATATTCAATAGCAGAGAGAAAAATCCGTTTTTGAAAAATAAAGTCTATCGCTATACATACCCCATGAATGTCAAGCTTATGAATGATGCAGCTAAAGTCTTTGTGGGAACACACGACTTCAAAAGCTTCTGTAGTGCCGATTGTACTAAAGAAAATACAGTCAGAACTATAACCGATTTTTCAGTGGAGCGACAAGACGATATGGTTTCGTTTAAGGTGTCAGCCGATGGGTTTTTATATAATATGGTAAGAATACTCGTCGGTACACTTTTGTATGTAAACGAGGGTAAGCTTACCGTAGAAGAGCTCGAGAAGCTTTTTGATAAAAAGGATAGAACAAAAGCAGGCGTCACAGTCCCACCCGATGGACTGTATCTGAATCACGTCTATTATTAAAGAACAAAGAATACGAAAGGAGATGCTTTCTTAAATGGCAAAGGAAAAAACCTACCAAACAGATATAAGAAAAGCCAGACAGAAGCAAAAGAGAAAGCAGAAGCTTAGAAAGATTATCGGATTTACAGCAGTTGCCTGTATAGTCTTGGCAATTATACTCACAAGCGAGGCGTGGCTTCCAAAGGTTAAAAATGCCATAAAAGGTGCTACCAATAAGGTGCAATCAGGCAGCACAACCCAAGCCGACGGCAACTTTCCAATAGAAATTGGCGAAACAAACTCGTCAGAAATGTATGCACTTGGCGATGAGCTGGTGCTTGTTACCGATACTAATGTTATTATCTATAACGATAAGGGCGAAAAACAAGTGTCAGTACAACATAAACTCGCAAACCCTATCGGTGTTACAGGCGAAGAAATGATAATGCTCTACGATAAGGGTGGATATAGCCTTGTTGTTATAAATAGCGAGGGCGAGGTCTATTCTAAGCAGTTTACTGAGAAAATTATCCTGGCAAAGCTGGGCGCAAGCGACTATTCAGCAGTCGTTACACAAACCGATAAGTATGCCGCATACCTTACTGTCTATGATAAAAAGGGCAAGGAAGCATTTCTCTGGTCAAGTACACAAAGAGTAACCGACCTTACACTTAATTCTACAGGAGACGGATGCCTTATCTCATCAATAAAGGCGTCAGGTGGCGAGCTTATGAGTAGCATAACAGCACTAAGCTTTTCACAAACAGAGCCCGTCTTTACAATCGACAATATTCCCGTAATGGTCTATGATACAGTATATTCCGAGGAAGGTAGCCTTTGGATGCTCTCCGATACAAGACTTGTCCATATGAATACAGTGGGTGAGTATATCTCACAGTATGATTTTGATACAACTCTTGTAGCATCAGCTATCGACCAAAAGCTTGCCGCAGTTGTCGAAAAAGGCGTGGTTAATTCAAGCTTTGAGCTGACTATCGCTTCAAGCGAATCAACCGATATTAAAAAGCATACAATAAATGGTACCTTCAAGCAGGTTTTGTGCCAGAATTCTAACGTGTATCTTATGACAGATAGTAAGATGTATATCTATAATAATCTCGGTGAGCTGACTGGCGAGTATAGTATATCTCCCGATTATAGTAGCTTTTCTATCCTTAATGGCGAAATTTTTGCCAAGGATTTCAGAAGTATATATAAGCTTAAATTAGAAGAAAAAGAATAGTATTTTTCTTTACGAAAGGATAAAGAACAAATGAGTACAGCATTAGATGCAGGCGTAATTGTCATAATTTTAGGACTAGGCGTATTAGGCTATATCAGAGGTATATCAGGTTCAATTAGGTCGCTTGTCGTTATAGCCGTAGCAGGACTCGTCGCATATTGGTTTTCAGGGCCAATATCCAATAGTATCTACGATAATAAGGTCAAGGGCGCAATCGAAAGTAACTTTGAAGAAGTCCTAGAAGACGGCAAAGCCAGAGAAACTGTCAAGAAAACAGTCGAAGAAAAGTTTGATATAAAGCTTACCGATAAGGAGCTTACCAGAATTTCACAGTCTGAAAAAACTGTGGCTGAAGAAATCGAAGCTATCGCAAAGTCTAAGAATATAAAGCTAAGCGAGGACGAAATCAATAACGAGCTTAACTATATCCTTACCGACGAGGGCATAAAGGAATATGTCAGCGAGGATTCCAATAAGGCAGTCAAGGTTTTGCAAAGTATTATGAATAAGGGAGAAAATAAGCTCTCAGATGTCGTAAAGGCTTTCTCAGATAAGGATAGCGAAAAAGCCGCACAACGCCTCGAAAAGCTTATCGCCAGACCTGCAATCAAACCGGTGCTTAAGGGCGTTACAACAATATTGCTGTTTTTAATCGGTGCACTTTTAGCAAGACTAGTGTTCCTGCTTCTGTCAGTTTTAAAGATTATCCCAATCGCAAAAACAGGCGTGTCATTTGCAGGTGCGATATTGGGACTCGCAGAAGGCGTAATAATCGTGCTTGTCGTAGCTAATGCAATTGCAATGGCGGTCGAAAGCGGCGTGCTAAGCGATAGCATAATTAACGAAGATATTATAGAAAAAACAAAGATATTTAAATCACTTTGTGGATAAGCTAAGGAGAAGAATTTAAGTATGATGATGTGTTCAAGATGTGGCAAAAGACCTGCCGCAGTGTTCATAACAACAATGAATGGCAACGAGAAAAAGAACGAAGGCCTCTGCCTTAAGTGTGCTAAGGAAATGGGAGTTGCCCCGATTGACGACTATCTAAAGCAAATGGGAATAGGCGATGAAGAGTTCGAGGAGCTCACTAATCAGCTTATGGATATAGAAGACGGCTCGTTTGAGCAGGGTGGAAACGATACAATGCCAAACTTTCTAAGTAGTCTGTTTGGCTCTGCTATGGGTAACCTAAACCCAAATACAGACGATATCAAAAGCCCCAAAAAGAAGGATAAGAAGAATAAAAAGAATAAGGAAAGCGAACTTAAATATCTCAATAAGTTCTGTACTAATCTTACCCAAAAAGCCAGAGAAGGCAAGATGGATAATATCATAGGCAGAGATAAGGAGATTGAAAGAGTTATCCAGATTCTCTCAAGAAGAACAAAAAATAATCCTTGCCTTATAGGTGAACCTGGCGTCGGTAAAACTGCAATCGCCGAGGGTATCGCCCAGAGAATAGCAGGTGGTAATGTTCCACTTCACCTTAAGGAAAAGGAACTCTATCTTCTTGACCTTACAGGACTTGTCGCAGGTACACAGTTCAGAGGACAGTTTGAAGGTAGATGTAAGGGCCTTATCGATGAGGTCAAGGAGCAGGGTAACGTAATACTCTTTATCGATGAGGTCCATAACCTCGTCGGTGCAGGCGATAGCTCAGAAGGCTCTATGAATGCCGCAAATATTATGAAGCCCGCATTGTCAAGAGGCGAGGTGCAGATTATCGGTGCCACAACCTTCAAGGAGTATAGAAAGCATATCGAAAAGGATAGCGCGCTCGAAAGACGTTTCCAGCCGGTTACCGTGAGCGAGCCAACTATCGAGGATACCTATGAGGTGCTCAAAGGCGTAAGACAGTATTACGAACAGCACCATAGAGTCCATATCTCCGACGAGCTTTTGAGAAAGTGTGCAACCCTCTCGGAACGTTATATCAACGATAGATTCCTGCCGGATAAGGCAATAGATTTGCTCGACGAAGCCTGCGCCTGTGCTAGTATCAAGAGCCCGGAAATTGCCGAGCTGCATACTCTCAATGAGGAGCTTTTAAAACACGAAAACCTCCTTGCCGAGTATGAAGCCTCAGAAAATCCGGATTTTGAAATCATCGCTACCGAAAAAGCCGAGGTCGAAAGAATAAAGAGCAGACTCGTAGAGCTAGAAAAGATTACCTCAGAGCTCTGCGTAACAGACGAGGACTTGTCTAAGGTAATCGAGCTTTGGACGGGTATCCTCGCAAATAAAATCTCTGTCAGCGAGTATGAAAAGGTCAAGGGACTCGAGGAAGCCATGAAGAAGCGTGTTATCGGTCAGGACGAAGCCGTAAAGAAGGTAGCCGCAGCCGTCAAGCGTACAAGAGTCAGACTCTCTAAAAGATTAAGACCCGCAAGCTTTATCTTCGTCGGCCCAACAGGTGTCGGTAAAACCGAGCTTGTAAAGGTATTGGGCGAGGAGCTTTTCGACGCTACCGAGCCTATCATAAGAGTCGATATGTCTGAGTATATGGAAAAGCATACAGTCGCAAGACTTATAGGCTCACCTCCTGGATATGTCGGCTATGATGACGCAGGACAGCTTACCGAAAAGGTCAGAAGAAAGCCGTATTCAGTGGTCCTGTTTGACGAGATTGAAAAAGCACACCCCGACGTTATGAATATCCTTCTCCAGATTTTAGACGAGGGTAAGGTTAACGACGCGCAGGGTAGAAGCGTCTCATTCGAGAATACCATTATCGTTATGACCTCTAATGCAGGTTCAACCGATAAGGATACCGGCGTCGGCTTTAATAAAACATCTGCCGATATTACAAGAGAAAGAGCTATGAAGGCCCTCTCGCAGTTCTTGCGTCCGGAGTTCTTGGGTAGAGTCGACGAGATAGTCGTGTTTAACCCTCTAACAGAGGAGGATTACTCAAAGATAGCAGAGCTTATGCTAGGCGAAATGAAAGAGCCTCTCTCTGAAAAGGGTATTAAGCTCATATTTGATGAGAGCGTAACAAAGCTCTGCGCTAAAAAGGCCTACGGTAAGAAGCTCGGCGCAAGAGATATAAGACATGTTATAAGAGATGAGATTGAGGAGCTCGTCGCTAATGCTATAATAGATAGCGGAGAAAATGTACTGTGTGGTATTTCACTTACAACAGACGGCGATAAGTTTTTAATCAGTACCCTCTAGTCTAAGGAGTATTTAGGTATGACAGCATTCGTAACAGGTGGCTCAGGCGGAATAGGTAAGGCGATATGTACAGCCTTGTCGCAAATGGGCTATAACGTAGCAATCGGCTATAACACCAATGAGCAGGAAGCTGCAAAGCTGGCTCTGGAGCTTTCAAAAAATGATAGTAAAGCTGTAGCAGTAAAATGTAACGTAACAGATGTAACGAGCGTTCAAGATGCTATAGCAGAGTGTGAAAATGCACTCGGCGAGGTCAGCCTGCTCGTCAATAACGCAGGCGTAGCCGATGTTAACCTCTTTACACATATCTCAAACGAGCGTATGAATGAGGTTATAAGCTGTAACCTTGTCGGCGCTATGCACTGTGCAAGAGCAGTCTTGCCTAAAATGATAAGTAAAAAATACGGTAATATTATAAACATCTCGTCTATGTGGGGCGAGGTCGGCGCATCCTGCGAGGTCGTGTATTCCTCAGCAAAGGCCGGACTCATAGGCTTTACAAAAGCCTTGGCTAAGGAGGTCGGCCTGTCAGGTGTAAGAGTTAACTGCATCACAGCAGGTATGATTGATACTCCTATGAATAAAGACTTTACGCAGGACGAAATCAGTAGCATAATTGAAGAAATTCCACTTTCAAGAATCGGTACGCCTGAGGATATCGCCAATAGCGTCTGCTTTCTTGCCAGTGAAAAATCATCGTATATCACAGGTGCCGTGATTAAGGTCAACGGCGGAATGTGTATCTAAAGGAAGTGACAGTATGGCTAACCCAATCGCACTTATTACCAAGCTCGCAAAAGAAGGTATGCTCGATAACGAAAGTATCAAGGAGCTTATCGAATCAAGAAACGAAGGGCTCGATTCTTTCATATCTGTAAAGGCGAGAAAGCTTCTCTCGGATAACTTGCAGAATAAGATTACCATAAAGGGTAGAATAAGCCTCACCAATCACTGTAAGAGCGACTGCTTCTTCTGTGGCGTGAGAAAAAGTAATATGAACTGCAACAGATATCTTTTAAATAACGAGCAGGTCTTGGAAAGAGTAAAGCTCGGCTATGATAACGGTATAAGACGTTTTGAACTCAGCTCAGGCGAAACCGACGATATCCCGGATTCCGATATCTGTAGCATTATTACTGCTATCAAAGAAAGCTATCCCGACGCAACCTTAGAGCTTTCACTCGGCGAGAAGAAGTATTCCAGCTATCTCTCGTATTTCAGAGCAGGCGCACAGGGATATAACCTTAGATTTGAATCCTCAGATTCTGAAGGCTATTCAAGACTCTGTCCAACAGGCTCTATCGATAATAGACAAATCTGTATCGCTTATCTAAAGCAGGTCGGCTTCAATATGGGAACAGGCTTCTTAGTGGGCGCACCATTCGGTAGTAACGATTTAAACGCAGCTAACCTTAAATATATCAAGGAAATAGGTGCAAAATGTATCGATATCTCACCATTTATCCCACACCCCGATACACCGCTTGCAAAGTTTAAACCGGGAAAAGCTGATAAGACCTTGTTTATGATTGCAATGCTAAGACTTATATGCCCTGATGCAGATATCGTGGCAAACGAAGCTCTCGATATTCTTCTCGAAAAGGGCAGAAAGAAAGCTATTACATACGGCGCAAATGTCGTGACCGTGTCACTCGATAGTGAGGCTGCCTTCGAGCCTAAGTGCCTCTATAATAAGGAGCTAGAGTTCGAGGAACCAGAAAAAACGATAGCTTCTATAAGAAATAAAATAGTAAAGCTCGGCTTTACTGCCGTATAAAAAGAGGTGCAATAAATGAGCCTTAACTCAACCCCACTTGCCAATAGAATCCATATAGGTATCTTTGGCAGAAGAAATGCAGGTAAGTCCAGCCTCATCAATGCACTCACAGGTCAAAGCCTCGCTATTGTGTCTGATGTAGCAGGAACAACTACAGACCCCGTGTCTAAGGCTATGGAGCTTTTGCCGCTCGGCCCCGTTGTTATTACCGATACAGCCGGTATCGATGATGTCGGCGAGCTTGGCAAAATGAGAGTCGAAAAATCTCTCTCAACGCTCACAAAAACCGATATCGCAGTTTTTGTTATTCCAGATGGAGAAGACATTACCGACGAGGATGCTAAACTGCTTTTTCGTATCGCACAAATGAATATACCACTCGTTAAGGTCAGAACAAAATGTGACGTTAATAATTGCTTTGAATCAAAGGATGGCTATATATCTGTAAGCTCACTCACAGGTAAGGGGATAGACGAGCTTAAAAAAGCCCTTACACTCGCCATGCCGGAAGAGAACCAAAGCTATCTTGTTAGCGACCTCTTGGAAAAAGGCGATGTAATAGTCCTTGTTATCCCAATAGATGAGTCAGCCCCAAAAGGTAGACTTATCCTTCCTCAACAGCAGGTTATAAGAGATGCCCTAGATTGTGGTGCAGTCCCTATCTGTACAAAGCCAGAAACCTTGACCGAAACAATTTCCAAGCTTGCAGTAAAACCAAAACTCGTCATTACCGATTCCCAAGCGTTTGCCGAGGTATCTAATATGCTCCCCGAGGATATCTCACTGACATCATTTTCTATCTTGATGGCTAGATTTAAGGGCATACTAAGTCTTGCATATGACGCAGTTATGTCAATAGAAAAGCTTGAGGATGGCGACGTGGTGCTTATGGCAGAAGGCTGTACCCACCATAGACAGTGTAAGGATATAGGCTCTGTAAAGCTTCCTAATTGGATTAAAAAGCATACGGGCAAGGAGCTTTCCTTCGAGTTTTCAAGTGGAAATGACTTTCCTACAGACCTCTCTAGGTATAAGCTTATAGTGCATTGTGGAGGCTGTATGCTCTCAGAAAGAGAAGTCGCATATCGCTATAAATCAGCAAAAGCACAGAATGTCCCAATAACTAACTATGGTACACTTATTGCATATATGAATGGCATCTTAGAAAGAACAGTCAGCCCGCTTAAAAAATAAGTCGGCAAGAAGACAACGCAACTTTACCGACCTATAATAAGCTACTTTTTGTTTTCGTCAACTCTGTGCTTGGCACAAATGACATTTTCTTCACTGACGTTGTAAACCCTGCCGTTTTGTGCAGTGTAGTTGTCTGTGATAATGTTTGTAATGCCCTCAGGATGAACACTGCGTCTAGGACAGTATATCTTTGTTCCGTCAAAGGCAGACTGAGTGTGCTTTGTTTTCATGCTATCATTCCTTTCTTTTTAATATTATTTGTCGAATGAAAGCATATATCCAAAATAAATTATACCATAAGGCAATGCCATGTTGCCTTTTGAAAGGATTAAATTATGGCACTTTTAAACAATTCACAGCTCGTGAAACGTTCGTACCTCCAGGTCTTAGGAAGATTTGTAGGCTCGTGGTTTATCGGCTTTAGCTTCGCTCTTTTCTTTGTCTTTATGTATAAAGCACTCGGAGCGTTTGCCAGCATAATATTCGGAGTTTCTTCACTCGGTTGTATGCTTTGTATATTTGCCGACTATTTCCTAAAGCTAGGTGGAAAAATAGGCGGAAACGTCAGACTCCATAACGAAAAAGAACGCCCCAAGCTCGGCTTGACACTCGGCACGCTGACTGCAATCCCGTACTATATTACATATGTCGTGCTCTGGTGCTCAAAGCTCGGTGTCGTCGGGAACTTCCTTGGCTGGTTTAAGCTTATTAACTCGCCGTACTTCCCAATTTTAGAGCTTTTCGCAAGCACAAAAACTACCGCTTCCGATATCCCGATGACAAGAATGATTTTTATAGGACTGCTCCCACTTTTGCTTGTCGCAACCTGCCATTTCTGTTATAAGGTCAGCTATGAGAGAATCGACGTAGCCCAAAAGGTGCTCTATAAGAAAAATGACGATTAAGTAGCAAAACTGTCGATTATTCGATGTAAATTTGTGCTAAATCAAGTAAACTTGCTAATTGACAATAACCTCTCTTTGTTGTATAATTTTTTGAGATAATACAACTAAGAGGGGTATTTATGTTTTCTAGGTTTAAAGAGAAATTCATAGGTGATAGAAATTTCTATCGTAAGGTGCTGACTATCGCCATACCTATGATAGTCCAGAACGCAATAACAAGCTTCGTTAGCTTTCTTGATAATATAATGGTCGGACAAATCGGCACAGAGCAAATGTCCGGCGTTGCAATCGTTAACCAGCTCATGTTTGTTTTCAATATCGGCATATTCGGTAGCGTCGCAGGTGCAGGAATTTTCTTTGCCCAGTATTTTGGTAAGGGCGATAAGGAAGGCCAAACATATGCCTTTAGATTTAAAATTTATGCCGGGCTCTTTGTCGTCGTGCTTGCCTTCTTGCTGTTTTTGTTTAATGGCGATTGGCTTATCTCACTATATCTTAACGACTCATCAGAGGTCGGTGATATCGAGCTTGCCTTAAAGTTCGGCGAGCAGTATCTCAGAATTATGCTTTTGTCACTGTTGCCGTTTGGTATTTGCCAGGTGTATGTGAGCACAATAAGAGAAACCGGCAAAACCTTTGTCCCAATGCTCGCATCTGTGATAGCAGTTGTAGCGAACCTGTTCCTCGACTATATCCTCATTTTCGGAAAGCTTGGTATGCCAAAGCTCGGCGTCAAGGGAGCAGCCATAGCTACAGTTATAGCCAGAGTCTTAGAGTGTGTAATAGTCATTGTCTGGACTCATTGGAATAAGCATAAGAACGAGTTTATCATAGGCGCCTACGATAGCCTGAAAATTCCAAAAGCTGTGTTCTATAAGATTTTGCAAAAAGGCGTACCACTTCTTTGTAATGAGCTTTTGTGGGCAATGGGTATGGCAGCTATCGCAAAGTGCTATTCGTATAGAGGCCTCGAGGTAGTAGCCGCACAGAATATATCTTCTACAATCACAAACCTATTTAATGTCGTATATGTCCAGCTCGGCTGCTGTATATCAGTAATCGTCGGTCAGTATCTCGGAGCAGGTAGACTCAAGGAAGCTAAGGACGCCGATAATAAAATGATTTTCTTTAGCGTCGTAGCCTGTACAGGCGTATCTGTAATTATGACGCTCGTCGGTGGATTCTTTCCTGATATCTATAAAACCGAGCAGGTGGTTAAGGATTTAGCAACCGACTTTATCCTTATCTCAGCCCTCGCAATGCCACTGTGCGCGTTCTCGCATAGTACATACTTCACACTTCGCTCAGGTGGAAAAACTGCAATAACCTTTGTCTTCGATAGCGTCTATTCATGGTGCTTGCTCATACCACTCGCATATATTCTCTCAAAGCATACAACCCTCGGCATAGTAACCGTGTTCTTTATAGTCCAGTTTACAGAGCTTGTCAAGGTTATAATCGGCTTCTTTATGGTTAAAAGTAACGTGTGGCTCCAAAATCTTGTCGAAACAAAGAAAAATATTACAGAATAAAACAAACAAGGCACTCCTGATTTCTCAGAAGTGCCTTAAGTTATGCAATCAATTATCTGTTAAGAATAAGCTTTGTGAGCTCAACAGGGTCAACGATTGTGCCATCCTTGTATACACGCATATTGCCGGAAGCAATTTCGTCAATGAGGATAACTTCGTCATTGTTGTAACCGAACTCAAACTTGATATCCCAAAGGTCAAGACCGATAGACTTTAAGTCATCAGCAACAATCTTTGTAATCTTGAGTGTCTGTTCCTTCATGCTCTCGAACATTGCAGGAGTCATAACACCAAGTGCAGCAAGACCTTCACCTGTAACAAGTGGGTCGCCCTTAGCGTCATTCTTGAATGTGCATTCAACATATCCACCCTCAAGAACTGTGCCATCTTCAATGTATTCGCCGTATCTTCTGATAAAGCTACCTGTAGCAACAAGACGGCAGATAACTTCAAGACCATGACCGAATACTGTAGCAGGAAGTACCTCCATAGTAGCGTTTTCAACATCAGCACCTACATAGTGAGTCTTGATGCCTGCATCCTTAAGAAGTTCGAAGTAGTGAATAGAAGTCTCAAGGTTAGCCTTGCCGATACCATCAATAGTAAGACCAACTGTGTTCTCGCCTGGGTCAAAAACTCCGTCCTTACCTGTGCAATCATCCTTAAACTTGAGCATAACGTTGCCATTGTCAAGCTTGTAAACGTCCTTTGTCTTGCCTGTATAAATCTTTTCCATAGCTATACTGTCCTTTCGTTGCTAAAATAAGCGGGCTTAAAAATAACACCACTATTAAAATTTAATACATTTTTGCCGTATTGTCAAGGGTTTTTCGCAATTTTTTTATCGGTAAATTTCACAAAATTTCGCCCTTTAAAAGTGGCATTTCTCGCTATGCTAAAATCATTGTTGCAATAAGCCGGGTTGTCAGTATTTATACCCCTAAAAAGCTTAAATTACTACACTTTAGAGCTTGAAGAAAAACGTTATGTGTGTTACAATATATATGATGAAATGAATTATACCGAAAGGAGTATATACCTTGAAGAACATCCTCAATAAACTGCGCTGGCAGAACTTTATTTTTCTGCTCTTGGCAGGCTGCATAAATGCCTTTGGCGTAAATATCTTTTTAGCTCCCGTCAGATTGTATGACAGTGGAATTTCAGGAACCTCTATTCTCTTGTCACAAATAACCCCCGAGAAGTTCACCTTGCCACTTTTTCTCATATTGCTGAATGTCCCAATATTTTTGTTCGGACTTAAAAAGCAGGGAGTAGCCTTTACCATATATTCGCTCTTTGCAGTGGTGGTGTATTCTGTCGGCTCGTTCCTTATAACCGACGTACTGCCTATAGATGTCAGTATCGCCTCACCACTTGCAGGCGAGGATTTATTGCTGTGTGCACTCTTCGGAGGCATTATTTCTGGAGTCGGTAGCGGCCTTACAATACGATATGGTGGCGCAATCGACGGCGTGGATGTACTCGCAGTAATATTTGCAAAGAAGCTTAATATAACCGTCGGTACCTTTGTTATGATATTCAATGTCGGTCTTTATATCATCTGTGGCTTTGTAATCGAAAGCTGGATTTTGCCACTCTATTCAATAGTAACCTATGCCGCAGGCCTTAAAACCGTTGACTTTATCGTCGAAGGCTTCGACCGTTCAAAAGAGGTTATGATAATTACAGGTAAGCCGGAAGAAATAAGCTCCGCACTTATCGAGGAGTTCGAGTGTGGAACTACTAAAATCGCTGCCTTGGGTGGCTATTCAAATGACGAAAAAACTATAATCTATTTTGTCGTAAATAGATTTCAGATTTCAAAAATGCGTACAATAATACATACAATCGACCCTAAAGCGTTCGTGACTATCAGCGAGGTAGCCGACGTCTTTAAGTGTAATGACTAAGCCTATCGGCAGGAGCATTAGTGTTCCTGCCGAATTTGTATATTATTAGAAATGTTGCCAATACTATCTCCATAAATTGATTTATTGGAGTGAATTAAATGGTAGAAAAGGATACAATCAGACTCTTGAGAGAATGCGACGCAGGCGTGAAGATGGGCATCTCTTCAATCGAGGATTCTGTTGGCTATGTCAAGAACGAGGAGCTCAAAAAAGCAATGACGGATAGCCTCAGTGCACATAAACGAATAGAAGAAAAAATGCAGTCGCTCCTTCTAAAGTATAACGATATCGGAAAAGAACCCGCCGTAATGGCAAAGGGCATGGAGTGGGTCAAAACGAATATAACACTTGCCCTTAACGCCACCGATACAGCTATAGCAGATTTTATTACCGATGGCTGTAATATGGGTATAAAGTCGCTTACTAAGTATCTTAATCAGTATAAAGCAGCAGACGAAAGCTCTAAGAATATCTCAAAGGAGCTTATAGAGGAGGAAGAAAGCCTTAGAGTCAAGGTTAAAAATTATCTTTAAAGCGTAAAGCCGACTGCTGGTCGGCTTTTTTGCTGTAAAGTGATATTACGCAAAACTTTTGCTTGTAATCGTAAAGATTTTGTGGTATAATACAAGATAAGTATTATTAAGAAAAGGGGGAGTGCGTCATAGTCGAGAAATTTCGGCTGTGATAAATCAAATGTCTTCAAATGAAATTTGTATGCTCGTAACCATTCTCGTGTACCTCGCGGCAATGGTTATGATAGGCGTCTATTATTCAAGAAAGAATAAAGACGTAAGCGACTTCTATCTAGGTGGTAGAAAGCTCGGCCCATTTGTTTCTGCAATGAGTGCAGAAGCATCAGATATGAGTAGCTGGCTTCTTATGGGACTTCCTGGAGTTGCTTATCTTACAGGAGGTGCAGAGGCAGGTTGGACTGCTATCGGTCTTGCAATCGGTACATATCTAAACTGGCTTATAGTCGCAAAAAGACTGAGAATCTATTCTGAAAAGTGTAATAACTCTATCACTATTCCGGACTTTTTCTCAAACCGCTTTAGAGATAAGTCAAGAATAATCCTCGGCGTATCAGCACTTATTATTCTTGTGTTCTTTGTTCCGTATACAGCTTCAGGCTTTGCCGCTTGCGGAAGATTGTTTAACACACTCTTTGGTTGGGATTATCATATTGCAATGATAATCAGTGCAATCGTTATCATCCTCTACACAAGTACAGGTGGCTTCCTAGCAGCTAGTACAACTGACCTTATACAGAGTATCGTAATGACTCTCGCACTTGTTATCCTCGTAATTTTCGGCGTACATACAGCAGGTGGCTTTAATGAGGTTGTTGAAAACGCAAAGGGTATCGCAGGCTACTTCTCACTAAGCAATATCCATAATGTAGTAACCGGTGGTGCAGATAAGTATTCTATTCTTACTATCGCTTCACTTCTCGCTTGGGGACTTGGCTACTTTGGTATGCCTCATATCCTCCTTAGATTTATGGGAACAAAGAATAAGGAGCAGATTAAGACTTCAAGAAGAATCGCTTCAGTATGGGTTGTAATTTCAATGGCAATCGCAATCTTCGTCGGCTTTATCGGCAATGCTCTTTCAGCCAGCGGTAAAATTGTAAAACTCGATGGTGCCGCTTCCGAAAGTGTAGTTATGAAGATAGCTACTCTCCTTAGCGAAAACGGCATCCTCGCAGCTTGTATAGCAGGCCTTATCTTTGCAGGTATCCTCGCTTGTACAATGTCAACCTCCGACTCACAGCTCCTTGCAGCATCCTCCAGTATGTCAGAAAACATCATCAAGGGCGTGTTCAAGGTTAACCTTTCCCAGAAGGCTTCAATGCTCGTTGCAAGACTCGCACTCGTAGTAATTGCAGTTTTAGGCGTGGTAATCGCTTGGAATGAGGATAGCTCAGTATTCAGAATCGTGTCATTTGCTTGGGCAGGCTTCGGCGCAACCTTCGGACCACTTATGCTTACAGCTCTCTTTTGGAAGAGAACAAATAAGTGGGGCGCAATGTCAGGCCTCGTGGTAGGTGGAGTTATGGTCTTCGTTTGGAAGTTCTTTATCTCTAAGCTCGGTGGCGTGTTCGCAATCTACGAGCTTCTCCCTGCATTTGTCTGCGCACTTATTACAATCATAGTAGTTTCACTCCTCACAGCTAAGCCTGAGCAGGAGATTATAGACGAGTTTGACGCAGTAAAGGTTGAAATGAAAAACTAGCTTCAAATGATATCAATGCTAATAAAGCACTGTGACAGAGAAATGTCGCAGTGCTTTTTGTTGCCAGTATTAGCGTTTAAGAATATATTAAAAACAGCAAAAATTTAATGTCAGCGTCATTGCCATAAAGAAGAATACTACATAAAAAGGGTACCGAGCTTAGTAGCTCGATACCCTTGCTTTGTTAGTGCTAAACTTTGTGACTACAGTTTAGTGATAGTAGCGTTCCTTCTTTGACTTCTTGAGGGAAGCTATTACTGCTACTGCAGAAATTGCAACTGTCATAAGAGCTGGAACAGTATCACCGGTCTGTGGGTTGTCATCACCGGAACCACCTGTGAGATTTCCACCTGTTGTAGTGGTTGTTGTTCCGTCGTCATTAGAACCACCTGTGAGATTGCCACCTGTTGTAGTAGTCGTTGTCTCTTCCGGAGTTGTGGTTGTTGTAGTTGTAGTCTCTTCCGGAGTGGTTGTTGTAGTAGTTGTTTCTTCTGTAGTTGTTGTGGTTGTTGTTGATTCATCACCACTGCCACCGATAAGTGAACCTGTTGTAGTAGTTGTCTCCTCTGGAGTTGTTGTAGTAGTTGTTGTGGTCTCCTCAGGAGTTGTGGTTGTTGTAGTTGTAGTAGTAGGTTCTGTTGTAGTGGTTGTAGTGGTAGGTTCTGTTGTAGTGGTTGTAGTGGTAGGTTCTGTTGTAGTAGTTGTAGTAGTAGGTTCTGTTGTAGTGGTTGTAGTGGTAGGTTCTGTTGTAGTAGTTGTAGTAGTAGGTTCTGTTGTTGTGGTTGTAGTGGTAGGTTCTGTTGTAGTAGTTGTTGTTGTAGTAGTTGTTGTAGTAGTTGTTGTAGTAGTTGTTGTAGTAGTTGTTGTAGTTGTAGTAGTTGTTGTTGTAGTTGTAGTAGTTGTTGTTGTAGGTTCTGTTGTAGTGGTTGTAGTAGTAGGTTCTGTTGTAGTTGTTGTAGTGGTAGGTTCTGTTGTTGTGGTTGTAGTGGTAGGTTCTGTTGTAGTAGTTGTTGTTGTAGTAGTTGTTGTCTCCTCTGGAGGTGTAGTAGTTGTTGAAGAACCGTTAAGTTCGAGTGGACCCATAAAGTCGCATCTGTGTGACTGAGCACCTGTGCTGATTGTGTTTGCTATAATGTTACCGTCAACGTTCTGGTCAGCAGCAACGTGTGCGTAAGGAGCGAGAACGCTACCGAGTGAAGTCTTTCCGTATCTAACAGTTCCACGATAAATTCCGTCTGCAGCAGAGCTATCATAGAAGTTCCAAAGAACGATTGTGCCGTCGTTTACGTTTTCTTCCTTGTTGTGAACAGTTGATTTATCAGAGCGGTAGATTGTAACCTGAGAATTTGTTTCGTAAAGCTGGTAACCAGCAAGGTCAACATTGATGATACAGCTCTGTTTACCGGAATACTTGCCGTTTTCGTACTGTGCATTGTAGATGTCAAAGCCGTTCTGTGCATCATAGAATTCCTGACCTGTGATGTTAACAACGTTCATGCCCTCGTCATTAAGAACGATAGACAATCTGTTATCTCTAAATTCGGTCATAACATTTTCACTAAGCTTTGAAAGATTCTTTGAGAGCTGAGCATATTCTTGCTGATAAGCTTCAAAATCAATGTAATCTTTTTCAACATGGTAAAGGTATCTTCTGGTTGAGTGGTTCATATCAACGAGATTGCCGTCGATTCTAACCTGATTGTTTACAGGGTTAGTAATTCCGTATTCGCCGTTAGCATTAGTAATCTCGACATCCATTGGAACAAGAAGGTCGGTCATACAAGTAGAACCATTGATATTAATGTTTTCTGTAGCGATGCTGACTTCGATTTCCATACCAGGGAATGTACCTGTGTCCGGACGATTGTTCTGATTAGTACCGCTTGCCTGAGAAGCGTCAACACTAGGTGCAGCAAAGTTACCATTACAGTGAGCCTTAAGTACGATAGAATCGAATGCGAAAAGGTGGAATGAGTTTGCAACACCTAAAGGCATGTCTTCAATGTAGTATTCGCTGCCTTCATAAGTTCCGGTGAGAACTTCAACACCGTCTTTAGCAGCAGAACCTGCAGAAGCAACAGCACCGAGCGTAGTAACGCCAAAAACAAATGCTGTAAGAGTAGCTAGAAATCTCTTTTTCATAGTTTCCAAAACCTCCATAAATATTTTTGCAAATATACAATTTGATAATAATTGCTAGTGTAATAACATTATATAACGAGCTTTTAAAAATGTCAAGTTCTTTAACGAAAATAATTGACCAAAATTTATAATATATTTTGGTGCGTACAATACATTTTGCACAAAGAAAAAAAGATTAGAAAAAACGCTTTATTTTTTTAATATTTGATGTTAAAATAAGAGTGAAAAAACGATGTGTAAGGAGTACCGATAG
Organism: Oscillospiraceae bacterium; assembly: GCA_045602925.1. Lineage (GTDB taxonomy): Bacteria > Bacillota > Clostridia > Oscillospirales > Ruminococcaceae > UBA7477. The sequence goes on along the minus strand of JAZSCN010000041.1, from coordinate 173,462 downwards.
ACTTATGTTTGAAGGCTTTTCAAAAGAATCGCTCGAGTTTCTTCGTGGCATAAGAGAAAATAACAATAAGCAGTGGTTTGAGGATAATAAAAAAACCTACCTTGATTGCGTCTATCATCCAATGAAGGAACTGTGTGAGGAACTCTATAAACCTTTTTCAAATATCCCCGGGATGATGTCAAAAGCAGGCAGAATATATAGAGACGAAATGTACCCACCCTTTAAGAAATATAGAGAGGATATGTGGCTCGTCATAAGGCGAGAAGCATATTATTGGAGCAGAACGCCAAGCCTGTTTTTTGAGCTCTCTGCCGACGGTGCAGTCTTTGGCTTTAGAATTTCAAAGCCGGAAGCCGGCGTTATGGAGCTTTTCAGAAGTCGCCTAGAGCAAGCCCCCGAGTATTTTTTAGGCCTTGTAAAAATTCTCGAAGAGGACTTTGGCGTGATTTTTGAAGGTGAAGAGTATAAGCGCCCTAAGCCTTGTAGGATAAAGGATGCAGAAAGATTTTTCAGCAAAAAAGGGCTCACAGCCTTCGTCAAGGTCACAAATAAAAAGACTTTATATAGCCCTAAGCTTGCAAAGCGTGTCGCAGAGGTTTTCGACGCACTTTTCCCACTGAATGAGATGTTTAACGACTTAGTAGGGGAGTATGAAATAGAAAAGGCAATAAGAATTGCCGAAGCCTCTCAGCCTCCCGTCCCCGAAATGCCAAAAGCCCCAACCACCGACTTTATGTGGTAAGGTAAATATCATCGTATAAAGACATCCCCTCGAAGATTATTCTTCAAGGGGATGTTTCTAATGTCTTAAATTACATAAAATAGTACGCAGAAGAAGTGTAATAAGCTTCCCAGAACAACAAAGATGTGAAATACCGAGTGCATGTATCTGTGCTTCTTGCCAAGTCCGTATATTACAGCGCCAACAGTGTATGCCACTCCACCCAGCAGTAAAAGTACAAGTCCGTTTGTCGTAATAGCTTCAAGCGCAATCTTGGATGCTATTACAATGCACCAGCCCAGCCCGATATAGCATATCATCGAGAACTTTGAGTATTTTTTCAGGTCAATAGCCGTAAACACTGTAGCTATCGAAGATACTCCCCATACTATTCCAAATAGCACCCACGCAACCGTCGGGTTCACTTTTCTTATCGAGGTGAGTAGAATCGGTGTGTATGTTCCTGCAATTAGGAAATAAATCGTGCAATGGTCAACAACCTGCATAACCTTCTTTGCCATTCCCGGCCTTAATCCGTGATAAACACTTGACGCCGTGTAAAGAAGAATCAGCGAGCTTCCGTAAATCGCCGAGCTTACTACAGCCCAAGCATCAGTAGCTATAACAGACTTGATAATGCAAAGTACAATAGCTGTAATACCAAGTCCTGCACCGATAATGTGTGAGGACATATTGAAAATTTCTTCGCCCTTAGTATAGCTCGGAAGCTTTCTGTCGCAAAGCTTTGTTCTAGTCATAAAAATAACCTCCTTGAGTATTACTTAAGTCTTGCACCCTCGTGTGATAAAAAGAATAGTGCAAGTGCCCCAGGACCTACATAAGAGCCGGTCACAGGCTCAAAATCTACAATCATAACTTCCCTTGGTGGCTTGTTTTTCATAATAAGCTTTTTTAGAAGCTGTGCATCCTCAGGACAGTCAGCCTGAGAAATAGCAACAGTCTGTATAGCCTGATTTTCCACAAGCTCTTCGTATTTTTGCGCAAGAGCCTCAATTGACTTAGCTCTTCCTCTTACCTTGCTGAAGGCGATTATCTTGCCCTCAACGTTGCCGGTGAGAAGTGGCTTTATTCCTAGTACAGTTCCAATGCCTGCAGATATTCCCGAAAGCCTGCCACCCCTCTTTAAGTGCATAAGGTCGTCTACAGTGAATATCTGGAACATCTTGTCTACCATCCGTAGTAGCTCATCTCTGACTACCCTTAAGCTGAAGCCCTCTTTTTTTAGAATACCAGCCCTCAGTGCAAGCAGTCCCTCGCCCATTGAAGCACCAAGAGAATCTATAAGAACTATTTTTCTCTCAGGGAATCTTTCTAAAACCTGACTCCTTGCAATCTTAGCCGAGTTAAAGGAACCACTTACCCCGGATGATAATCCAACGAATAAAACGTTGTTGCCACTCTCGCATATCTCAGAAAATATGTCAAAGTATCTTTGAGGGTTTATCTGCGAAGTCGTGATTTTTGCACCATCGCGAATTCGCTGATAGTAAGCGTGACAGTTCCACTTCGACGTGTCCTTGCAAGCGTACTCTTTTCCATCACGAAAGTACGACATCGTGATAACTCTGATATCGTATTTTGCCGCAAGCTCTGTAGGAATGTTCGATGCGGAATCTGTAACAATTGTGTAGTTCATAGAATAGTCTCCTTGTGCGGTTTCTTCTCTGTCTATATTATAGGCATAATCTTAGCACCTTATCAACCTACCATGCGATTTTGTGGTAGAAAGAGAGGGAATAGGACTCTATTACAGGGTAGAGAGTCCGTCTACCACTGGTAGAGATAGCTGATTTTAGGGCGTTTGCGTGGTGGAGTTTAAAATAAGACAAAAAAACAGAGCCATTTTTGTTATGACTCTGTCTTGTAAAAAATCATTCTTTTTTTGTGACAACAGGCTGGAATTTTCCACCCCTCATTGAATCTAAAAGGTCATAAAAACGCTTTATCTCAAAGCCCGTACCCTTGTAATAGATATCAAAAACATTCCCCATATACGCCGAAGTATAGCCGGAATCCTTAAATCCACAGCTTAAGTAAAATGACGCACGCCTTAGCCTCTGCTCGTAGTTTTCTGCCGACTTGTCAAGTGGCTCAATCTCAAGTACAAGCTGATTGTTAGGGTAGAGCATAGCCATTTTTTCAAGTATAGCCCTGCCGTAACCCATCGAACGCTTTTCCTTTTGAATAGCCAGAAAGCAAATATACGTCAGCCCCATTGCCGACCTGAAGTATGAGAACCCAATAAACTCGTTTTTGTCATAAAAGGCAATAAACTCGCCACCAGATTTTGTGAATGATAAAAGCTTGCCCGTCGGTACCCTCTCGCATTTTGGAAAAGCCTCTATGTTGAGTCTGTTTACAGCTTTGTAGCAGGGAGTGTCCTTTTCAACTTTTATAATTGAAAGTTCCAAGATGTTTCACCTCAGCTTGTAAAAATATAGTATGAAGTAATTATATCATTTATCTTTCATAAAGTAAAGATATCGTGTGTGTCAAATGAGCCTTATGTATAAAATCGCTCTTGATTTTTTGTGCTAAATGTAGTATAATATTCTTTAATATTATTTATGATTAAGAGGTTATTGTTATGATAACAGTCGGATTTATCGGCGCCGGAAATATGGGCTATGCAATTATGCGTGGCGTGTCAGCAAACGGCCTGTGCGATAGCTCTAACGGCAATAAGGCTATTAAGCTCTCAGCCTTTGACGTAAATGCACAGCAGGTTGAAAGACTTAAGGATTATGGCGTAACAGCCCTTAAAAGCATTAAGGATGTTATGCAAGAGTGTAAGTATGTCTTTTTAGCAGTTAAGCCTCAAATGTTTGAGGAAGTATTAAAAGAACTTTCACCGTATACTACAGAGAATACAGTGTTTGTTTCAATAGCAGCAGGTATCACGGATAAGTATATCGCAGATATGACTATAGAAAACGCTAAGGTTGTACTCGTTATGCCTAATACACCACTGCTTCTCGGTGAAGGTGCATCAGCACTTTCAAGAAACGACGCTGTTACAGACGAGGAGTTTGATGTAGTGTGCAGTATCTTCTCTGCTTGCGGAACTGCAAAGGTTATCTCTAAAGACAAGATGAAAGAGATTATCGCTGTAAATGGCTCATCACCGGCCTTTACATATCTCTTTGCAAAGTGCTTTATGGAATATGCTGCCTCAGTCGGAATCGACGAAGCTACAGCAAAAGAGCTTTTTGCAAAAACACTTATCGGTTCAGCAAAAATGATTACCGATAGTGGATATTCTATCGACGAGCTTATCACAATGGTTTCGTCAAAGGGTGGCACTACTATCGCCGGTCTTACCGAGCTTTATAACGGTGGCTTTGAGAAAAGTATAGAGGACTGCTGTAAGGCGTGTACTAAGAGAGCCTACGAGCTGTCAAAGTAATATAATCGTAGAAATATTGAAAGGATATTAAAAATGGGCTTGTTTTCTAATTATGATAATGCAGGGCCTGGCATACCTAAAATGCCACAGGAAAAAAAGGGCTTCTTTAAGTTTTTGGAGGTTTTCGGCAGACACTTCTGGGACCTTGTGTTTCTTAACCTTCTCTACATAGTGTTCTGTATCCCTATCGTAACAATCGGTCCGGCAACAGCAGGACTTATAAAGGTTGCGAGAAACTATTCTCAGGAGCGTAGTTGCTTTATGTTCCACGACTTCTGGAAGGCGTTTAAGAGCAATTTCAAGCAGTCGTTTGTAGTCGGAATCGTCGATATGTTACTGATTTATTGGGCGTATGTTATGGTGTACTTCTATTATAACTTCTCGCTCGAATACGATATAGGAAAAGTCTTTCTTGTCGTAGCAATAAGCCTTATGCTTATTATCTTCCTGATGCATTTCTATATCTACCTGCTTATAGTTTCAACTAACCTTAAAATGAAGCAGATTTTAAAGAACGCATTTTTGCTTACGAGTGTTGGTCTTAAAGCAACTCTCATCTCATTCTTTACACTTATAGGAATTCTCGCATTTATGGTACTGCTTATCGTCGGAACAGCTTCCAACGCAGCAATCATTATTGACCTTGTAATAATCGCAGCCCTGCTGTTTTCATTCCTTGCATTCGTTATATGCTATAACTGCTATCCTGTTATCAGAAAGTATGTTATCCAGCCTTACTACGATAAGCGAGGCGAGAAGAATCCTGAGTTTGATTACCTGCGTCCTATGGATAAGGAAGACGCAATCTTCGAGGATAAGGGCGGCTCCGAAGCTCCGGTGAAGGTCCCTAAGGGTACTTCAAAACAAAAGAAAAAGCATTCAGCACCAAAATCCAAGGGTGGCGGAAAGAGAATTTCATAAGCTCATAGCATAATTTAAGGCTCGATAGGGGATACCTACCGAGCCTTTTTGCGCCCTTAATTAACGTCAACCGTATTATTGCATAATTGCTTTGCCCTGGAAATTGCAATGTCAATGTGACTGCAGAAGTTTTCTTCTCCAATAGTCTTGTAGAAGCCGGATTTCTTCATCGCCGTAAGTGGCTGAGAATTAACGTGCGAAAGTATAAGAGCTATGTTTCTCTCAGCGCATTGTTTGTGAATGGACTCAAGCGAGTTCATCGCAGTAGAGTCAATCGCCGGAACAGCCCTCATTCTGAGTATCAAGCAGCGCGTATCATCATCAAAGGATATGCTGAGAATTTTATCAGCCGCACCAAAGAACATAGGTCCACTAATCTCGTATACCCTGACACCATTTGGTACAACCTTCTGGTCAATGCTCTCGCTGTCGTTTTCACTGTCAATGTTTTTCCACGCAGTAACAGATGCCTCGTCGCTCATACGTTTCATAAAGAGCATAGCAGCAAGCACCATTCCAACCTCAATAGCTACAACAAGGTCAAATACTACCGTCAGAACAAATGTGATAACCATTACTGCTATGTCGCTTCTTGGTGCAGACTTTATAGTGTGAACGAACTTTCTCCACTCACTCATATTGTAAGCTACAACAAATAGTATCGCCGCTATAGCAGGCATAGGAATAAGCCCTGCATAAGGCATAAGGAAAAGAAGTACAAGAAGCAACACAATAGCATGTACCATGCCGGCAATAGGTGTCCTACCACCATTCTTTGCATTAGCAGCCGTTCTCGCAATAGCACCCGTAGCAGGTATACCACCAAACAGTACCGACGCTATGTTTCCACAGCCCTGCGCAACAAGCTCCATGTTCGAGTTGTGCTTTGAGTTAACCATGCTGTCAGCTACTACGCAGGATAAAAGCGACTCAATAGCCGCAAGAATTGCGATTGTGAATGCGTCAGGCAGCACCTTCGAAATGCTTGAAATACTAATGTCAATGCTTCCAAAGTCAACCTTAGGTAATCCCGAAGGAATAGTGTAAAGCTCACCAATCGTGAATACGCCCTCTTGGAGCGTCGGTATAAGCTCTACAAGTAGCGCACTGACAATTACTGCAATAAGTGAAGGTGGAACCCTCTTTTCAAACCTTGGATAAATAATAAGTATTAGTAAGCATATCCCACCAATAAGTAACGCCTGCCAGGAAAATGTGCCCATAGCATCAACGTTGGCTTCAAGCTTTTCGATTGTCTCAATCGGCTTTACTCCTTCGGCATATTGTAGACCAAGGAAGTCCTTGATTTGTCCCACAAGAATAGTCACAGCAATACCTGCCGTAAAGCCTGTCGTGATGGTGTAAGGAATAAACTTGATAAGCGAGCCAAATTTGAATATGCCCATAAGTATAAGTATAATACCCGCAATTATAGTAGCTAAGAATAGCCCGCTCATTCCCTGAGTTGCAACAATTCCCGCTACAATGGTCGCAAAAGCAGCCGTAGGGCCGGCAATCTGTATCCTGCTTCCTCCAAGGAATGAAACAACAAATCCCGCCGCAATCGCCGTGTAAACACCACAAGCCGGCTCAACCCCCGACGCAAGTGCCAAAGCTATAGATAACGGCAGAGCAATTATCGCTACAATAATTCCGGCAACAATATCCTTGATAAGCTGTTGCCTCGAGTAGCTACTCATAACCGTGAATAGCTTAGGCTTCAGATAACTTTTCTTCAAAAAATTCATCTCCTAAATATTTTTACGTAAAAACTCTCTTCCGGAATACCGAAAGAGAGCGATTTGCATAAAGTATCTGCCTAGCTAAAAAGCAAAATAAAGTTGGAAACCAAAGCCCGCTATACCAACAATAAGGAAGAGTATGTAGCTTATCTGTATCATCACAAAGCCTATGTCCGACGGTTCCGGAAGCTTTTTGTAGTGCATTATGTAGCCGAAATGAGTGATTCTCCATCCAAGTGTAGGATTAAAGCATGAGACTGCATTAAACACTAAAAATAGACACATTAAAAGATCCCACATAAAAAATGCACCGGCAGCTCCAACACCTTTAATTAAACCTACTATAAAAAGTACAATATATGCTGCAATGAGAGCATAGGAGAGTACACCGATAACCTTTCCAAATGGAGTGGTAGGGATTTCTTCAATATTGTCAGCTTCATAATCTTCTACAATGCTGGCACGCTTTGCCCTTTCAATAGCTTCCTTTTTCTTGGCAATATCGGCAATGATCTTGTCAGCGGCATCGTTAGAAACAGCCTCGCCGAGCTTTGTGTCGCAAGCCTCGCATACAGTGTCATCATCGGAGTTTAAAACACCGCATTTTTCACAAATCTTAACTTTGATATCGCTTGCCATAATAACCTCCATAATATGTCATAATAATCTCTCGTTTAGTGAGGAATGTAGATATCATTGAAAAAAAGACAGTTCTTTGGAACTGCTTTTTTCTGGTGCCGGCGGCGGGGGTCGAACCCGCACGGTATCACTACCACCGGATTTTGAGTCCGGCGCGTCTGCCAATTCCACCACGCCGGCATGGCGTATTCGAAATTTATCTTGATAATTATATCATAATGGGATAATTTTGTCAACATCCGTCTAAAAAATCTCCATAAAAAATGAGCAATAACTTTGTGGATAATTACAACAAAAATATATGTAAAATGCTCTTGCAATTTGTGAATTTTTATGGTATTATAATTATATGAAAAATATAATTTCAGGAGGAATTATTATGACAATAAATGAAATGTCCGTTATGATTTGCGACGATTCTATGTTTGCAAGAAAAAAGCTTAAGGATTATATACTCTCACTTGGCGTAAAGGCTTGCTATGAAGCAGCCGACGGCGAGCAGGCAGTAGATAATTATAAGGAATATAAGCCGGATATTGTTTTTATGGATATCGTAATGCCTAAGAAGACAGGTATCGACGCGGTTAAAGAGATTATCGAGTTTGATGCTAACGCTAAAATCGTAATGGCTTCTTCTGTTGGTACTCAGAATCACCTTAAAGATGCTATCAATGCCGGTGCGTTTGAGTTTCTCCAGAAGCCAATCGCTAATGACCAGGTATTAAAGCTTATAGAAATCGTTGCGAAGGGAGTGTAAGGCGTAATGTTTGCACAATTTTTCGGTAGCTATCTTTTAAATCAGGGTATCGTTACTGCCCAGCAGCTCGCTAAGGCACTCGACGATAAGAAGAATACCAAGACAAGACTTGGCGTGCTCGCTATCAATGCAGGCTATCTTAATGCAGGACAGGTCGAATTTATCCACCAGGTTCAGGCAACAGTCGATAAGAGAATCGGTGATATCGCTACAGAAATGGGCTTTATGACTAAGGAACAGGTCGAGGAGCTTCTCTCAAAGCAGCCTCAGGATTACCTCGTTTTAGGCCAGACTCTCGTTAATAACGGCGTGCTTACAAACGCTCAGTTTGAGCAGGCTATCAATGACTATAAGAACTGCAACGCTCTTTCAGAAGACGATTTAAACGGCGATAAGACCGATAAGCTCGATAAGATTATCGCTGATTTCTATAAGGTAGACGGCGTTAAGGACCCTAACAAGTATACCTCATACCTTACCTTGCTTTTCAAGAATCTTATCAGATTTATAGGCGATGACTTCACACCGCTTACTGCCTCTGTTGTAACAAGCGCAGAGTATGAGAATACAGTCAGCCAGTATATCAAGAGCGAGGATATTAACGCCTTTACAGCTATCTGCTGTGATACAGATGTCTATATTAAGTTTGCTGAAAGATTTTCTGAGCAAAAGCTCGTAACAGCCGATGAATTTGTCGATGCTACAGTAGGCGAGTTCCTTAACCAGCATAACGGTCTGTTTATCGTTAACCAGTCTAACGAGCTCGGCGACGAGATGACTCTCGAACCACAGGAATTTGTTTATAAAACAGCTGTTTCATTTAGCGATGTTGCTATTGATGTGCCGGTTGCGTTCTCATTCGGAACAGTGCACTTCATCATATCAAACCTCTAATAATATATGTTGTTTTAGGCGCACCACTTGTTTTAAGTGGTGCACTTTTTTTGTAAAAATCGCCTACCTTCTCCTTAGCAATATTATGAATGAGTCCTTTTTTCTTGCAAATAAATGCCTCTTTGTAACATCATCCACAATGATTCCTATAAAGGTTATCAAGAGCCATAAAAGTGAAAAAGGTAAGCATATCTGCCCGTATAAATTAAGTGGCATATCCGAGTAATCCCATACCGCTAAACCTAAGCTGAGATTTATGATAAGTCCGCATAAAAGCTCCGATACAGTTATAAAAAGCGTTACGCAAATTAATTGCTGCAAAAGCGTAAGGTCACCCTGCTCACGAAGCCCACTTGTGTAACTCATAAACATAAAGCAAAGCCCACCCAGTAGCCCCATAGAAATATGCGTAAAGCCTCTCGTTATGACCTCAAGTAAGCCGTAGGAGAGAGCTCCTATAAAGAATACGCATATCCCTTCTAATATCGAACGCACCCAGCTGTTTTTAATGTATACCCCCATCTTAACTATCTCCCCGTAAAATAATCATTATATATAATGTGTGCAGTTTTGCCTAAATTAAAACAACAGATTAAAATTAAAACAGCCGACCATATAGGTCGGCTGAAATTTATTATACTACTTTCTCCAAGGTGCGTCAGTAGTTCTTTCTGAAATAAGCTCCTTAATGTATATTCCTGTTTCAGTAAGAACATCATCACTCTTTTCAACGAAAATGCTAGAGCCCTCAGCCTTGTCATTTACTGCCCAGTTGCAGCTTGAAAGACCGTTTTCGTCAATCCACTTGAACCATTCTTCAGTGGATTCCTTTGCAATTGCACCGTTTCCGTCAGCGTTAACGCTGCCCCATTCGGTGATAAAGAGTGCAATTCCTGCCGCCATAGCTCTGTCAGCACTGTCACGGAGCCACTGCTGATGAGTTCCTGCGTAGAAGTGTAGTGTGTAAGCTACGTTTTCATCATTGATAGGATTGTTTGCAGCACTCTCAACCTTCTGTGACCACTGCGGAGAACCAACAATAACAAGATTGTCAGAGTACTTTCTAATCTCAGCAATAACCAGCTCAGAGTAGTCCTTTACAGCTTTCCAGGTGTAGTTTGTAGGCTCGTTGTAAACTTCAAAAATAACGTTGTCATATTCGCCGTACTTCTTAGCAAGCTCGCCGAAGTATCTTATAGCCTCGTCAGGATTCTTGTGAGCACCATGTGAGTGCCAGTCAATGATAACATAAACGCCTCTCTCAATGGCTCTTACAATAACATCCTCAATAAGAGCCTCGCAGCTTGTGTCGTGAGGAACACCCTCGTCATTGATTCCGTATGAGCATCTTACAATCTCACAGTTGAAATCATCAACCAGATAGTCAACGTAGTCAGCAGTGTAGTACTTCTGTGACCAGTTGCTCCAGAAGAAGCTCATGCCTGTTACTCTCATAGGCTCACCGGTCTTGCTGCCTGTTATCTTTCCGTCAACAACCTTCATCTCGCCGTAGTAATCAACCGGAGTAGCTTCCTTTGCAGGAGCTTCAGGCTCGGAGCTTGAAGCTTCAGGCTCTGAGGAGCTGTCGGCTTCGCTCTCATCAGCAACGGAATCTGCAACTGATGAAGAATCAACAGCAGAAGAGCTGTCAGCATTGTCATCTGCCCATGGTTTGATAACGATAAGTGAAATAGCCGCCGCAAGTACAACTACCGCAGTTGTAATCGCAATAATTACCTTCTTGTTCATAATATTATAAGACGGTGTGTTCTATTGCAAGCCTGCACGAGCAGTAATGCTCCACCGCCCCTCCTTGACAATGATTTTATCACGATAAATTAACAAGATATATCTAAGATTTTACTTGTATATCAAATCTGTGCTGCGTATTATTACGAAAAGCTTTTCGTAACAAAGTTTTTTGTACAAGGCTCACCAAATCCCATAGCAAGTGCGTTTTAGGAGCAATAAAAAATCCTCCCCGAAAACCGAGGAGGATAATTTTCGTAACTATAAAGCTATCTTTATAGTATCTGTTTCTAAATATACTTCAGAAAAATCAGTGTCTGTCAGTTCAATTTTGAATTCAATGTTTTTTATATCTTCTATGCTTTTGATTCCTAATTTGTCGTAACCAAAAGAAAAGGAACAGATAGATTTTTTGCCAGGTAATGTTCCGTCAAAACTCAGATTACCGCCAATGAATTGTACTTGCGTATCGTTTATGTATGTTTCTTCTAAAGATATTAAAACGCTATTTTCTGATTTGTTTTCGAGCTTTAGATTCATTATATACATTGTAACTCCAGCTTGTGGGTCTGTTATGTCTATATATGAAATCTTAAAATTATCGTCTTCATAAAGAACTCTTTCATCATCTTTTGATTCCTCAGAATTTACTGTAGAAGATTTGTCTTCTGACGAACTTTCACTACTTGTATCATTGTTATCAGATTGTGATGCCACAGCAATTAATACAATAAATAAGACTACAATCACACAGAAAGATGCTAAACAGCCTTTTTTCTTGTTCTTTTTCTTTTCTCCCATTTTTCTTCCTCCTAAATTGTACAAAATAAAAAGTGCGGCTACCGAAGTAACCGCACAAAAACGCAAACTCCGATAGTCGCCAAACTAACTTTATGTGAAATCGAGTGCAAGCACACTATATCATCATAAATGGAATTTGCATTTTGTCAAATTCAAAGATGAAAATAGTATGCTAAAAAAGAGCATAGTTATCCCATAAAAAGATAATGCACTCACAATTCACAAATATTAAGTTAGTTTGGCAATTATCATTATATCATAATCAGGATAGAAAATCAATAGAAAAAGACATCCATCGAAAAGATGGATGTCTTTGATAACACAATAAAATGTAATTATCTCTTTGAGAAATAAGAACGCTGTTTTATAGTGTTTTGTATCGTTTTGAAAAGTCCGATATTATAAGGCTTTTCCTTGATTATTGTATCATAACTTTTTGTAAATTGCAATAGCCTCTTGTATTTTCGGACATCAAAAGGACATCACGGACATCAATTTCCATTCAGTTTTAAGGAAATCAAATCAGCAACTTTTGCCTTTGAGCTTTTCAAAACATCTGCATATACATTCGCTGTGGTTGATACATCTGAATGACCGAGCAACTCACTTACAATTTTTAAGTCAATACCGCTGTTTATCAAAAGTGTTGCGTTGCAATGGCGTAAACTATGCAAAGTGATAAAGTCAAAGTCTGTACCTTTTACAAATCGTCTGAATTGTGTGTTGAGTCCTGACCTATCAACAAAATTTCCGCTCTCTGTTGTAAATACCATTTCAGGATAAGTATATAATTTTCCGAGTTTGCTCAACTTTTCATCATTATACTTTTTCTGTTCTCTGAATATATCAGCCAAAATATCAGATAAAGCAATATATCTGTTACTTGTTGCTGTTTTAGGCGGTTGAAGCCAATGTTTACCGCCCACATCTGTTAAAGTGTTTTCAATGTGTATTGTTTTATTTTCAAAGTCTATATCTTGCCAACGGAGAGCCAAGCACTCACCCGAACGCATACCTGTAAATAACAATACTTTTATAATGCGGTTGAATTGTGTGTTATCCTCAACCATTTTTAACAAGTCTTTTGCTTGATTTTCGTCAAGAAAAGGCTTTTTTTCTTTTGCTGTTTCCGCTTTTGGCAATATAACCGCCTTTGTGCAGGGCGTTTCTTTGATGAAACCTTGCTCCACAGCACGAGCAAAAACACTTTGCAAAATAACATATACTTTGCGACAAGTCGCAGGCTGATAAGTACGAGTCTTGAAAAACGCTGTAATCTTTGCAGGGGTAAAATCTTTGAGTTTGATGTTTCCTAATTCAGGGAGCAAATTGTTTTTTATTTGCTTTTCGTAGTTGTAGGCGGTTATCGGCTTTAACTTGTTTTTTGCGTAGTTATCAATAAACCATTCAGCCATTTCAGAAAACCGCATATTTTCATTCAATGAGGAAAGACCTCTACATTTACGCTCAAATTCAACTGCAAACTCTTGTGCGAGTTTTTCAGCCTTTTTCGGTGTAGTATTTTCAGGCGGTTTATATGTAGTTGTTTTTCTGATTTTCTTTCCGTTCACATCAAGACCGAGAGAAACCACAATTTGAAATGTGTTGCCACGCTTATTTATTGTTGCCATTTTTTCACCTCTCTAATATCTTTTAATATCGTTTTATATTATTATATATTATCTCTTATAATTTGTCAATAAGATAATATGCTATATATAATGCAACAAAATCGTATATATTGTATATACATTTTTCAACCAAACCAACAAAAACACAATATATTGTATTTTTTAAGACAAAACGCTTGACAAATAAAAAATATTGTGATATAATACAAATAACAAAAGAATATTGAACAGTTTTCGTTCCCAAACGACAACCCCAATGTCGTAAAATTAGGCGGTAAATATTGATACAATCAAGTATCATTGCTATTACGAGTGTTTTACCGAAAAATTGTCGCTTCCTTTCCGACAAAAAATAGATGGGCTACATAGTGGATAGTTAAACCACATTAAATAAAACGTAAAATGTATGAGGGGAACACAGAATAGAACGAGCCAACGAGCGTAATACTCACGAGCTTGTCGACACCTTTTTGGTGTATTCTATTTTGTGTTGTCCTCTTTGTTTTTAGAGAGCAACGCAAAAAACGTTGTTCTCTTTTCTTTTGCAAAAAAATATTTGTAAAGGAGTAAAAACAATGACGCAGGAAAACAAAGTAACAATGATGACGGTGAGAGAGCTTGCGAAAACAGGAATACTCACAGAACACGCAATCAGATTGATGGTAAAACAAAACAAGTTGCCTGTTCTCTATATCGGAAAAAAGGCACTAATCAATTATGAAAAGACCGTTGAAATGTTGCAGAGCTTAACAGTTAAGCAGTAAGGCGGTGAACAGTTATTGAATGACTTGAAAACTCAAAGTGTGTGGTTATGTTGGCGTTATGAAACCGACAAAGACGGCAGACCGACAAAGATACCATATAACGCAAAAACAGGCGGTAAAGCAAAGACTGATTTACCGTCAACTTGGAATGATTATTCTGTATCAGAAAAAGCAAAGCCCAAGTATAGCGGTATTGGTTTTGTGTTTGCAAATGGTATTTGCGGAATTGATATTGACGGAACAGACGGACACACAAAGTCAAACCCTTTCCAAAATGAGATACTGCAACTCTTTGAGGGGACATATATCGAAAGATCTCCGAGCGGAAGCGGTTTTCATATCCTGTTCAGGTGCGATATGTCAAGAATACCCAAGACCACAAACAAGAGCGGAGCGGAAAAGCTTGATACAAAGTATTATCAAAAAAATCCGAAAAATGGGCTTGAATGTTATTTCAGCGGATTAACAAACAGATATTTTACATTTACAGGTGATAGAGTATCCGACACCGAAACAATAACGGACAAGACCGAAGAAATCCTATATTTCATAGAAAAGTATATGTATAAAGGCGGTGAACGATTGAGTAAAAATATACTTGATATAGCAAGGAAATCAAAGAATGGTGCAAAGTTTATTGCTTTATATGACAGGGGCGATATATCGGCGTATAACAACGATGAAAGCTCCGCAGACATAGCCCTTTGTAATATACTTGCATTCTACCTACAAGGCGATACAAACGCCATTGACACAGCTTTTCGAGGTAGTGCTTTATACCGTCAAAAATGGGAGCGTGCAGACTATCGAGAAGCAACAATATCAAAGGCTGTTGCTCTGTGTGGGGGCGAGTATTACAAAGGCAGAGGCAGACCAAGAAAAGAGCCTCAAAAAGACGATACAAGCGATTTATTTACACCTGAAGTATTATCTGACTACCTGACCGAAAACGGTGTTACAGTACGGTTAAACGATGTTACACAGCTTATTGACATTGAGGGTATGCAGGGCGAAAGTCAAGAGCGTTTGCATTCCAATATATCAGCAATTCTGTATAGTGAGTTACAGGACAATTACAAGCGGTGCAATATGCAAATTATATCCGCATACCTTGACATAGTGGCAAGCCGCAACAGATACAATCCTGTGATTGAATTGCTGAACTCTTGCGAATATGACGGCAGGGACTATCTTTCGGAATTGTATTCTATTCTACATATTGCCGATGATGACGAATTGAGCCGTACACTTATTAAAAAATGGTTATGGCAAAGCATATCTCTGTTACATAATGATGAAACAGAGCCATTCGGAGCGGACGGCGTTCTTGTAATCACAGGTAAACAAGGAATTGGCAAAACCTCTCTTTTCCGAAAGTTAGCACTAAAACCGCAATTTTTCAAAGAGGGTGTTTGCATTGATTTTAGAGATAAGGACAGTTATATAAAAGCTCTGTCCTGTTGGATAGCTGAAATGGGCGAAATCGAAAGCACATTCAGAAGCGATATTGAACGCCTGAAAGCATTTATCACAAATTCGGTTGATGAGTACAGAAGACCGTACGCCAGAGATAACATTCGAGCTTTAAGACGGACAAGCCTTTGCGGTACTTGTAATAGTGATGAATTTCTTATAGATAACACGGGAAATAGGCGTTTTCTCACGGTTAGAATTGATAAAATCGACCTTGACCGCTTGCGTGATTTTAATGCTGTGCAGTTGTGGAAACAAATCGAGCAAATGGCGTTGAATGATATTCAGGGATTTAGATTGACACAGGCTGAACAAAAGCAACTTGCAGAGAGAAACGCCAATCACGAAAAGAAACTCAAAGGCGAAAACGAAATTGAGGACATTCTCAATCAATCCGATAATGCAAGGTATAAAATCGAGTGGTTATATATGACCGTTACAGATTTTAAGCAGTTATACTCCGATGAACTCCGAGCCTATTCCTCTGCTCAAATCGGAAAAGTGCTTGATAAAATGGGATATAACGCGGAAATCCGAAAGATTGACGGCAAAACTCAAAGATTGAGAGTGTTACCGAAACGCAATTATAATTTTGTCCATCATATTTAATATACGGTTACAGGTTACAGGCGTTACAGTAAAATCCTATGGAGTATCTATAAAAAATAAAATAATATATTTATGATTATATACTCTATGGAAAAATGCGTAACTCTTGTAACCTCTGTAACCGACAGAGAGGTGAAACAATGGTTATTCTATCACAAGAGAAAATATGCACGCATAAGGGCTGTATAGTGTGGTTGCAAAGAATACAAGACTATTCACCGCCTGATTATGCTGAATGGTGCGTACAGTTTGCAGGAAACGGACATTATTTTCCTGAATATGATGAAGCCGTTGACTATATACGCAAACGAAAATTTTTGAATAATAAACAAATCCAAATGTTAGCGAGGTGAAATAGATGACAGACTATGACAAAATGCTCATAGACCTTTTGAATGATAAAATCAAACAATGGGAGCATAAATGGAATGAGCAAAGAAAAGAAATCAATCGACTAAAAGCCGAAATACGAGAACTCAAAAAGGGAGTGAATACAGATGAAAAGTAAAATTGCTTTTGCGTTGCTTGTATGTGTGTGTTTGATGTTGTTTGCAGGGTGCAACAATGAGCCGAAAACACTATATCAGAGTGATAGCGTTACAATCACACGAGAGGGCAATATAACGCTTGTTTCTGACCTTGTAGCAGATAAGGAATACTCTTTCCGCTCCGTCCGTGTAAAGCGTTCTGAAAGCGTTTCCGAGCCTTATACATCAGTTGACACCGATACAATAAAAATCGAGATTATTCCGTCAGGCTTGCGAGTGTATGACAAAACAGCAGGTAAAATCTTTACATATCAGCGAAAAATCGCACAAAATAAGGGGTGATTGAATGGAATTGAAACCAAAAGACGAACACATCTTGACCGCTCTGTTATCGTGTGGAAGCATAGCGGAAGCCGAGAAAATTTCATGCGTAAGCCGTACCACGATTTACAATAGGCTTGCTGACGAAACATTCAAGGCAGAATATGACCGCAGGCGTTCTCTTGTATTGAATGAGGCTTGCAATACATTACAAGCAACATTGACAAAGGCGGTTGACACAATCAGGGGCATTATGGAAGATACGGACACCGCTCCACAGGTGCGATTAAATGCCTCTGCTCTGATATTGCAAAATTGCCTGAAATACACCGAACAGGCAGACATAATTTCAAGAATTGAAGAACTTGAAAAAAGTATGAATAATTAAATTATAAGGAGATTTTGAACTATGGCACAGTATAGAAATGTTAAGGAATTTACAGACAGAATAAGAAACGCATATCCGAAATATAGAGAGGAATATGTAACACTTGGTAATGCTCTTATTGAGGGTAAAAAGAAATGGAACGAAGAACTCCGCAGAGGTTGGAGTAATGCAAGAGAGAAACAGGAAGCCTCAATCAAGCACGATGAGGAAATGAAACAGCTCCGTATTGCTTTTGAAAGCGTTGAGGACAGAGCAAGAGCAGAATTTGAAGCAATCAAGCAAGAATGTGTTGAAATCTTTGAGCCGTACAACAGAGCGACAGCCTCAATGATTGATATGCCTACACTTGAACTACTCAAAAGCGGTGTTCTCAAAGATAATGAATTGATAGACCTTGCAGATGGTTTTGCTGATAATATCACTATGTTAAGAATTATCGGCAAATATGCGGAAGAAAGAGCAAATATCAGCGACACAATAGATAGAAAAATGGGAAGTTTTGCTATCAAATGTAAAGAAGCCTCATTCCCTTATATAAGACCGATAAACGACCTTATTTTGTGGAGTACAAGAGCCGTCAGAGCAGACAAAGACCGCAGGGACAAAGAACAGGTTTTCGCAGGTGCAACAGGTATTGCAAGACTTTATGAAGAAACGGCAGATAAAATCACATCTGAAGCGGAAAAGTTTTATATCAAGGTGAGCGACTAATGAATAAAGCCATATTGAAAAAGCTCAAGGAAATGAAAGAACAAAAGCTCATTGACGAGGAAACGGAAAAAAGACATCAAGAGTTTTTGAACTATATTCAATACTTGATAGAAAACCCACAGCCAAACAGAAATATACACGATTTTGAAAGCGAGGACTAAATGGCAAAGGATATTTTGAAACGCCTTGAAATGTTGGAAAATGACGAGATAATCGAAATCGAAGATATTTCAATGTATGAAAGAGAAATTTTCGGAGATGATGAGGGGGCAGACGATGAAAAGCATAATCGAGAGATTGAGAAAGCTTGAACAGATAGCACCTGATAAGCTTGTTATCCTTGCAGACTTTGACGGAGTGGAAAAGCAATGCACCGTTGACGAGCTTGAGGCAAGCCCAAATGCAAGCTTTATCCGTGTAATAAGTGGGAACAGCCTTGACGATGTGCAAAGGATATTGAACAGAATTGAGAGGATAGCTTATGAACAAGCCAATAATTAAAAGACTTACAGAGCTTGAAAAAGAATTTTTCCGTGATGTGTGGGCTGATATTACATACAATGACGGAAGAAAAGAGCGGTTAAAGATTATTGATGTTTTGAACTTTTACACCAACGGTAAGACACCGCCAAAGATAACCGATGTATCATTTATCGGTGATGTATCACGGCAGGGCATTTTGCCTGACCTTGTAAAATACTTTATCGAAACTAACCGATAAGCAACAAAAAAAGCGGTTGAGGATTTACACCTTAACCGCTGATTTTTTATGTTTTTTGACCGTTCGGACATCAAACGGACATCAAAAAAGGCTTGCAACAAGGCGAAAACCCTGTAAACAAGCCATTTTCTTGATAAAATAATTATCTCTTTGAGAACTGTGGAGCACGACGTGCAGCCTTGAGACCGTACTTCTTTCTTTCCTTCATTCTTGGGTCACGAGTGAGGAAGCCAGCCTTCTTGAGTTCTGGACGGAGCTCGCCGTTGAACTGAAGGAGAGCTCTTGAGATACCGTGTCTGATAGCACCAGCCTGACCTGTAACGCCGCCGCCTGCTACTGTGCAAACAACGTCGAAGTTTTCTGTGTTGTTTGTGAGAGCGAGTGGCTGACGAACGATAAGCTTGAGTGTTTCAAGACCAAAGTAATCGTCGATTGCTCTGCCGTTGATTGTGATGTTACCGGAGCCTGGATAAACTCTAACTCTTGCAACGGAGTGCTTTCTTCTGCCTGTTCCGTAGTAGTATGCTGTCTTTGATTCGTACATATTCATAGCTCCTTTCTTAGAAATCGCACTTTACAGGGTTTCTTGATGCCTGATTGTGTTCAGCACCCTTGAAAACTCTGAGACGTGTAGCAGCCTTGCGGCCGAGTGTGTTGTTTGGGAGCATGCCTGTAACAGCGATAGTCATAGCTCTGTCTGACTGCTCAGCCATAAGCTTGTCGTACTTGATTTCCTTAAGGCCGCCAATCCAGCCTGTGTGCCATCTGTAGTACTTCTGATCAAGCTTCTTGCCTGTGAGAACAGCCTTGTCTGTGTTGATGATGATTACATAGTCACCACAATCAGCGTGAGGAGCGAATGTTGGCTTGTGCTTGCCTCTGAGAATTGTAGCAGCCTTTGCTGCAACTCTACCGAGAGAAACGCCCTCTGCATCAAGGATGTACCATGTGCGGTTAATGTCGTTTGCCTTTGGCATGTAAGTTGACATATTAGTTTCCTCCATAAAATTTATTTCTTTTAGTCTTCTTGACTTAAAACAACATTACTTATTATACCATCTTTTTTAAACTTGTCAATAGGTATTTTGCCGAATTTTCAATTTATATCCCTCAAACGCTTAAATTCTCTCTGTTTTTCTCGATTTCTCTCCATTTCTCGTTCGCCATTTCATTTTTGCAAAATGACCTCATAAAGCCGTGAAACCACACTTCTTTGGGTTAAAATGACGGAAAACTCACAAAAACAATAACGAGCAGACTGTATAAGCCTGCCCGTGTTGTACCTATATTCTCGCAACGCCGGTGTCTCTCGCTGCCTGTGCAACAGCCGAAGCCACAGCCTTCGCTACGTTTCTGTCAAGTGCCGACGGAATAATGTAGTCAGCACAAAGCTTGTCATCTGTTACAAAGTCCGCAATAGCCCTCGCAGCCGCAACCTTCATCTCATCATTGATGTCTGAAGCCCTAACATCAAGTGCACCCCTGAAAATTCCGGGGAAGGCGAGTACGTTATTAATCTGATTAGGGAAGTCGCTTCTTCCTGTTCCAACAACAGCCGCACCTGCCTCTTTTGCTAGCTCAGGCATAATCTCAGGTGTAGGATTAGCCATAGGGAAGAGTATCGGATTTTCAGCCATAGAGCGTACCATGTCCTGCGTTACACAGTTCGGAGCAGATACACCTATAAACACATCAGCACCAACAAGCATCTCTGCGAGTGAGCCCTTTCTTAACTGACGGTTTGTAATCTTTGCCATCTCAGCCTTTTCAGCGTTGAGACCCTCTCTTCCTTCATAGATTGCGCCCTTAGTGTCACAAAGAACAACATCACGAAGTCCCATAGCTATGAGAAGTCTTATTATTGCAATTCCTGCCGCACCAGCACCGCTTGTTACAACTCTGATGTCCTCAAGCTTCTTGCCGGTTACCTTTAGTGCGTTGAGCATAGCAGCAAGACAAACAACAGCCGTGCCGTGCTGGTCATCGTGGAATATAGGAATATCACAGCATTCCTTTAGCTTCCTTTCAATCTCAAAGCAACGTGGCGCAGAAATATCCTCTAAGTTTACTCCACCGAATGAGCCGGCGAGAAGTCTTACAGTATTAACAATGTCGTCAACCTCTTTTGAACGTACACAAAGTGGTATAGCATCAACATCACCGAATGCCTTGAAGAGTGCACATTTTCCCTCCATAACAGGCATGCCGGCCTCAGGGCCAATGTCACCAAGTCCGAGCACAGCCGTACCATCTGTCACTACAGCAACAAGATTTGAACGCCTCGTCAACTCGTAGCTCTTGTTTATGTCCTTTTGAACCTCTAAACAAGGCTGTGCAACACCGGGCGTGTATGCAAGCGATAAATCATCCTTTGTCTCAAGCGGAGCGCGGCAGATTACTTCAATCTTTCCACCCCATTCGTAATGCTTCTTCAGTGATTCTTCAGCGTAATTCATACATCATTTTCCTTTCGGGTATAGTTCGTACAGTATGAATTGTACCACATTTTTTATCATATTGCAACTTTTTTATGCTAAGAAAATATAATAATTGTACACTAAAACAGTATACAAAATAACGGAAATATGTTATAATAAAAACAGTAAGTAGTGACCATACTACTATAAAAAATGAATGGGAGCGTTATAAATGAAATTTGCATTTTTTGATACCAAGCCTTATGACAAAGCTTCGTTTGAACAATATAGCGAGCAGAAGGGGATTAAATTTAAGTTTTACGAAACCAAGCTTAACGAAGATACCGTAGCACTCGCAAAGGGCTGTGAGGGCGTGTGCGTCTTTGTAAACGACGACGTAAATGCTACAGTAATAGATAAGCTTTATGAAATGGGCGTAAAGCTTATAGCCCTCAGATGTGCCGGCTATAATAACGTCGATGTAGCCCACGCCTTTGGTAAAATCCATATAGTAAGAGTGCCTGCGTATTCTCCATATGCAGTAGCAGAGCATGCTATGGCAATGCTTTTAACATCAGTAAGACGAATCCATAAAGCGTATATAAGAACAAAGGACTTCAACTTCAGTCTGAACGGACTTACAGGCTTTGACCTCTTTGGTAAAACTGTCGGAGTGGTCGGTACCGGTAAGATTGGCAGAATCTTTATAGATATCTGTAAAGGCTTTGGTATGAAGGTAATCGCGTATGATAAGTTTCCTGCAAAGGATAGCGATATTGAGTATGTAACACTCGATACACTCTATGAAAAAAGCGACGTTATCTCGTTCCATTGCCCACTTACCGAAGAAACACATCACCTTATAGACGAAAATTCAATAAGTAAGCTTAAGAAGGGCGTCATCATTATCAATACATCACGAGGTGCGCTCATCGACGCCGAAGCCCTCCTCGAAGGAATCAAAGCGAGAAAAATCGGAGGTGCCTGCCTCGACGTTTATGAGGAAGAAGCCGACCTCTTCTTTGAAGACTTCTCAGGCCATATTGTAGAGGACGATACATTAGCAAGACTCATATCTATGCCGAATGTTATCGTAACCTCTCACCAAGCGTTCTTGACAGAAGAAGCTCTTATGAATATCGCAGAAACAACAGTAGATAACATTATCGAGTTTTTTGATAAGGGTGCCTGCACAAACGAGCTGTGCTACCATTGCGGAAGAATAGAGGAGTGCAGAAAGAACAGAGCCTGCAAATGCTTTTAAAAAAAGGCTGTCAAAAGAGTGAAATGCTCTCTTGACAGCTTGTTTTATTCTATAATAGTGTAGCCCTCGTCGGCTGTCGGCTCCTCAAAAAGCGAGTTAGCCTTGCTAAGTAGCCCCGCATCAACGTAGTATTCGTTTAATTGACCACTCTTGATATCCTTGTTTCTAGCCTCAATGCGTCTTGCCCATTCAGCTTCATCTACACAAAGATAGTAAAGCTCACATTCATACCCCAAAGCTTCAAAATAAGCCCTCGTTTCTTTTCGCGAAGCGTAAGTCCAAAATCCCCATTCCAGAATTACGTCAGTACCGGTCGAGAGGATTTCTGTTGCCTTCGAGAGAAGATAACGCTTTATTTTTTCAGTCATAGCATCGTGGTCACAACCTAATCCTTCAGGGAAAAGCATTAGCGAAATTTCATCGCAGGATAGTATAATAGCTCTTCTTTCCTGCGAAAGCTTTTTAGCAAGCGTTGACTTGCCACTGCATAGCCTTCCGCATATCATTATAACCCTTGCCATACTACTCCTCACTTGTTTCATACATGAACATTTCTTTTAAAAGTGTATCTCTTTCTTCGCCCTCAAGAGTCTTGCCACCAAGCTCTACCGATTCTATCTCCATGCCGAGAAAAACGTATCCGTCATAGTCCAGCTTAAAGGTGAGCTTTAATTCCTCACCGGCAAGCTTCGCAGTAGCAATAACATAATGTACTTTATCCTGCTTTGCGTGAGTGTAGTTGACTTCCTTGTCAATTGTACCGGTGTAGCTCTTTCCGTAGCAATGCTTTTTTATAAGTGTGTCAAGCGTTTCATCATCATTGTATATAAGATTGTCGTCAGCAGGCAGATTTGTTATATAGCTCGAATAGTATTGACTAACGTATGAGCAGTATTTTTCGTCTGTCGCAATAAGATTTTGAACAAATCCGTTTGAAATAAATGCATACACAAAGCAAGCCGCCGCAACAACTACAACCGTCGCAGAACGCTTGAGCCATGTGTTGCGCTTGACCATATACATAATAGGGAAGAATACCTCAACAGCGACCTTTTCATCCTTCCACATGCCAAGCTTTATAAGCCTCCTGTTATCCCAGTAGCATGCGAATATTCTGAGTAGTATCGTTAGCCCCCAAAGAAGCATCCCGTGATACTTGTTAGTGCAGTAGTAGTGAAAGAACAGCGATAAAAAGGGGAGAACTGCAGCATACCATATAAGTGCATTGTCAGCAGTCGGTAGCTTTTTTAAGTCAATGTAGCCTTCTTGAGCTTCTTTAAGTTCACTCATCAGTCATTTCTCCCATCTTAGAATCCTTGTAACCCCAGCCGTCAATTCCGCTTCGCCTCAGTGCGCCGAAAATTCTGTCTGTGAAGCCCTTATCGTTTTTCTCCATAGAAGCTAGGTAATCCTTCATATCCTCACGCTTTGTGTGACCGTCAACAGGGCATTTTGATTTTACAATACAAAGTCCATTTCTGTTTGAAGCCTTGCGAATTTCATTTTCAGGTGCGAGCACCATAGGCCTTATGAGCGTAAGGTCTTTTCTTGAAAGATAGCTCTTTGGCGCAAAGCAACCAATCCTGCCCTCAATAAATAGGTTCATCATAAAGGTCTCAACAGCATCATTGTAATGATGTCCAAGTGCAACCTTGTTGCAGCCCAGTTCCTTTGCAGCATCGTGAAGTGCGCCTCGACGCATCCTCGCACATAGCGAGCAAGGGTGTTCCTCCTTGCGTACATCAAAAACAATCTGTCCTATCTGAGTCCTTTTTAAAACATAAGGAATACACATTTCTTCACAAAGCTCAGAAACCGCAGAATAATCGCCCTCAATTCCACCAAAGCAAGGGTCGAGCGTTACTGCAACAAGCTCATAATCTATCCCGATAAATCTCCTTAGAAGGCATAACCCCTTGAGCAGAACAAGACTGTCCTTTCCACCCGAAACACCAACAGCAATTCTGTCGCCATCTTGTATAAGGTCGAATTCGGTTATAGCCTTTCTCATATATCCAAGTGTCTTTTGCATTATAATTTCTCCAGATAATAAAATACATATCTATTATATATCATTTTTTGTTTTCTTTCAAGTACCAAAAACGCTACCCCATTTGGAGTAGCGTAAGAGTGTCTATTCTTCATCATTAAGGTAAGTCTCAACAATAAATCGTGGACGTCCCTTAGTCTCAAGATAAATCTTTCCAAGATATTCGCCGAGAATACCCATAGATAAAAGCTGAAGACCACCGAGTGCCCAGATGGAAACAGCCAGACTGGCCCAGCCAACAATAGTGTGACCGGTAAAGTATCTTACAAGGAAGTAAATGAGCATAATAACACTCACCATAAACGCCATAACGCCTAAGCCGGTTATGAATCTAAGAGGCTTAACCGATAGCGAGGTGATACCCTCAAGTGCCAGCGCAAGCATCTTTTTGAGAGGATACTTAGATTCTCCAGCAAGTCTTTCCTTGCGTTCGTATTCAACAATAGTGCTCTTGTAGCCAACCATAGGAACAAGTCCACGCAGGAATATGTTTACCTCGTGGAATTCTGAGAATGACTCAAGCGCCCTCTTGCTCATAAGTCTGAAGTCAGCATGATTGAATACGATTTTTGCACCCATCTTGTTAAGCACCTTGTAGTAGCCCTCTGCAGTAAAGCGCTTGAAGAAGCTGTCCTTTTCTCTCGAGGAACGAACACCGTATACAACGTCGTAGCCCTCTTCGTACTTTTCGAGCATTCCATCAATAGCGTCAATGTCGTCTTGTAGGTCAGCATCAAGGGATATAACAGCATCAGCCTTGTCCCTTAAAGTCATAAGCCCACCGAGTAGTGCGTTCTGATGGCCACGGTTTCTGCTCATCTTAATTCCACCAAAGCGATTGTCACTCTCGTGAAGCTTTTCTATAAGCTCCCAGGTCTTGTCCTTAGAGCCGTCATCTATAAAAATAATTCTGCTGTCAGGGGTGATTTTGCCTGCCAAAGCGAGCTCATCATACTTCTTTAAAAGCTTTTGCGCCGAGTCAGGAAGAACCTCCTCCTCATTGTAGCAGGGAATAGCAAGATAAAGCTTTGTCAAGTCATTACACATCCTTTCCATTTCTGATGTTCCTGATAATATCCTTATAATATCACATTCAGCACAATAAGTCAATGAAAAAATCGGGGGCACCTCCCACACTATACCGCGTGGAAGACGCCCCCTCTATCTGTCACCGTGAAGTCCGAAGCTAATCTCTAAAGCATTATCTATTTTCGTCATCGAAGCAGAATCCAGTGCCCCCATCCTCTCCTTTAAACGACGCTTGTCAATCGTGCGAATCTGTTCTAATAGTACTACCGAATCCTTCTGTAAGCCACAGCTACCGGAGTTAACCTCAATGTGAGTCGGTAACCTCGACTTGTCACGCTGACTGGTAATAGCCGCCGCAATGACAGTCGGACTATGCCTGTTTCCAACATCATTTTGAACAATAAGTACAGGCCTAATGCCACCCTGCTCAGAGCCAACAACAGGACTTAAATCTGCGTAGTATATCTCTCCTCTGTGTATGGACATCTCGTTTCCTCCTAAAACTTAGTTGCCTTGAGCTTATTATTGCCATATTTTTTATGGTTAATCATGTAGGTGTCTTTAATAGTTTGATAACCCGATATATATTATGCGTAGCTTTTGTGTAGCGTCAAAACAGCTCGAGGTTTGTATAATTTGCTGTAAAAGAGCTACATTATTAGAGCTTTTTCAACAAAATTCTGTGCGCTTATTTGACAATGTAAGCTATGTGTGATAAAATAAATTTGTATGCTTGACAGGAGGTATTTTATGGTCTGTAAGAAGTGTAAAGAAGTATTGCCTGATGACGCAAAGGTGTGTACCTGTTGCGGAACAGCTATAAAACAGAAGAAGGAAAAACTGCCAAAGGAGAAGGCTGAAAAAACTCCTATGGATAAGGCGGGTATTATCTCGAGAATTAAGTTTTTTGCAGTAATAGCAGCACTTGTCGTTGTGCTCGTGTTTATTATATTCCTCGTTGTTAAGCTCATTGTCGATGACGGAACCGATACCGCCGAGGTGCTCTCAGAGTATATTGGTGAGAATATCCTCGAAGCAGTTAATGATACAGATATTAAAGTCGCTAACGAGTCTAGGTTTACTGCCGTCAATAACGCTATGAAGTTTGACTATATTGTCGAATCTGAGGATTCTGTCAAGGTTGACGGAATAAACTTTCCCGAATGGGCTGTTACAATCTGCCTTAATGAGGAGAACGAGATTGTTACAGTTACTCATACCGATTTTACCGTGTGCAAAAAGAATCATAAGGGCGAAGAAGCCGATAGCGAAATTAACTTAGATAACGTAAAGACTAACCAGAAGTATAAGAAGGTTCTCGATGAAATCGACCTCGACCCTTATAGCATAACCTATGAAAACGCCTTCGTTACATATACATATAAGTACTACTACGAAGACGAAGCCGAAAATGAGCAGGCAGTAAGACTTACAGTTACATTTAATAAAAATATGGAGTATCAGTACTATAACTCCACACCGACATATCCAACAGATATCTAAATTTTTAAGGCGATTTGTTATACAAATCGCCTTATTTGTGTAATGTAACAGTTACAAAAGGGCTACAAATTGTTGCGGAAAGTTCACAAAACATCGATTTTAGTTGACATGCCTTACACAAGCTGTTATCATAAGGTAAAGTATGCGTGCATGCTAGTTTTGTCATGCGTGCCCCATTTTATAAGGAGGAAAAGCTTTGGACGTTAATGAACTTAATCTGTGTCTTGGCTGTATGAACGAGCTCGAGCCTGACGGAAGCTGTCTTAATTGTAGCCATAACGGTAACATACCAAGAATACAGCCCTACCTAGAAGCAGGTACGGTCCTTGATGACAGATATCTGGTCGGAAGAGTCCTTTCCTATAACGGCGAAGGTGCATCCTATATCGGCTACGATAAGATAGCACACGAAAAGGTCGTAGTAAGAGAATACCTGCCCGATACCTTCTCTACAAGAAGCAGAGGTAACGACAGTGTGCAGGTTAACCCGGATTGCCTGGCTAAGTATAAGACCTATATGTCTGAGTTTGCTGAGGTCAATAAAACACTCTCAAGACTTAGAACATTGCCGAATATAGTTCCCGCTGTGGACCTTTTTTCGCAGAATAATACAACTTATACAATCTACCCATATGTCGAAGGTGTTTCACTAAAGAAGTTCCTCCAGTCAAATTCAGGTAGACTTACTTGGGAACAGGTAAAGAAACTGTTTCCGCCTATATTCACAACTTTGAGCCTAGCACATAACGCAGGTATAATACATAGAGGTCTCTCACCTGAGAATATTATCGTTACTACAAAAGGCGAGCTTAAAGTAATCGGCTTTTGTATAAGTGCAATAAGAACCTCTACCTCTGAACTTACCCCCGAGCTCTATTCAGGCTATGCAGCTCCCGAGCAGTATAGCTCTCTCGAGTGGCAGGGTAGCTGGACAGACGTATATGCAATATCAGCAATACTGTATCGTATGCTCACAGGCTGTGTTCCAACCGAGGCCTATAGAAGAATAGGCAACGACGACCTTATCGAGCCTATCAAGGTTAACCCGGATATACCAGCTAGCATCTCAAGAATTATTATGAAGGGTATGTCAGTAAAGAGCGAAGATAGAATCCAAACTATCACAGAGCTCGTTACTAGACTCTTCGAACAGCAAACTGCCTACGTCGAGCACGAAAAAGGCGCTACACAAACTATTCCTGTCCAGAAGCCGGATACTGCACCAATGGCTAAGTCTAGGTCAACCGAAGAAGAGGATAAGGAAGAAAAAGTCAAGTCAATCGTTATTGTAGCATTGGCTGTCTGCTTTGTGCTTTTGGCAATTATCCTGATTATTGTCGTGTTCAGCGGCGGAGACGGTGGACAAAGTTCTTCAGGCACCCCTTCAAGAACCTATTCTCATACAACAACGACTACAACTACAACACCTGCACAGTCGGTCGACCCTGATGAATCCACTACAACCTCTGTTACAACAAGTGGTCTGGGTGAAGGCTCAATAGTCCCTAAGCTCGTAGGTCAGTACTATAACGCAGTTAAGGATTCTATCTCATCTTCATTTACTATCGTGGTAACAGAACAGTACGATAATCCTGAATTTGCTAAGGGCTTTATCATCAGCCAGAGCATAGACCCAGGAATCGAGTATGACCCGGATAACAGACCTGAGCTTAAGCTCGTGGTTTCAGCCGGTCCATCTAAGCTCGTTGTCCCTTCATATAATTCATTAAAGCAGGATATATACCTTGAAATTCTGAAGGATGAGGGAATTACTTGCGAAACAAAGCTAATGTATTCTTCTGTAGTCGAAAAGGGCTATATCTGTAAGACAAGCGTTGCCCCAGGAAAATCAGTCGATATAACAAAGAACGAAATACTCATAGTGTACGTTTCAAACGGCGTTGACCCTGCAACAACAACTACTACAACAGCAACCACTACAGAAGCAGTAACTGATGACCAGCCGCAAGGCGATACATCATCAGAGCCTGAAGCTACTCAGCCACAAAGCGAACAGCCTGCAGAATAAACGCTCAGAAAAATGAAAAATACGGCTTGTAGATATAAAGTCTGCAAGCCGTTTCTTTTATGAAATACGCATAATATAACGCATTATAAAAATGGTAATGCTGTCAAAACAGCGAAACTGCTTGATATTCCTTGACATTTTGCTCTAAATTATGGTATGATGTAACTTGTCAGAGTGTGATTTCAGGTGATTTTACACAATATCAAGATAGGCTTTAACCGTATGTGATAATACGGAAAATATAGTAAAAGTATCAGGGAGGTGGCATTGTCTGAAGCATAAAATGCTAGCAGACAATGGATTAACTATGGTAAAGGCAATAGGTGTTTTAACAAGTGGCGGCGACGCACCGGGAATGAACGCAGCAGTTAGAGCTGTAACAAGAGCTGCTCTTTCAAAGGGAATCAAGGTTTACGGCATTAGAAGAGGCTATAACGGCCTTATCAATGGCGACGTCATCGAGCTTGGTGCAAGAGACGTTTCCGGTATTATCCAGAGAGGCGGTACAATTCTCTATACCGCAAGAAGTACAGAATTCAGAACTGAAGAAGGTATCGCTAAGGCTGCAGAAACCTGCAAGAAGCTCGGCGTAGACGGCATCGTTGTAATCGGTGGCGACGGAACCTTCAGAGGTGCTGCTGACCTTTCCAGACACGGCATTATGTGTATCGGAATTCCAGGCACAATCGATAACGACATTTCCTGCACAGAATATACAGTTGGTTACGATACAGCTATGAATACAGCTATGGAAATGATTGATAAGCTCCGTGATACAACACAGTCACATAACAGATGTACAGTTGTTGAGGTAATGGGTAGACGTGCAGGCTATATCGCACTTAACGTAGGTCTCGCAGTCGGCGCAGAAGCAGTACTCACTCTTGAAGAAAAGTATGACCTCGATGGTATTGCAAAGTCTATGATAAATGGAATCAAGAATGGTAAGAACCACTTTATTATCGTTGTTGCCGAAGGCGTAGGTAGCGCAGAAAACATCGCAAGAGAGCTCCAGGAAAAGACTCAGATTGAAACAAGAGCTTCAATTCTTGGCCACGTTCAGAGAGGTGGTACACCAACTCTCCGTGATAGAGTAATCGCTACAGAAATGGGCTATCATGCAGTAGAGCTTCTCCTCCAGGATATCTCAAATAGAGTTGTAGGTATGAAGGATGGAAAGATTTATGACGTTGACGTTCAGGAAGCCCTCACAATGACAAAGGAATTCCCACATAAACGTTATTCAATCGTTCACGATATCGCATTCTAAAAGTAAAAACTGAATATATAATCACACAGAGTAGGAAGTCAAGCGTAAAGTGTTCGGCAGACGGGGAGTTGTTGCCGAAACGAAAAGGTTAAAGCCTTGCGGTTTGATTTCCGCATCCCGCTGAATGTGTAACCGAGGCTCTTCACTGCTCCGATTATGCATAGAGGCAACAAATTGCTCGCATAACGGAGGTAGAAAAATGAAGAGCTTTTTTAATATGTTCAAGAAATCAGCAGCAGAATTTAAGTCAATAAGATGTATCACCCTCACGGGTATTCTCATCGCAATTTCAATGCTTATCGAAATGTATTCCATCGACTTTAAATTCTTTAAAATCAACTTTGCATTCCTCGCAATAGCCTCAATCGGTATGCTTTTCGGGCCAACCGTGTCGCTGTTTGCAGGCTTTGCAGCAGACGTAGTCGGATTTTTGGTGCACCCATCAGGTGGCTTTTTACCGGCGTATGTGCTGGTAGCAGGTCTCCAAGGCCTTATCTATGGTATCTGTCTGTACCATAAAAACGACGGTCATAGCATAGCATTTGTTAATAATGTAAAGAATAAGACTACCGATATAACCTTGTATGTAAGAGCAGTTATTGCCAGACTTTTAGATATAGTCGTAATTAACCTCTTACTTAATACAAAGCTTAATCTCCATTATGGCTTTATTCCAAAGCAGGCTTATACAGAAGCTGTCATCACAAGAACCTCGAAGAACGTAATCGAGCTTTTTGCCGATTTGCCTCTGCTGTTTGTGATATTGCCGGTAGTGCTTATGATTTATAAGAAGCTCCCGGTAGCTAAGAAAAGTAACGTTTCAGCATAAAATCATCCCCGTAAGGAATGTGCACTGTGCACTGCTCCTTGCGGGGATTTTGTTTTTTAGTTTTCTTCAAGAGCCTGTGCAACCTTCATCATAATTGCACATTCAATTCTCTTTTTGAATAGCCTGCATCCGTATTCGTATATGCCGGTTATCGAACCTGTAGCGTGGTAAGCGTTTGCAGCACAGCCACCGCTGCAGTAAAGCTTTGCCCAGCAGTCCTTGCAGTCATTTCTTGCATAAGCATTGCAAAGCTTGAATTCATTCTGTAGTTCCTTGTTGGTAACGCCACGCCAGATGTCACCCATGCTGTACTTTTCATCGCCAACAAACTGATGACAAGGATAAAGCTCACCCCAAGGAGTAACAGCAAGGTATTCTGTTCCCGAGCCACAGCCGGAAATTCTCTTGTATATGCAAGGGCCACCCTCTAAATCAAGCATGTAGTGATAGAAGGTGATAGGCTTGCCTTCTTTTTCACGTCTTAACATCTCGAATGCAAGCTTCTCGTATTGCTCACAAAGAATAGGGAAGTCCTCCTCGGTTAGTGCATAAGGGTCATCCGGTGAGCACACAACCGGCTCCATAGAAAGCTCAGTAAAGCCAAGGTCAGCCATATGTAGAATATCGTTTGTAAAGTCAATGTTGTTGTGAGTAAAGGTTCCTCTTACATAGTAGCCCCTGTCACCACGCTTTTTGACAAATTCCTGAAACTTCGGAACAATAGTGTCGTAGCTACCCTGACCTGTGTAGGTCTTTCTCAGCCTGTCGTGAACATCTTTTCTGCCATCAAGCGAGAGAACAACATTGTGCATCTCCTTGTTTGAGTATTCTATTACATCATCATCAATGAGCATGCCGTTAGTAGTAAGAGTAAATCTGAAGTTCTTGCCGTGCTTCTTTTCAAGCTCTCTGCCGTATGCAACAAGCTCCTTTACAACATCAAAGTTCATAAGTGGCTCGCCACCAAAGAAGTCTACCTCAAGATTTGTCCTGCCCTGAGAATTTTCAACAAGAAAATCGAGCGCACGCTTTCCCGTCTCAAGACTCATTATAGCCTTCTCACCGTGGTACTTTCCCTGGCTGGCAAAGCAGTATTCACAGTTTAAATTGCAGGTGTGCGCAACGTGTAAGCAAAGCGCCTTGACCTGAGTGTGCCTGTTTTTAAAATCGAAAGCCTTGTCCTCGTATTCGTCCTTTGTAAAAAGCTTTCCATTATCAGCAAGCTCCTTGATATCACAAAGCGTGTCAATAATATCTTGACTTGTTGCATCGCTGTATTTTTCTGAAAGGGTAGAGATAATCTCATCTTCAGAGTGACTTTCGTACATTTCAATAGCATCATAGGCCAGGTCGTCAACGCAGTGAACACTTCCACTGAAAACGTCAAGTACAATGTTGTAGCCACCGAGCTTGTATTGGTGTATCATAAGTAAAAACTCCGTTTCCTAAATTTAGACAAAAGCAATGCCGTCTACAATCAGTAAACGGCACAGCAAATTTTCATAATAGATAAAGCTTAGTCCTTCTTGCCGCACTTTTCGCACTGCTGGTTAGCAACACCGCAGGAAGTCTTGCAAGCAGACTGGCATGATGTCTGGCATTCGCCACAGCCACCGTGCTTAATGCTTTCCTTCATATCTCTTGTCTTGATAGTAACAATTCTCTTCATAGTAAAAAATCTCCTTACTAATTTTTGTTAAGGCTATTATACCTTATTTTTGCTTATTTGTCAAGTGGCGAAGAAGCTATTACACCGATTTTCCCATCGCCATTTTCAAAGTGAACCTCAATTTTGCTGCTCTTGTATTCTTCAATCAGCTTTAAATGTCCGCTTTCTATAAGCTCACCAGGTGCAATCAGTGGAACCCCCGGTGGATATGTCCATATGTAAGAGCTCGAAATCTTACCACAAGCATTCTCGTATGGTATAAGCTCACTATACTTGCGTGTCGCCTCGTAAGATGTCATAATAACCTTTGGTTCAGGCGAGGGAACAGCTACAGACTTTTGCTCACGAGTAAGCATACCGTCAATTTCCAAAAGTGCCTTAGTAAGTCGCTCGAAACCTTTTTTTGTGTCACAAATGCTGCTCATAGCAATTACATATCTCGCACTTGCCATCTCACATTCAAGATTGAACTTGTCACGAAGTATCGAGAATAGCTCTCCACCACTGATATTTGCCTTGTCGCACGCTATAACAAGCTTGCCGTAATCATCTGTGCGATAAATCCTTAGAGCTTTTAACCGAAATAGCTTGTCATAAAAATCACCGAGTAACGCCTCGTAGACCTTGCTAAGCTCGTTGCCACGCTCTTTTAATAGTCTAAAACAGCTGTCAACAGACGCCATAAGTGGATACGAAGGGCTAGAGGTCTCAAAACTCGAAAGCAGCTTTTTAACCTTTCCCGAGTCGATTTTCTCTGAATAAATATTAAGACAAGCCGTCTGCGTCATACAAGGCAGAGTCTTGTGAAGACTCACTACTGATATATCAGCACCATAAGCTTCTTCAAATCCCGCGAATAACGGCAAGTGGGCCCCGTGTGCCATGTCTGTAAGCAGCAATGCATCAAATCTGTGACAAATATCAGCAATAGCTGGTATGTCGCTTATAATTCCCTCGTATGTAGGAGAGGTCAATATAACAAGCCTTGCATCAGTGTTCTCGCTTAGTGCCCTTTCAATATCGTAAGGGGATACCTCGCAGTATATTCCAACCGATTCGTCGTACTGTGGCATAACCCATACAGGCTTTAGATTATATAGCTCAATCGCATTAAAAACCGACTTGTGACAGTTCCTTGCAACAATGACCTTGTCCCCAAAATCGCATGCAGATAGTATCGAAGCTAAGATTCCGCAGGTGCTGCCATTTACAAGCAGAAAGCTTTCCTGCGCCTTGTAAAATTCTCGTAGAGTCTTTTGAATATCCTCAATAACGCCACTTGCACTATGAAGATTATCAAAGCCAGTTATCTCCGTTATGTCTAAACCATAAGGGAGAGTGCTGCCGAGAATATCAGTGTTTCGTTTGTGCCCCGGCATGTGAAAAGGGTATATGTCACTCTTTTTGAGGTCTCTTAGCTTTCTGGTCAAGCCTTCCATACCTTCTCCTTAAAATCTTTTTAGTATATTATCAATGTCCTGCTTTGAAGCTAAGTATCTGGAAAATGTGCTCGCACTTCCACAAGCAATACCAAGCCTTAAAGCCTCCGAAAAGCTTCCTGACTTTATGTATCCGGCAAGGAATCCGGCAACCATCGAATCACCGGCTCCAACAGAATTTATAACAGTGCCTGAAGGCGCATCGCTTACAATGACCTCGCCATCTTCAGATACAAATACAGCACCATCGCCTGCCATAGAAACAAGTACATTTCTCGCACCCATTTTTTGAAGCTCCCTAGCATAACGAGCAATCTCAGCCTTGTCAGTCAAAGTATCAACACCGAATATCTCGGAAAGCTCAATGTTGTTGGGCTTTATGAGAAAAGGCTTTTGCTCAAGTACGTTTACAAGAAGTGTCCTTGAAGCATCAACAACCACGCAAACGCCCTTGCCCTCAAGCGATACCATAATATCCTTGTATATAGTGTCAGGAAGCGACGCAGGTATGCTCCCCGCAAGCACAAGATAATCACCGGCTCTAAGCTTTTGAAGCTTGCCCATAAGTAGTGAAAGCTCCCTCGAATCAATGTCCGGGCCCGAAGCGTTGATTTCGGTTTCTTCTTGTGCCTTGAGCTTTATGTTAATTCGTGAAAGTCCTATAGGAAGCCTGATAAAATCAGTCATTACTCCATCAATAGCGAGCATTCTTTCAATTTCAGCACCGGTAAAGCCCGCAGTAAAGCCCAGTGCAACGCTTTCACAGCCGAGATGATGCAGTACAGTAGAAACATTTATGCCCTTTCCACCTGCAAGAATAGTCTCACTAAGGCTCTTGTTTATTGTACCAAAGTTTATGCAGTCAGCAGTAACAGCAAGGTCAAGCGACGGATTAAAAGTAACAGTATATATCATAGGCTTTCCTCCTAATTAATAGCTACCTATAATTATACAATAATCTTTTAGGATTTACAAGTGCAATCTAAACTCTACCAAGCGTTTATTGAAAAGAAATTTAAAGTGTTCTATGATGTAGTAAACGGTATGCGGGTGACTGTGTGTAATAAGCACGGCGCGTTTGTATAGAAAATATAGCATAAATAAGAGGGTATCGAGCATAAAACTCGGTACCCTCGCTTTGTACTATGTTACCTTATTCCTTCTTCGTCATCATCAGAAATCTCACCTGTGATGATAGCCTTGAGCATCTGAAATTCCTCATCGGAAAGTGTAACACCCTTGCCCATTCTGGTGTGGTCAGGTGACCATTCTCTAATGTCGTATTTTGGTTCTCTTCCGTTCCAGCTCACAAGATTGAGCTCCTTTGTCCAGCCTCGTGCAGTTTCGGATAAAACGCCGAGTGTCTCGGTAATTTCGTAGGTTAGTTCTGCCATGTTGTTTTCCTCCCAATAATTAAAATTTGTTTATAAACGGTACAAATCGCCAAAGCTTTTTAGGAAGTATCTTCCTAGCCATCTTAAGCATACAACCGTAATTCAGTATGAGTACAAGTATGAAGCCTACGCCTAGAATAGAGTAGCGCAGTATGATTCCAAAGCTGTTGACAGCTATAGTCATAACAGCAAGAATAAGTGTGTTTATAATAATCTTCCATACAGAAAATTCAAAAGCAATAAATCGTCTTGCATCAATGCATCTTACAATGAATACTACAATGTATGAAGCAATTGTCGAAATAACAGCCGCCGCAATTCCTATCTTAGGTATAAGAATAAGGTTTATGGTAACGTTGATAATACCTGCAATAAGACTTGTAATAAGTGAGTTTACCGACCTTTTTGTTACAACATAAATAGTTCCCATAAAGGTAGTAAAGCATATAAATACCGTTGAGAATACAAGCCCCGGCGAGTAAATAATAGATGACATCGCATCCTCGCCCATCCACACATAAGTCAGCGGCCTTATGACAAGTAGAATCCCTGCCGCTATAATGTATAGAATAGACTGATTTACATCAAAAACATTCGAGTAGAATTTGTTTCTCTCCTCGGAATCATTCTCAGTAATCGCACTCATGTTCCAAGCCTGCCCGAACATCATGTAAATCGTCGTGAACAGATTAGGAATCTTGTATGCTTTGGCAAGTATACCCGCATCAGCCCTGCTCATAAATTGCGTAACCATAAGCGAGTCAGAAGAATTGGTAATAAGCCACATTATTTGTGTAGGAATAAGCGGTATGCAGTAGAATAGCATTGCCTTAACAAGCCCGTGGTCAAAAGGGTCATCGGATAAACGATGCAGTGGTGTGAAATATCGCCATAGCTTAGCAGTTATCATAAGGAATATGATAGAAGCAACGTCAGCCAGAACAATCGACAGCAGATAACCCTTTATTCCCATCTTGAGTACAATGAGGAATAAAACGCTGAAAGCGAGCGTAAAGAAAGTGCAAAGTATTCCATTAGCTGCAAATAGCTTAACCCTTTCCATCGCTCTTACAAAAGTAGCATATAGCGTCTTTAGGCTTGATATAGAAACATATAAAAGAAGTAGCCAAACATTGTCGCCAATGAACTTCTGAACAAAAGCCGAGTCGTGCAGAAAAGCAGATGCTATAGCAAGCAGTGTTATGCCACATAGTATTACAGCGTTAGCTATCGAAAATATACGCTTTTTGTTGTAAGCCTTGTCTAGCCCAAAACGTATTACAGCCTCCGAAACAGTAAGCGACACAATAGGTAAGAGCCAGTTTGCAACCTGCGTAAAGTTTTCTGTAATGCCAAGCTCTGTGTCAGTGAAAAGTCTTGTGTATAAGCTGACAAGCAGTATCGCCAAAACCTTTGAGCTAAAGGAGCCGACAGCAAATATTATAGTGTTGGAAAGCAGCCCCTTGTAGCTGTTTTGCTTTTTTTCTTCCATAGAAATTCCCTCGAAATAGCTTTATATTAACCGAGCTTTTACAGCGTAAATGTCTTTGCGTATAGAATTATTATACCATATTTTCCCCAAAAAGCAACATATAAAATAAAATACCCCAAAATATAGAATAAATTACATAAAAACATTTGAAAAGCTATTGCAATTTTTAAAAAAGGTTGTTATAATATTATTATAGATAAAGATAAATCATTTAAATTAAGAAAAGGAGATTTCGCTATGAAAACTATACTCAAAATCATTGCAGTAATTACTGTAGTTGTATCGGCTTTTGTAGCCATTAAGCTTGCTTTGGAGGCAATCGGTGTAAAGACTGTTACCTATGTACCGGTAGAGGAATAATTTAAAGTAAGTGAACAATATATAAAACAGTAGGTGTCTCGGCGGTATGCTCTGTCGGGACATTTTTATAGGAGCAAGTAGTATGAAGTTTATAGATAAGCTTTTTGACGGCCTTCTTGATAGTACGAAGGACAAATACTTTATGATGAATAATAACGATAGAAGATTGCTTATCTTGAAGCTTAAGAAAAACGACGAGCGTATTACTGGCTTTTTCTATTTTCTTCTCGTCGGAATGTTTGCTGTGGTGGGCTTTTCATCTTGGATGAATATAGCTGTAATGCTTCAAACCACGTCACCTATAAGCTTTTCACCGGTGTTCGATTTTGTGGTATTTGCAGTAGCCCTGTTTGCAGAGGTCGCTTGGGCGAGAACCAATTCAAGACTCGCAATTGTCGTTTTATGCCTTACTACAATTCTAGCAACAATTATCGCACCGATTTTCCTGCTGGTGGTTTTGTGGGCTTTAATGTTTTTGCCAAATTGGTTTAAACTCCAGGCAATGAGAGAGGTCCCCGGTTATCCCGACTTCACAACTCGTGTTACATCAGTAAACGACCTTACCTTTACCCCGGAACAGCAGGTCGCATTCGATAGAAAAAAGATTAAGGATTTGGATGACCCAGAGCAATCAAATAAAGAAAACAGCGAAAATCTTGAAAAAATCTTAAATGGCGAAATATCGCTTAATGACTATCTCGGCGTCGAGAAAAAGGAAGACAGCTTTGATGAAGTCATAAAATGGAGGAACTAATGCCAAAGATTAAAATCAGCGGAATAAAAAGATACGAGGATGTAATGCTTGTCAATGAAATCTGTCCTAGCTATGTCGGACTTACATTTTTCGAGGATAGGTATAGAATTACAGCTAATATCGCCTCGCACCTGGTCTTTGATTTAAGACCAGAAATAGATACTATTGGTATGTTTAAAAATCAAACAGCCGGTGAGATTATTTCGCTCTTGTCAGCAGGCATAATTGACGTAGTCGAGCTGTGTGGCGATGAAAGCGAAGCCTTTATTGAAAGTCTGAAGCTTCGTGCCGAAGCTAAGATAATTAAACGCTTTGCTCTTAAAACACCATCCGACCTTCTTAAAATCAATGAAAGCCACGCCGACTATGTGTCAATATCGCTAACCGATTATCTCGCAAATACCGATATGACAAAAAGTATAGTAAAGCCACTTTTCCTGCGTGGAAGAGGGGATGTACAGGAATTTGCAATGGTAGCTAAAAGTGCCGATATCTATGTTGCCGATAGCTCACATCTTCTCGATGTAAGTGGCTTTATCAGCCAGACCCAGGCTGAGAACTTTTGTGACGCAATAAACAGCACTATCTAGTGAGAGGTAAGTTATGGAAAATATTTTTTGTAAGGGCTATACATGGGGAGCTTTTTCTAAAAGTGGGCTCTACCAAACCGATGAAGCTAAAAAATCTATGGAACGACTTGCCCAAAATGGTCTTGACTGGATTTGTATTCCCGTCAACGCCTATCAAGAAACCTATATGTCAACAATGGTGCACCCCGTGTATGGTAAAACCCAAACTGACGAGGACGTCGTTTTTGCAATAAACTATGCTAAGAAGCTCGGGCTCAAGGTCTGCCTAAAGCCAATGGTCGATTGTATGGACGGCGTGTGGAGAGCCAGAATAAGCTTT
This sequence comes from Oscillospiraceae bacterium, assembly GCA_045602925.1. GTDB lineage: Bacteria > Bacillota > Clostridia > Oscillospirales > Ruminococcaceae > UBA7477. The sequence continues at coordinate 134,297 of JAZSCN010000041.1, read as the reverse complement.
CCGGAAGAAAGCAGAATGGATTATTGCGATAAATGGTTTGGCTCGTATCTCCAGTTTATGCTCCACTATGCTAGAATTGCCGAGAAAACACAGTGCGAAATGCTCTGTACCGGTTGCGAGCTCGACGGTATGGATATGAATGCCAAGCGTTGCCTCAATATGATTGATAAGGTTAGAGAGGTTTATAGCGGTCTTCTTATGCATAATATAAACCACGGCGATGAGTTTAAATATTCATGGCTTGGTGCCGTAGATATTATCGGAATTTCTGCATATTATAGGCTTACAGATGGCGTCGATGTCAGCTTTGACAGAATGATGGAATCCTGGGCAAGAGTCAAGGAAAGACTCATAGCCTGCCACGAAAAGTATAATAAGCCAATTATGTTTGCCGAAATCGGTATCAGAAATGAACACGGCTGCTCAGCTTATCCTTATGACTTTAAGTATAGAATGGATGTACAGCTCGATGAGAACGAGCAGGCTGACTTTTATGAAAGTGCCCTGCAAAGCTTCTGGAACGAGGAGTGGTTTAAAGGCTACTTCTGGTGGGACTGGAAGGTAGAGCTTACCCCGGATGACAAAATTCACGAGAATCGTGACTTTACCTGCTATGGTAAGAAAGCCGAAAAGGTCCTGAAAAGCTGGTATGCAAAATAGCTTAAGACAAAAAACGCCCAGAAATGAGCGTTTTTTGTAATATTTAAAACTCTAATGTAACATAATGTAACAAAAACAGTGCCCATTTGTCACCAAATTGTACGTAAATTGACGTTGCATTGCAATTAAAATTATGGTATAATGTTAATTGTGAAGCTGTCTTTATGTGAAGATAGCGCTTAAATGATATCTGAAAGGATTTTTTATGGCTAATAATTTTGATATTACCGGCGGCGGTAGAGATAACGATGAACTCGACATCAGGCTTTCTTCTGATCCGTCAGGCAATAATTATTCCGATAATCCGGCCGACGCTTCGGCGCAAGCAGATTTGCGTCGTAAACGTGCCGAGGATATGGCTAAGCGTATAGCTATGAGTATCGGCGATGATGACTATGAAAGCACCCAGACCGTCGATGTCAATGAAAGGCTATCAACGTCAGCTTATACTAATGACGTTACAAGGGAGAGACCAATGGCACAAAGACAAACAAGACCTGCATCTCAAAGAAGCTCGCAGGGGCAAAGAACATCCCAAGGGCAGAGAACTAACCCTCAAAGAAGACCGGCATCTGCTTCAGGACAGAGAAGACCTAGCTCAAGACCTGCAGGCCAGGCTCCTAAAAGACGTAAGAAGAAAAAGTCTTCAGGCGGAAAAACTGCAGCAATATTTATAATCGGCTTCCTCGTGCTCGTGCTGGGAATGACATACTTTATAGGCCTCGTGCTTACTAATGGTGCATTCCTGCCGAATACTACAATCAACGGTGTCGATGTTAGTAAAATGACTCTGCAGGAGGCTACCGAGGCTGTCGATAGCGACGATATCGCAAAGTCGCTGGTGCTCACTAATGCCGATGGCTCTACTGCATACAATATTCTGCTTTCGGATTTTGGCTATACAATAGACATAGACGAGCAGGTCGCAAAGTTCTATTCTGAGATTAATAGAAAGACTTGGTTTAAGTCACTTTTTACAACAACAGAGTATACTATCGATACTTCAGCTAAGTATGACGAGCAAAAGCTCAATCAGCGACTCACTAATATTAAGTGGGCAACTATCGAGCCAAAGAATGCCTTTATCACTAAGACAGCAAACGGCTACCAGATTATAGATGCAGTAGATGGTAATGATGTCGACGCTGAAGGGCTCGTAGCTTATATTATGGACGAGGTTAAAAATGGCAACCTTAGAGTCGATATCTCAAAGTATTATTCTGTAAAGGTTGCCGAGATTCAAAAGGAAGATCTCCAGGATCAGCTGGAATTCTATAATAATTTCCCTGACTTTACTGTAACAATCGACTTCGACTATACCCAGGAAGTCCTCACAATGGACGACTACGCAAATTGGCTCGAGTTTGAATCTGATGGTAGCTATTCAGTCAAGATGGATGAGGTTTCTCACTATGTGGGTATCCTCGCTGATACCTACGATACCTATGGTACAACAAGAAGCTTCAACGCTACACTCCAGGGTAACATCCGCGTAGAACAAGGCCCACAGGGAACATACGGCTGGATGATTGATAAGGAAAAGACAGCCGAAAGGCTCAAGAAGGTCCTCTTAGAGGGCGAAAATACTACAATCGACCCTGTCTATGCAACAAGACTCGACGAAGATGGCGTCGCATTCTTCACCTATAAAGCACTCGAAGATGCAAGGTCTGAAAACGATGATATCGGTGATACCTATATCGAGGTTGACCTTACTGCACAAAAGATGTGGTATTACGAGAATGGCGTCTGCAAGTTCCAGACAGACCAGATAGTATCAGGACTCCACTCAGACCCTAAAAGAATCACTCCTGAAGGCGTGTATGAGATTCTCCATAAAAAGAGCCCTGACTACTTAAGCGGTGACGGATATTCCAACGTGTACGTTAAGTACTTTATCAGAGTTTCTTATGAAGGTATCGGATTCCACGACCTTAGCCGTGGTAGCTATGGCGGTAGTATATACCTTACTAACGGCTCTCATGGCTGTATCAATATGAAGCTCGCAGAGGTTGAAAAGCTCTATAATATGGTTAAGGGTGGTACCCCTGTCGTAATGTACTACTAATTATAAAAATTAATGGCACCGATCGTTCGGTGCCATTTTTGTGCCTGTTTTTAATATTTAGTTTTCAGAAGTATAACGCTTTAACGCCTTGTCAAAAATGCTATGAACCTCGTGCGCAAGATAAGTGTCGTCAGCTGCATTAATCTTCGCAAAGCCACCAGCCATTCGTGCGTGACCACCACCGCTTCCAATGCCGTCAAGTGCGTATTGCGTGATTCTTCCTGCGTGATACTCAGGAATTTCCGAACGAATAGAGAACTTGTAGCCATCATTTCTCTTTGAGTATACAACACTGAATTCAATAACATCAAGCGCAAGTATAAAGTCCGAAATCATCGCAATAAGTGCATCAGGACATTCGAAAGGAATGTATGCAAAGCCAACATTTTCAAATACCGTTATACTCTCAATTGCCGAGCCGTAAGCCTTGAGGTCAGCAAATTCCAGAGTGTTTATCTTCATCCTGTCAAGAAGGTCGTTGTCAGCGTGTGGGAATAGCTTTGCGTACATATTAACATCATGCTGTGTAACGCCTCTTGAAAAATCAGCCGTGTCCATCTTTATTCCGTATAAAAGTGCCGAAGCTACATTTTCCTCTAGTGGAATTCTGTTTTCAAAAAAGTATTCAGCAATAAGTGTAGAACATGCACCAACAATTCGTACATCCTTGTATTCGTACTCGCAATCGAATATGGTAGGGTGGTGATCAATGCAAGCAACCTCGTCACCAATAAGGTCAGTGAGATTGGAATTGTATTTTTGTGCGTCAACAGTGATAATCTTGTCCTTTTCGCACATATCAGGTATCTCAGCAATCGGCACCATCTCAATGCCAAAATTTGAAAGCATAGTCAGCGCAGATAGCTTTTCAGCAGTCCCATCATAGCATATCGTAGAAGTGATATTAAAGTGTTCTAGAAGCTTTTGAACACCAAAAGCAGAGGCAATTGCATCGGGGTCAGGATAATTGTGAGTCTGAATAAAGATTCTTCCATCGGATACTACGTCAATCAGCTTTTTTAATTTTTTCATAATATACATCCCTTCAAAAATGTTGTGGAAATGCTGATGTCTTGTGATGAATTTGTGACCGAAATTTCGCTTTTTTATCATAAATTAATTTTGCTGATTATATTGTATCACATAATGTCAAAAAAGTCACGCATTATTTGTACTTTTCATTAGTAAAAAAAATGAAAGTTGCCTAATTCTATTGACAAATATGATTAAGAGTCTTAAAATTAGTATGTAATATCAAAGTCGAAAAGCCGTGTTTGGCTTGCGACAGAAAGATAAGGTAGACTAATAAATGAAAAATAAAATAAAAAAGCTGTGGAAGGGTTTTAAAAAGTTTTCTTGCGAAAACGTACTGCTCCTCGTGTTCTTGTTTTCATGTGTAGTGAATTCTTTTATTCTCCGCGCATATACAGTCAAGAACTATACCTCAATCCAGCCGGTGCTTGCTGAGCTCGGAATGGGCGTTATGTTCAGTATATTGGGCTTTGCGATAAAGCCTAAAAGACGAGTGATATATTATTCCATATTATCTGTGATTTTCGCATTTTTGTGTGGCGCAAATTCTGTGTATTATACAAATTATCGTTCGTTTATATCATTCTCACTCTTAGCAACAGCCTCTCAGCTCGGTGGCGTAGCAAATGCCGTAACAGGCTATATTATGGAGCCTAAGGATATCGTGTTTATCTGGGCACCAATCGCAATAATCATAACCCATTTTGTTATAAAGAAAAAAGCACCAAAGCATTACGAGAATACCGAAGCCGTTCAAAAGGGTAAGAAAATGCCACTCAAGGCGTTTATATGCGCCCTGTGTATGCTCGGCGTGTTCGCACTTACCCTTACAGGTACCGACTGGTCAAGATTCCGTAAGCAGTGGAATAGAGAATATGTACTCGGTAAGTTCGGTATGACTCTCTACCAGCTCAGCGATATAGTTTCGTCAGTGGCTGCAAAGTTTAATACACTCTGGGGCTTTGAAGAAAGCCAGCAGACCTTTATCGACTTCTATGACGATGGTAGCTCTGATAATTCTAAAAAGAATGCCTATACGGGTATCTTTGAGGGTAAGAATATAATCGTTATCCACGCCGAAAGTATCCAGAACTTCACTCTCGGTACTTATGTGAATGGCATGCCTCTCACCCCGAACCTCAGTAGTCTTGCAAAAAGCGGAATATACTTCTCTAACTTCTATTCGCAGGAAAGCGTCGGCACAAGCTCCGACTCGGAATTTACATTTAGTACATCAATGCTACCTGCAACAAGTGGAACAGTCGCTATCAACTATTGGGATAGAAATTATATGAGCATCCAGAAGCTCTTGAAGGAAAAGGATTACTATACCTTCAGTATGCACGGTAATAACGGCTCGTATTGGAATAGACTTAATCTTCACGCATCACTCGGCTATGATAAGCTGTACCATTCGTCAGAGGATTTTAATATCGACGAATCAATCGGACTCGGCCTTTCCGATAAGTCATTCTTCAGACAGGCAATCTCTAAGATTCAAAATATTGATAAGGAATATGAAAACTTCTATGGCGTAATGATTATGCTCACCAACCATACTCCTTTTACCGATATTGAGAATTATAGCAATTTTGAGGTCGACTTTAAGTATAAGGAATATGACGAATCCACCGGCTCGTACGAAGAAATTTCAGCCGACTTCCTCGAAGGTACTTCAATGGGTAGCTACTTTAAGTCTGTCCGTTATGCAGACCAGGCAATAGGCCAGTTTATAAACGACCTCGATAGTGCAGGATTGCTCGAAGATACAGTAATTGTTATCTACGGCGACCACGACGCAAAGATTAAGGAAGAAGAATACGAGTATTACTATAACTATAATCCTTTTACCGATGAAGTGCTCGATGAGGACGACGACGGTTATATCGCAGTTGATGAGTATACATACAAAATCAATCGCTCTGTTCCATTTATTATATGGAGTAAGGATATGCCGGTAGAGCCTGTCGAGGTTACTAAGATAATGGGTATGTATGACTGTCTGCCAACCCTCGGTAATATGTTTGGTTTTGAAAGCGAATACGCTATCGGAACAGATATCTTCAGCCTCGGTAAGAACGAGGAAAATGTTGTCGTGTTCCCGGACGCAAGCTTTATTACAGATACAGTCTATTACGATAGCCAGACAGATAATTACTTCGACCTTACAGGCTATAAGAATGTAGCACTTGGTGCCTCCTGTAATCAGATTTATAAGGACTTTAGAAGCCCAGTTTACAGAGAGGACCGTGACGGCGACTTCAAGAGTGAGGTTAGTGAGTATAATGAGGATGTGCTCTCTGAGCGTGTAAATAACGGGGTAGTCGATAAGGAGTATATAGAGTACTATACCGAATATGCCGAAAAGCGTATCGAGGTTTCTAATGCGATAATCTTCCATAACCTTATCGAAGAACAGCAAAATGAATTAGAACAGCAAAATAATTCACAGCTAGAAAACGCAAGCTAGTATAAAAGGCACTTTTGAAGAATCAAAAGTGCCTTAATTTTGTCTCGGGTTGACAATATAGGGGTCTCTTGCTATAATTAGTCTTGCGATATGTTATATCTTGTCGCTTGATGTATCAAATATAGTTTTAGGTGGGCTTTTAATGGATAAGAAAAATAATAAAAAAACAGAGTTTACAATCGTCTTTATGTGCCTCGGATTAGTACTCGGTATATTAATCGGCTCAGCTATGGGCGATAGACTAATCGGTATGTGTATAGGTATGTGTGGCGGCTTGATGATTGGATCTATTATCGACGAGAACAACAAAGACGAGAATCCCGACTCTGATGCAGAAGAGAAAAATAAAGAAGCTTCAGAAAATCCAGAAGCTTCCAATAACCAAGAAGATAATGTAGATTAATAGCAAAAATAAAAGCGTCGCATAACAGCGACGCTATTTCTTTCGGATAACGTAATAAGAAACTCGTAATTAAGCTCTTTCTACCTTGCCTGAACGCAGACATCTGGAGCATGCGTAAACATGACAAGGAGTGCCGTTAACTACAGCCTTTACTCTCTTAACATTTGGCTTCCAAGTTCTGTTTGTTCTTCTGTGTGAGTGAGAAACCTTAATTCCGAAAGTTACACCCTTTCCGCAAATATCGCACTTTGCCATCAGGTTGCACCTCCTTTTCAATAATCAAAATATGCAACATTAGTATTTTAACAGAATTCAAACGAAAATGCAAGTGTTTTTTTAGATTTTTTTTAAATTTACTTCGATTTTACATAAACTTTATGTGTTGTTACAAAAAAATGCCCCGAATGACCTTGTAATTTTACTTAAAATATAGTATAATACATAATGTATTGGTATGATTAATAGCCAAATAAATAAAAGTCATTACCCATAGCGAAAGGGAGCTACTATTTTGAACGCAAATACTATTATTGAATACGGCGCAAGAGTGCTGATTATTTTTATGATATTGCCTATACATGAGTTTGCCCACGCCTACTGTGCGTATAAGCTCGGTGATAATACCGCACTTTATAAGGGAAGACTCACAATGAACCCGCTGGCTCATATCGACATTGTCGGTGCTGCCTGCCTGTTACTTACAGGCTTCGGCTGGGCAAAGCCTGTGCCGGTCAACCCACTTAGATTTAAAAAGTATAGAGCAGGTATGGCACTCACAGCCCTCGCAGGTCCTTTGTCTAACGTTATCGTTGCATTCTTCGCAACAATCGGACTGCGCTTTGCTATCGCCCTTAATAACGACAACTATATGCTGAAAAATGGCATAATCTATTATATGTCAGGTACAAACGACGAGCCAATATATTACCTCATTTTACTGCTTTATTTCTTCGTATCAGTAAATATCGGCCTGGCAATCTTTAACCTCATCCCAATCCCACCACTCGACGGCTCTAAGATACTTAGCTATTTTACTTCCTCAAAGTATGAGAAGTTTTTATACGAAAACGAAATGGTAATTAAGCTTGTGTTTATTGTCGTGGTTGCAACAGGTGTCCTCTCAAAACCTATGAATTTTTTGGGAGGAAAGGTCTTTGACTTCTTCGTGCTCCTGACTGACTGGGTAGAAAAGCTGGTGTAGTGGATGGAACGTGAAAGCTTAACCTTCAAGCTCAGCTGCTTTGAAGGCCCAATGGACCTGCTTTTGTTTTTGATTTCAAAGCATAAGCTCAATATCAATGATATCCAGATTACAGTGCTGCTCGAGCAGTATCTTCTGTATATCGAGGACCTCTCAGAAACCGACTTTGAAACAGCAGGCGAGTTTCTCGAGATGGCTGCAAAGCTTATCTATATCAAAACCGTCAGCCTCCTTCCTAAGCCGGAGGAAGCCCAGGAGCTTAAAAAAGAGCTTCAGGGAAAGCTTATAGAGTATTCACTCTGTAAAATGTGTGCCCAAAGACTTAGTATGGGCTATATCGGTAACGATAGCTTTGTAAGAGAACAGATGAAAATCGAGGTCGATAAGACCTATAACGTCATCCATACAGCTGATGTGCTCGTCAGTGCGTACCTCGCAGTTTCTACTGAGGCTAAGCGAGCTCAACCACTCAAGGCGTCACTCTTTGAACCGATTGTTTCTCATAAGATAGTGTCGGTTACTTCAAAGATAATTTTTATCCTCAAGAACCTCTATACAAAGGGTACCTGTCCTATGGACAAGCTGTATGACGGAGTTACCGATAAGAGTGAAAAAGTCGCCACATTCCTCGCAGTGTTAGAGCTTACCAAGTCGGGAAGAATAAGAATAAGCGACGACAATAGTGAGCTTTACTTTGTCGGTAAGCGCCGTGAAGAAAGACATCTTAATAAGGAGATGCCCAATGAGCAGACTTCCGACGAGGATGGGAGTATAACCCTAAATGACGAACAGAGCTCATTCAGCGATGATAATGAGTATAAGGGCTCACCACAGCTTAAGGTTAATTTGTGGAATAACCCCGGCGCAATAAAGCATTATAGAATTGCTACAGGTGCGCTTAGAAAAACTAATCTTTGGGGATACGTTAAGAAAGGCAATAATAATTTATGCAGATAGAAGAACTTTTGACTATAACAGAAGCAGTGCTTTTTGCAAGTGGCGAGCCAATCGAAGCTTCAAAGCTTGCTCAAACACTCGAAATAGAACCTGAAAAGGTCAAGGAGCTTGTCATTATGCTAAACGATAAGCTCGACGAAAGAGAAAGTCCACTTACTGTACTTACTCTCGATGACTCATACCAGCTCAGCGTAAAAACAAGGTATAGCGAGTATGTTAAAAAAGCACTCGAAACAAAGCGTAATACAGTGCTTTCACCTGCAGCAATGGAGGTGCTCACAATCGTTGCCTATAACCAGCCTGTCACAAAAAGCTTTGTCGAGAATGTCAGAGGTGTCGATAGCTCATCTACCGTCAATTCTCTGGTCGAAAAAGAGCTTTTGGCAGAAGCAGGTAGACTCGATTTACCAGGCAGACCGATTGCATATAAAACAACACCGAACTTCTTAAGGTGCTTCGGACTCTCGTCAATTTCTGAGCTTCCGGATATTCCAAGAAATACCGAGCAGATAAATATCGACGAGATAATTGAAAATGCCGAATATAATAACGAGCAGTAATTTTTGTATAACTTAATTTCTAAAGGAGATGATAACGATAATTGTACTTTATATTTTACTTGGAATAATCGCGCTTATCGTTATCCTCTTGCACTTTTCTGTGCGTCTGTCGGTCGAAGCCAAAACAGGCGAGAAACCAAAAATTGAGCTTAAATACCTCTTTTTCACTATCTATCCAAGAAAGCCTAAGAAGGATAAGACGAAGGATAAAGATAAAGAAAAAGCCGATGAGTATAAGTCGGAGTTTACCGATGAGGATATAGAAAAGCTCTTGGCAGATGCCGAGAAAATGGATGTTTCTCAAGAAGACGAAAAACCAAAGGAAACCTACAGCGTCGATAAAGAAGAAAAGCCCGCCGAAGCTATCCCAGAGAAGCCAAAGCAGGAGGAAGTCCCACCTAAAGAAGCCTCCGAGGATTCTCCACAGGATGAAGATCCTTTGCCCGAAGAGGAAGAGAAGAAGGAAGGCGGACTCGCTAAGATTAAACGCTACTTCAAAATGGTTAAGCCGTATATCCCAATGGCGTGGAAGTATTTTAAAAAGCTGCTTAAAGCTGTCCGTATAACAAAACTCGATATAGAGCTTACAAGTGGTAAGGAAGACGCCTACGAAGCAGCGATGATGTACGGTAAGCTAAACGCCGCCCTCTATAACGTCATAGCACTGCTGAGTAGAATATTTACTGTAAGAGTGCTTAAAAATACAAAGGTCAATTGCGTGTTTGACGAGAAGAAGTTTGAATATGACGTTTCAACTGTCGTGCTCGTTAGACCAAGTACATTAATCGCAATTGTATTTTGTGTCGGAGTAAATTTCCTGCGTATCTTTATTCGTGAAAAGTTCAGAGCTTGGCGACAAAGACGACGCGAGAAAAAGGAAAATAAAATAAAGCAAAAAAATAATGAAACGGAGCTGTTGAACAATGAGTGCTAACAATCTCGAAAACTTAGTAAAAACTGCAATGGAGAAAATTCGTGAAATGGTTGACTGCCAGACAATCATCGGCAATCCTATTACCGTAAACGAAACAACAACTATCATCCCAGTATCAAAGGTATCATGTGGCTTTGCATCAGGTGGTTCAGACCTGCCTACATCAAGCTCAAAGGATTGCTTCGGTGGTGGTTCCGGCGCAGGTATCACAATTTCACCTATCGCTTTTATCGCTGTTACAAATGATGAAGTAAAGCTTCTCCAGCTTTCTATGACTGCACCAAAGGAGAATGCAGCAATCGCTATGCTTCCTGAAATTGTTGATAAGGTAACTGCATTCTTAAACAAGAAAAAGGAAGAAAAGAAGGAAGAAAAAACCGAAGAATAGACTTTGCATTTTTCTTTCAATAACGCACAATATATAGTCGTAAGGCTGATATATTGTGAGGTTTATAATGAAAAGAATAATTGTAATGCTACTGTGTTCCTGCCTTGTTATAGGAATTATTCCTGTGACTAAGGCAGTGGCTTTTTCTCAGAGCGATATCTCTGCCCATTCTGCTATCCTTGTCGAAGCCGAAAGCGGTAAGGTCGTATTTGAAAAAAATGCCTACGAAAAACGCTCAATGGCAAGCACAACTAAAATAATGTCTGCATTGCTTTGCATCGAAAGTGGCAATCTCGACGAGCATTTTATTGTAGATAGCGAGGCTATTAAGGTCGAAGGCTCTTCTATGGGACTTGTCGAAGGGGACATAGTTACTAAACGTGACCTATGCTACGGGATGCTCCTGCCAAGTGGCAACGACGCCGCCAACGCTGCTGCCGTCAAGGTCGCAGGTAGCGTGGATAGCTTTGTCACTATGATGAATAAGAAAGCAGAGGAAATAGGGCTTCTTAATACCCATTTTGTCACACCGTCCGGGCTCGACGATAATACCGACGAGCACTATTCTACTGCATACGATATGGCTATGCTAACTCGCGAAGCGCTAAAGAACGAAACCTTTGCACAAATGTGCTCGGAAAAATCCGTCTGCCTAGAGTATGGTAATCCACCGTATAGAAGATGGCTCAGTAATTCCAATAAGCTGCTTGATACCTGCGATGGTGTAAACGGCGTTAAAACAGGCTTTACAGATAAAGCCGGTAGATGCCTGGTGTCCTCATGCGAGCGTGACGGAGTAAAGCTTATCTGCGTTACTTTAAATGCATCTAACGATTGGCAAGACCATAATAGAATGTATAACTATGGCTATTCCGTGCTCTCAAATGTCGAGCTCGAATGTGACTATTATGGCTTCAGCGTGGATGTAGTGGGTGGCGAAAAGCAGGGGATAATATGCTCAGTGAACGAAAAGCCAAGAGCTACGCTGTATAATACCCAACTCGATAATGTCAGAAGTAAGGTCTTTCTGCCAAGGTTTCTGTATGCACCTGTCGCACGGGGCGAAAAAGTGGGAGAAATCCGATTTTATTGCGACAATGAAGTTGTCGCTACTGTAGATATTGTCGCTAATGAAAGTGTGCTCGCAATACCGATTTGTGAAAAAACGTTTTGGGATAAAATCAAAGAAAAATTTATTTTTGAGTAAAGCTTCTCTGCCTCGAATGTCGGGGCAGAGTCAATTATAACACCGTAGGGATGCGGGAAAGGACGTAATGTTATGGAAAAAATCAGAATTCAAAAGATTATCGCTGACGCAGGCTATTGCTCCAGAAGAAAAGCCGAGGAGCTCATCTCTCAAAAAAAGGTCAAGGTTAATGGTAGACCTTGTAGCCTCGGCGATAAAGCAGATCCAAGAAATGACCTCATCAGTATAGACGGCGAAAACCTCTATATTGAAAGAAAAAAAGAACTCGTCTATCTTATGCTCCATAAGCCCAGAGGCTACATAACTACCGCCAAGGACGAAATGGATAGAAAATGTGTTACCGATTTAGTCGAGGATGTCGGCACAAGAGTGTATCCCGTAGGTAGACTCGATAAGCAGTCTGAGGGACTTTTGCTGCTTACTAATGATGGTAAGTTTGCAAACGAAATTATGCATCCGTCACACCACGTTACAAAAACATATCGTGTTACCGTTCGCTCAATGCTTAACGACGAAACTGTCGTAAAGCTTTCCGAGGGCGTAGAAATCGACGGCAGAAGAACCCTCCCATGTACTATTACCGTACTCACCAACGAGCCGGACAGAGCAGTAATGCTTATGGTTATAAGAGAGGGTAGAAATAGACAAATCAGAAAAATGTGCGAGGCTGTCGGTCTCGAGGTCGCAAGACTTAAAAGAACTGCTATCGGCCCAATTAAGCTCGGTATGCTCCAACCGGGCGAGTATAGAGAGCTGTCTACCGAAGAGCTAAGAGCACTCAGAGCGGCACTTGCAAAAACAGGTCCGTCAGAAAATAAAACTGCAAATAAAGCAAGAGGCAGGAGAAGATAATGCTACAGATTTTGCAAACAAGAAATATTGAAGCTTATGCCGAGAAAATAGCATCGCTCGGCCTCGAGGATAGTATGCCTTCAGTTGTAGAAGCAACCGACGACAATAAGGTTATCGGTGTCGGAATCTATCATATGGATTTCGACGAAGGCGCAGTAGCTATCGACTATTGTGAGTGGGGAGAGGATATAATGCTCCTCGACGGTATTATCAGAAGTATTCTATTCCTAATAATGCTAAGAGGAATAGATAAAGCAGTCTTTGATGAGTCGCTCAGAGATAACGTAATAAAGCTCGGATTTGTAAAAGGCGATAGCTTGAAGCTCGAAAGTATTAGCGAAATTCTAGACGGCTGTAAGCACTGTAAAAATGCAAGATAAAATATCAGCGAGGAGAGTCTGACTTCCTCGCTTTTGTTTTGTAAAGTTCGTTTAGAAGAATAAAAAAGAAAGTGTAAAATTGTGCAAATATACAAAGTGAAAATAAATGCATTTTTTTACTTGCAGAATTCAGGAAAAAATAGTATAATGATATTTGTATAGTTGCGATTTAGCGAAGTGTATTTAAAACGTTTTCGCTTGGTCGAATTTATAGTGAATGGAGGATAAAATATGTCTGATACAGCAAGACAGAGACTGACATATTTATTTGATAACGGAGAGTTCACAGAACTTGGCGCACTCGCTAAGTCAGGTGAGGAACTCAGTGGAGTTATCACAGCATACGGATATGTCGAAGGAAATCCTGTTTATGCTTTTTCTCAGGACGTGAGCGTTATGAGCGGTGCTCTTAATAAGACTCACGCAGCAAAAATTGCAAGAGTTTATGACCTCGCTTCAAGGACAGGTGTCCCTGTTGTTGGAATTTATGATTCATGTGGTGCCGACCTCAATGATGGCTTCGGTGCTATGGATGCATACGGCGAGCTTCTTATGTGGACTTCAAACCTCTCAGGCGTGGTACCACAGATTTCAGTTGTCTGCGGAGTATGTGCAGGCTGTAGTGCAATGATGGCTGCAAGTGGCGATTTTGTTGTTGCTTCTAAGAATGCCGAAATTTTTGTTACACCAAATTCAAAGGTTTCTAACCTCGCTGAGAATTGCGCTAAGAATGGCGTAGTTTCTGCAATAGGAGATAGTGATGAGGAAGCTGTTAAGCTTGCTAAGGATATCCTCACAAAGCTTCCACAGAATAACCTCTCACCAGTTCCAATGTATGAATATGAACAGTCTGCAGAAAGCTTTGGTAAGAACGCTCCTGCACAGGCTAAAGCAATTTGCGACGAGGGTAGCGTTACAGAACTCTACGCTCAGTACGGTACAGCTGCATATACAGCTTTAGGTACAATCGGTGGTTCAACAGTTGCTATCTGCGGAACAGATGCTAAGGAAGCAAAGCTTTCTTCTGATGACTGTTCTAAGCTCTCTAGATTTGTAAGAACATGCGACGCATTCGGTATTCCTGTAATTACTCTCGTTAATACAGAGGGCTTTGATACCTCAGACGATATCGAAATTAGTGGTGCAGTAAAGAATATGGCAAAGCTCGCTCATGCCTATGCCGAGGCTACAACAGTAAAGCTTGCCGTAGTTACAGGTAAGGCTTACGGCGCAGCTTATATCGCACTCGCCGGTAAGAACGCTAATGCAGATATGACTTTTGCTCTTTCTGATGCAGTTATCTCACCTGTTGCACCTCTCACAGCTGTCGAGTTCTTAAATCACGACGCCCTCAAGGGTGCAGATAATACAGAGGCTAAGAGACTTGCCCTCGCTACCGAGTATAGCGTTTCTGTAGCTAGCGCTAAGAATGCAGCTAAGAATGGTAGCATCGAAGCAGTTGTAGAGCCTGCTGACCTTAGAAATACACTTATCAGCGCACTTGATATTATGGCAGGTAAGCGTATCTCAAGACTTCCTAAGAAGCACAGCAACATTCCTATGTAATTTTGTCTATTGGAGGAATTTAAAATGAAAAGATATAATATCACAGTTAATGGCAAGGCTTATGACGTAGCAGTTGAAGAAATCGGCGCAGATGCACCAGTAGTTGCAGCTCCTGTAGCAGCAGCTCCAGCACCAGCAGCTCCAGCACCAGCTCCTGCAGCAGCAGTTGAAGGTACAAAGATTACCGCACCAATGAACGGTACAATTCTCGACGTTAAGGTTTCAGTAGGCGATACAGTTAAGTCAGGCCAGGCTCTCTTCGTGCTCGAAGCTATGAAGATGGAAAATGACGTTAACTCTACCTGCGATGGTAAGGTTCTCAGCATTGATACAACTAAGGGAACAGCTGTTGAAACAGGCACAGTTCTCGCAGTAATCGGCTAAGAAAATTTCATTGAAAGGACTAAACAAATGGCTAAGCTAAAAATAACCGAAACCGTCCTTCGTGACGCTCATCAGTCGCTTATAGCAACAAGAATGCCAATGAGCGATATGCTTCCTATCCTTTCTCAAATGGATAAGATAGGCTTTTATTCTGCTGAAGTTTGGGGCGGAGCTACCTTTGACTCCTGCATCAGATTTCTAAACGAAGACCCATGGGAAAGACTCCGTACAATTAGAAAAGAGATGCCTAATACAAAGCTCCAGATGCTCTTTAGAGGACAGAATATGCTCGGCTATCGCCACTATGCAGATGACCTCGTTGAGTACTTTGTACAGAAGTCAATCGCTAATGGTATCGATATTATCAGAATTTTCGATGCCCTCAACGATATCAGAAATCTCGAAACAGCTATCAAGGCTGCTAAGAAGGAAAACGGTCATGCCCAGGTTGCTATCTCTTATACAACAGGCGAAGTTTTCACTCACGATTATTATGTAGATTACGCTAAGCGTATAGAAAGTGCCGGTGCAGATTCTATCTGTATCAAGGATATGGCTGCTCTTCTTACACCATATGAAACCGGCGCACTTGTTAAGGATTTAAAGGCAGCTGTTAATATTCCAATCCAGCTCCATACACACGCAACATCAGGTCTCGCTTCAATGTGTATCGTAAAGGCTGTAGAAGCTGGCGTAGACGTTGTAGATACTGCAATGTCACCACTCGCTCTCGGTACTTCACACGCTCCAACCGAATCTATTGTTGCTACATTCCAGGGCACAGAGTATGATACAGGTCTTGACCTCGTTGCTTTGAGTGAGCTCAGAAATTACTTTATGGGCCTCAGAAAGAAGTATATCGAAGCAGGCCTCCTCGACCCTTCAATGCTCGCTTCCGATACAAATGCTCTCTTATATCAGGTTCCTGGTGGAATGCTCTCAAACCTCCTCTCACAGCTTAAGCAGGCAGGTAAGGAAGACCAGCTCGATGCCGTTTTACAGGAAGTTCCAAGAGTTAGAAAGGATTCCGGATACCCACCACTCGTAACCCCTACATCCCAGATTGTTGGTACACAGGCTGTGTTCAATGTAATTATGGGTGAGAGATATAAGACCGTTACTAAGGAATTCAAGGGTATGGTAAAGGGCGAGTACGGTAAGACTCCAGTCGAAATCAGCGACGAGTTCAAGAAGCAGATTCTCGGTGACGAGGAAGCTATCACATGCCGTCCAGCAGACCTCCTCCAGCCTGAATTCGAAAAGATGAAGGAAGAATGCTCCGAATGGTGTCAGCAGGAGGAAGATATCCTCACTTATGCTATGTTCCCAAAGGTTGCTCCTAAGTTCTTCGAACAGAGAAGAAACGAGCGCTTTGGTATCGATAGCCACGCTGATATCGAGAAAAAGGTAATGCCTCTCTAATAAAGACAAGTCCTCCGAAGGAATTTTCCCTCGGAGGATTTTTGCGTGTAAAAAAGCTCTCCTCAAAAAAGGAGAGCCTCTATATTACTTTTTCTGGTTTGAAGCAATAGCCTTGAAAAGTCTGTCAAGATTTTCATCATCTGTCGTGCGACTTCCAATGTAGGTAGGCTGTTCATTGTAAAGACCGTGGAAGTCAGAACCGCCAGTAACTATAAGATTGTACTTTTCAGCGATTTTTAAAAGCTTTTTCTGTTTGTCTTTGCTGTCAGAAGTATAGTGATATGCCTCAATACCATCAATTTTTCCAGCCTCGCAAAGCTCCTCTAAAAGCTCTACACTGTCAAACATATATGGATGAGCCATAACAGCTATGCCCCTCGCCGAGTGAATAAGGTCTAGTACAAAGTTTACGTCAGGATATTCTCTCGTAACAAGACAAGTGCCGTTTTCTCTGTTGAAAAGCTTGTGGTCAAGCTCACCGTAGAAGGATGTCGTGTAACCATAGTTAACAAGTGCCCTCATAATGTGTTGCTTGTAAATACTCTTGCAGCTCTTTGTGTACTTTAGTACAGCATCAGGAGTGATAGGGTATAACTCCATAACCTTTGAAATCATATCGTTAGAGCACGACTTTCTAATCTCGCAGGACTTAAGACAAAGCCCCTCAAGTCTGTCAGGCTTTTGCGGAGCATAGCAAAGAATGTGTACCTTGCAGTTTCTCTTTTTGTCCCAAGCCGAAAGCTCTACAGCAGGAATAATGGTAACCCCGTATCTTTCGCCAAGTATCTGTGCCCTCTGTGAAGAGGAAAGTGTGTCGTGGTCTGTTATAGCAAGAACGTCAAGCCCTACTCTTTTAGCCTGAACTATAGTTTCTTCAATTCCGAGTGAGCCGTCAGAAAGTGTTGTATGACAATGTAAATCACCTATCATTGTTATACCTCCATTCCATTATAAAAACGCTTAAGCGTGTGTTCCTAATTTACTTGACATTTATTATAACACATTTGAATAAAATGTGCAAGTATTTTGCCGAAATTTAATGCAATATGTTGAAATTATCCAAAAAACTTTTCGCAAAACCAAGGCTTCTCAATTGCAAAGCTTTTTTTATCTAGATATGAAAGAATATCCCCATCAGTCGTGAAGTTAAAACTGAGTTTATATGCGCAGAGTGCCTGAGTCTTGACACCATAATCCTTGTTGACAGCATTACTGCCGTACTTTCCGTCACCAAGAAGTGCACAGCCTATGTGTGCCATATGTGCCCTGATTTGATGAGTCCTGCCAGTTATAAGGTCAATTTCAAGCAGCGCAAGAGAACCCTTTGTGCTAAGTACCTTGTACTTGGTTATGATAGTCTTGCTGCCGGGTACCTTCTTGTCGAAAATCTTTACTACCTTTGTCTGCTCGTTTTTTATGTGATAAGCAGTAAGCGTTGCCTCTTTGGGTGAGGGGATTGAGGTGGTAACACATAAATACCTCTTGGAAAGCTCCCTGTCCTTGATTTTTTGATTTAGTATCCTAAGACTCTGTGCGTTTTTTGCACATATTACAATGCCGGAGGTGTTTCTGTCAAGCCTGTTGCAAAGTGCAGGAGCAAATGAGTTTTCTTTTTCAGGCTGATATTCACCCTTGTCATAAAGATAATGTAAAACCCTGTTTATAAGCGTGTCAGGAGTGTCACTCTCATCCTCGTGAACAACAAGCCCGCATTTTTTGTCGAGTAGCAGTATATTCTCATCCTCGTAAATTATGTCAACAGTTTTTGGAGCAAGCAGAAAACGATGTTCACTTTCCTTGCTCTCAAAGAATTCATCATTTATGTAAAGCTCCAGAACATCAGACTCAGAAAGCCTCGTCGAGATTTCGCAACGCTTCTTGTTGAGCTTGATTCGCTTGAGCCTTATGTACTTGTACATTAAATTTTTAGGTAGCAGCGGAACAGCCTTTTCAAGAAACTTGTCAACACGCTGTCCTGCATCATTTTTACCGATAATAAAGCTTTTCATAGTCCACCTCGTCGCCCTTTTATAGCTTATGTAATAAGTATACCACAAATGCCTGAAAATTGCACCCCCTTTTCTTAAAGAAGCTTTACAATAATATTTTTTTGTGATATACTCAATGTGAATAAGTGTGTGAGGTAGCATTATGAGTAACGTTCACGAAGGGCATAGAGACCGATTAAGAGATAAGTTTTTAAAGAACGGAATCGAAGTATTAGAGGAGCACGAAGCCCTCGAAATGCTTCTGTTTTACGCTGTCCCAAGAGTGAATACAAACGACCTTGCACATCAGCTGCTCAATAGATTTAAAAGTATCGCAGGCGTATTTAATGCCCCGATAGAACTGCTTACAGAGTTTAAAGGTCTGACAAAAACCGGCGCTACACTCCTTAAGCTGATGCCAAGTATGCTAAAATACTATCCAAAGGATTTAAAGAATATAGTTTTCACCTCAATGACCGATTGTAAGAACTTTTTCAGGCAAATTTATTGTGGCGAAACTATAGAAAGCTTTAAGGTGTGCTTTATGACAAATAACTTAAGACTCCTAGCCTACGAAACTCTCGCTGTCGGCTCTGTCAATAAGGTAACACCGGATGCTTCTAAAATTGCCGAGTATGCAATCAGATATAATTCAAAAGCAATAATAATTTCACATAACCACCCAACATCAATTTCAATCCCAAGTAATGAAGATATCGCAGTTACCCGTAAGCTCCAAAGAGCACTCGAAATGTTTGAAATACAAATTCTTGACCATATTATTGTATCGGGCTATGGTGACGTAACCTCAATGACACAGTGTGGTTATATGAGTATCTTTGATTTGTAAAGAGGATAAAACGTGAAAAGTATAAAGGATAAATTTGAGCTTATATCAGACTATAAGCTCGCAGGTGACCAGAGCCAAGCCGTCGATAAGCTTGTCGAAGGTATAAAAAATGGATATAAAGAGCAAACCCTACTCGGCGTAACCGGTTCGGGTAAAACCTTTACTATGGCTAACGTCATAGAAAGAGTCAATCGTCCGACTCTCGTGCTTGCACATAATAAAATATTAGCGGCACAGCTCTGCTCTGAGTTTAAGGAGTTCTTTCCGAATAATTGCGTCGAGTATTTTGTGTCTTACTATGACTATTACCAGCCGGAAGCTTATATCCCAAGTAAAGATGTCTATATCGAAAAGGATAGCTCAATAAATGACGAGATTGATAAGCTCAGACATAGTGCAACAACAGCAATTGCCGAAAGACGTGACGTAATAATCGTTGCGTCTGTTTCGTGCATATATTCGCTCGGTGACCCTGAAGAATATAAGAGCATGGTTGTTTCTGTAAGACAGGGAATGCAGAAGGAACGTGACGAGCTTATCGCACAGCTTGTAGCTATACAGTACGAAAGAAATGATATCGCATTTGAAAGAAATAAGTTCAGAGTCAGAGGCGACGTCGTGGAAATATTCCCGGCAAACGCAACCGACGAGGCTATAAGAGTCGAGTTTTTCGGCGACGAGGTCGATAGAATTTCTGCTATAAATGTTGTTACAGGAGAAGTAACAGCAAAGCTATCTCACGTCGCAGTTTTCCCTGCAAGCCATTATATTGTAGGTAGGGATAAAATGCGTGAAGCTATCGAGGATATAAGAAAAGAGCTCGAGGAAAGAGTCGCATATTTCGAAGAAAGAGATATGCTTATCGAAGCTCAGCGAATTGCCCAAAGAACCAATTACGATATGGAAATGCTCGAAGAAGTCGGCTTCTGTAGCGGTATCGAAAACTATTCGAGAGTATTAGCAAGACGCCCCGCAGGTTCACAGCCGTATACTCTCCTTGACCATCTGCCAAAGGATTTTCTGCTGCTCGTAGACGAGTCGCACGTTAGCATCCCACAGGTAAGAGCTATGTACGCTGGCGATAGAGCAAGAAAAACCACACTCGTGGATTACGGCTTTAGATTGCCTTCGGCTTTTGATAATAGACCTCTTAAGTTCGATGAGTTCTATGAGCATATTTCCCAGGTTATTTATACTTCTGCAACCCCGGGTCCATTTGAAAAGGAACATTCTGAACAGACCGTCGAGCAGATTATAAGACCGACAGGCCTGCTTGACCCTATTATCGAGGTCAAGCCAACAACAGGACAAATCGAAGACCTTTTATCTCAAATCAATATGAGAATAGATAAGGAGCAAAGAGTCTTAGTAACAACCCTTACAAAGAAAATGGCTGAGGATTTAACCGAGTATCTTAAAGGCTATGGAGTAAAGGTCAGGTATATGCACCACGATATCGATACAATCGAGCGTATGGAAATTATCCGTGATTTGCGACTCGGCGAGTTCGACGTTCTGGTCGGAATCAATCTTCTGAGAGAAGGCCTCGACCTGCCGGAAGTGTCGCTTGTTGCAATACTCGATGCCGATAAGGAAGGATTTTTGCGTTCGGAAAGCTCGCTTATCCAGACAATAGGCAGAGCCGCAAGAAATTCAGAGGGTACAGTTATAATGTATGCCGACGAGGTTACAGGCTCGATGGAACGAGCTATAAGCGAAACCGAGCGTCGCCGTGAACTCCAAATTAAGTTTAACGAGGAGCACGGCATAATTCCAAAGACAATTAAGAAGGATATCAGAGACGTCATAGAAATCTCCTCTAAGGAAGAGGTAGAGTATTCAGCAAGACAAAAGAGTAAGCTTTCAAAGAGAGAAACCCTCGCTCTTATCGATAAGCTTACAAAGCAAATGAAGGAAGCTGCCAAAATGCTCGAGTTCGAGCATGCCGCTTTTCTGCGTGATAAGATTGCACAGCTTAGAGGAGAAGCAGAGTAGCTTTAAGGTTTTAATGAAAGGTAAGCTTTTATGCAAAGTAAAGAAATTATTATAAAGGGTGCCAGAGAGCATAATCTTAAGAATATCAGTGTAACCCTGCCAAGAGATAAGCTCATCGTTATGACAGGTCTTTCAGGCTCAGGAAAATCCTCTCTCGCATTCGATACAATCTATGCCGACGGACAAAGAAGATATGTAGAGAGCCTCTCGTCGTACGCAAGAATGTTTTTAGGACAAATGGATAAACCGGATGTCGATACAATAGAAGGACTTTCACCGGCTATTTCTATCGACCAGAAAACTACATCCAAAAACCCACGTTCAACTGTCGGTACAGTTACCGAAATTTATGACTATCTCAGACTGTTGTACGCCAGAATAGGCGTGCCACATTGTCCTGTCTGCGGAAGAGAAATAAGACAGCAGTCTGTCGACCAGGTTGTCGATAAGATTTTAGAATTGCCGGAAGGCACAAAGCTCCAGCTTTTAGCACCAATCGCCAGAGGTAAGAAGGGCGAATACCAGAAGGAGCTCGATAGCGCAAGACGCTCAGGCTACGTTAGAGTCAGAGTAGACGGCATAACCTACGACCTCTCAGAACAAATTAAGCCAGATAAGAATAAAAAGCATAATATCGATATTATCGTCGATAGAATAATCATCAAGGAAGGCATTCGCTCAAGAATTACCGATAGTATCGAGGTCATCTCGTCGCTCACAGGTGGACTTATCGGCGTGGATGTCATAGATGGCGAGGAAATGCTTTTCTCTCAAAGCTATGCCTGCCCAGAGCATAACATCTCAATTGAAGAGCTTAACCCAAGAATGTTCTCCTTCAATAGCCCGTTTGGTGCTTGCAAGAAGTGCGCAGGACTCGGCGTGTTCAAAAAGCTCGACCCGGATTTGATTATTCCTAACAAGAATCTCTCAATCGCACAGGGAGCTATAAAAGCAAGCGGTTGGAATAGCCTCGATGAAAGCTCTATTGCTATGATGTACTATAGAGGTATCTCAAAGAAGTATAAAATCGACCTTAATACTCCCGTCAAGGACCTTCCACAAGACGCAATCGATATTTTTCTCTATGGAACAATGGGGCAAAAGCTCGATATGGAAAGAAGAACAGAGTTTGGCGTGAGTAAGTATTCTGCCGAGTTCGAAGGCGTTATAAATAACCTCCAAAGACGCTATGACGAAACTACAAGCGATTGGTCAAGAGCCGATATAGAAAGCTGTATGTCAGAGGAGAATTGCCCCGACTGTAACGGTAAAAGACTTAGCCCCGAAGCACTCTCAGTAACAGTCTGCAATAAGAATATTGCCCAGCTTTGTGATATGTCAGTTTCAGATGCGCTGAGCTTCTTTGATAACCTCGAGCTTACTACTAAGGAAGCTATGATAGGCGAGAGAATCATAAAAGAGATTAAAGCAAGACTCGGATTCTTGCAAAGCGTCGGACTCGAATATCTTACACTCTCAAGGTCAGCAGGCACCCTCTCAGGTGGAGAAAGCCAAAGAATACGCCTCGCTACACAGATTGGTTCATCGCTCGTTGGCGTGCTTTATATCCTCGACGAGCCATCAATCGGCCTGCACCAAAGAGATAACGATAAGCTTATCGCAACACTCAAGCACCTGCGTGATATAGGAAATACGCTTATCGTCGTAGAGCACGATGAGGATACAATGCGATGCGCAGACCATATCGTCGATATCGGCCCGGGCCCGGGTGTCCATGGTGGCGAAATCGTCGCACAGGGTACCATTGAGGATATTATAAAGGTCGAAGAATCTATTACAGGTCAGTATCTTAGCGGTAAGCGTAAAATTCCTGTCCCACAGGAGAGAAGAAAGGGTAGTGGTGAGTTCTTAACAGTCGTCGGTGCAAAGCAGAATAACCTCAAAAACCTTACAGTTAAAATCCCACTTGGCACATTTACTGCCGTTACAGGCGTGTCAGGAAGTGGTAAATCAAGCCTCGTTAACGAGATTATCTATAAGGAGCTCGCAGGCAGACTTAACAGAGCTAAAACCCATCCGGGTAAGTTCGACGAGCTTCTGGGAGTAGAGCATCTCGATAAGGTCATAAGCATCGACCAGTCACCGATTGGCAGAACCCCTCGCTCAAACCCTGCAACCTATACGGGCGTTTTCAACGATATAAGAGACCTCTATGCAGAAACTGCCGATGCAAAAATGAAGGGCTATAACGCAGGCAGATTTTCCTTCAATGTAAGAGGAGGAAGATGCGAATCCTGCCAGGGCGACGGAATTATAAAGATTGAAATGCACTTTTTACCCGATGTCTATGTGCCTTGCGAGGTGTGTGGCGGAAAGCGCTTTAACAGAGAAACTCTCGACGTAAAGTATAAGGGTAAGAACATTTATGATGTCCTCGAAATGACAGTAGAAGAAGGACTCGAGTTCTTTAAGAATCACCCTAAGATTGAAAGAAAGCTCCGTACCCTGTATGAGGTAGGACTCGGCTATGTAAAGATTGGACAGCCCGCTACAACACTTTCAGGTGGCGAAGCCCAGAGAGTCAAGCTTGCTACCGAGCTTTCAAAGAGAAGTACAGGCAGAACCTTCTATATCCTAGACGAACCTACTACGGGTCTGCATACAGCCGACGTGCATAAGCTTGTCGAGGTGCTCCATAGACTCTGCGACGGAGGAAATACCGTGCTCGTTATCGAGCATAACCTCGATGTTATCAAAACCTCTGACCATATCATAGATATCGGCCCCGAGGGCGGAGATAAGGGCGGTAATATCGTCGCCGAGGGAACGCCGGAACAAATAGCTAATTGTAAGAGCTCTTATACGGGCGAGTATCTAAAAAAGTATCTTTAGAATTTTTGTATTATAAGAGTCAAAACGTGTTGCTCTAAAATGCCTGAGCAACACGTTTTTTGTGCTTTTATCCAATATAAAGGCTAGTATTTCGTTAAAAATGTTATAGACAAAGCGTCTCAAATGTATTATAATATATAGTGTATAGGTATGTGTAAATGAAACGGAAGGAGTATTATGCCCTAAAAGCATGATGAATATATTATGAGAGTTATTACAGGTGAAGCCAGAGGTAAAAAACTTTTGGCACTCGACGGCGATGAAATTACTCGCCCAACCACCGATATGGTTAAGGAGGCAATCTTCTCAATTATACAGTTTGATGTGCCGGGCGCTAATGTACTCGACTTGTATGCAGGAAGCGGCCAGCTCGGCATCGAAGCTATCAGCCGTGGCGCTGCACATTGTGTTTTTGTAGAAAATAATAGAGAAGCCCTAAGCGTTGTTAAAGAAAACGTATTGTCTTGTAAGTTCAGCGATAGAGCAAGAATACTTAATATGGACGCTTGGGAGTATCTTAAGATTGCTAAGAAGGAAATCGACATCGCTTTTGTCGACCCACCATATAGAAGTGGTGCGATCAATAAAATTATGCCACTGCTTGAAAAAATAATGAGCGATAGAGGAATAGTCGTGTGCGAGCATGAAAAAGAGCTTGAGCTTCCAGAAGAATACGGTACGCTTTTTAAGAAGAAAACCTATAAGTATGGAAAAATAGCTCTTACAGTGTATAAAAAGCCTGAAACGGAGGAGTGATAGAATGAGAAAAATTGCTGTCTGTCCTGGTAGCTTTGACCCAATAACCTTAGGCCACTTGGATATTATCGAGCGAGCAGCCTCACTCTTTGAGAAGGTTATAGTGCTGGTTTCCTTTAATACGCAGAAGAACCCATCATTCTCCGTCGAGGAGAGAATCGGAATGATAAATGCCGTTATTAAGGATATGGATGGTATGGATAACGTCGTTGTAGATTGCTGGGACGGCCTCTTGGCTGACTATCTCAAGGATAGAAAAGCTACAGCAATTGTCAAAGGACTTCGAGCTGTAACAGACTTTGAATATGAGTTTTCTATGGCACTTGCAAATAAAAAGCTCTATGATAGTGCCGAAACAGTCTTTCTTACAACAAGTGAGAAGAACCTCTACCTGAGCTCAAGCCTTGTTAAAGAGATTGCAAGGTTCGGTGGCGATATAAGTAGCTTTGTACCTGCACAGGTACACGATATAATAACCGATAGACTTAAAAGGAATAAATAATAAAGGAGAAGATTAAAATGACAATTGATGAAATCTTGGATTTAATGGACGATATGCTCGATAACGCAAGTCCTGTAATGTTCAATAGTAAGAAGGTAACAATCGAGGTCGATAAAATGCGTGAATTTATCGACAATATGCGTTATAATATGCCTCCTGAAATCAAGAGAGCTAAGGAAACTTTAGCCGATAGAGCTAAGATAATTGCCGATGCTAATAAAAAGGCAGAGGAGATTGTCGCTAAGGCCGAAGAAAGAGCTAAGATTCTTGTAGCTAACGACGCAATCACCAAGAAGGCCAGAGAAATTGCTAACGATATTACAGCTCAGGCTTATAAGATGGATAGAGAAATAAAGAATGCACTTTCGCAGAATATGAGCGAGATGCTCGAAATGACCGAAAGAGCCCTTATCAGAAATCTTAACGATATAAGAGAAACTAAGCAGGCTGTCAAGGATGCCGCTAAGCCAAAGAGATAAGATAGAATAATAAAAAAGTCCTTGTGCCCGTTGCTAATTACGGCTTCGGGCATAAGTTATGTGTTGATAATACATAGAGGTGTTATAAGTGAGTAGAGTCAGAAAAATCTATTCAATGGATAAAGATTGGTCGTTCCGTATGGGTAATGTCAATGAGTACCTCGATAATAAGCACGGAGATATCTATAATAGCTCTAAAGCAGGCTCTTGTAGAGGCGTCCCACAACCCGCCTTTAACGTTAGTGAGTGGGATAAGGTCACATTGCCACACGACTGGTCTGTAAAAACAAAGTTTGATGAGAGCGCAACCGCCTCTTGGGGCTATAAAACCAAGGGTAACGCCTGGTATAGAAAAGCCTTCTATCTGGATGAAAGCTTTGATAATAAACAGCTTATTATCACCTTTGACGGCGTTGCAAAGAACGCTACCGTGTATTTTAACGGCTCTGTGCTAAAGCGTAATTATACCTCGTACGCACCGTTTTGTGTCGATATATCCGATAGAGCACACTTCGGCGGCGAACCCAATGTTTTAGCAGTGTATGTCGAAGCTGACGAGTGGGAAGGCTGGTGGTACGAGGGTGCAGGTATCTATAGACACGTTACCCTCGAAGCCAAGGATAAAACTTGCGTAGCTAGATACGGGGTTTTCGTTAAGCCTACTAAAAATGAAGATAGCGAAGATTGGAATGTTAATGTAGAAATTACCTTGTCTAATCATTCCTATGAGGACGAAAATGTCGAGGCCGTCGCAGAAATCTTCGACGAGTATAATAACCCCGTTATCGTAGCAACCGAAAGTGTAAAGCTCTTGGCGTATTCAGATAAAAAGCTGTCTCTCTCAGGTACACTAAGTGAGCCGAAGCTCTGGGATATAAATTCGCCAAACCTCTATAAATGCGTCGTTTCTGTTGTGAAAAATGGCGAGTGTGTCGACGATGAGGAGGTCTGCTTTGGCTTTAGAACTATTGAGGTCTCAGCCGAAAAAGGCTTCTTCCTAAACGGCAGAAGAATCAAGCTCTACGGCACCTGTAACCACCAGGACCACGGAGGAATAGGCGTTGCCGTGCCCGATAGTATCCACGAGTATAGAATTAAAAAGCTAAAGTCAATGGGCTCTAACGCATATAGATGTGCACACGGTATGCCTCATAAGGAATTGCTCGATGCCTGCGATAAGCTAGGTATGCTCGTTATGGATGAGAACAGAAATTTTGAAACGGGCGATGACTATATAACCCAGCTCAGAGAAATGGTGCTAAGAGATAGAAATCACCCAAGTGTTATTATGTATTCGCTCTTTAATGAAGAACCACTACAGTCAACCTATGACGGACAAAGAATGGCAAGACATATGCGTGCCGAGGTCCATAAGCTCGATAATACAAGATTTGTAACAGGCGCTATGCACGGTGGAGTTTTAGAAGATAACGGAGCGGCCACCTCGCTTGATATCTGCGGAATCAATTACCAAATGTGGACTTATAGTGACTTTCCTAAAAAGTACCCGAATATCCCGGTGGTAGCTTCCGAAACAACTTCATACTTTGCCGTACGAGGCTGTCTTGAAACTGACCTTGACAATAATCTCATATGCGACTACGACGAGGAATCAGCCGATTGGGGCGCAACAGTTCGCCAAACCTGGCAGGAGATTATGCCAAGAGATTATATAATGGGTGGCTTTATGTGGACAGGCTTTGACTATCTCGGTGAGCCAACCCCTTGTGTCTGGCCATCTGTCTCCAGCTTTTTTGGTATGATGGATGTCTGTGGCTTTGAAAAAAGTGGCTATTGGGTAAGCAAAGCGATTTTCTCAAAAGAACCTGTCTGTCATCTTCTCCCGCATTGGAATCATAAGGGTAGAGAAGGCGAGCAAATAAAGATTATGTCCTGCACAAATTGCCCTAAAGCAGAGCTTGTTTTAAACGGCAGGTCGCAGGGAATCAAGAATATCGA
Organism: Oscillospiraceae bacterium; assembly: GCA_045602925.1. GTDB lineage: Bacteria > Bacillota > Clostridia > Oscillospirales > Ruminococcaceae > UBA7477. The sequence continues at coordinate 106,431 of JAZSCN010000041.1, read as the reverse complement.
TAAGCTGCACCAAGCTTGTTGGGAAGTCCCGTTCGAAGCCGGCGAGCTTAAATTACTCGGCTTTGATGAAAACGGAAGACTCATAGCAGAGCATAAGGTCGTAACATCCGGCGACGTCGCAAGCGTTAAGGTTATCCCGTCAAAGAATAGCATGTATAATGACGGTACAGATGCAATTTTAGTTGACTTTATCGCCATAGATAAAGATGGCAATGAGGTCTTTGACGCAAACTTTACTATCAATATTTACGCCGAAGGCGGCGAGGTAATAGGTACTTCGAACGGCAATCCTAATTGTCACGAACCCTTTGATAGTGCCACAAGAAGCGTTTTTGGTGGCAAATGCCAGGCTGTCGTGCGTTGTAAAGCGGGAACAAAACAGCTCAAGGTCGGTTGCCTGAGCGATCTCCTCGATGGCGAGTGCTCAGCTCTTGTGGATTGTGCAGCGAGAGAAACAATCTCTACAATCGAAAGCATCAGCGAAATTTATCTGTCTGATTGGACGCTTTCTTCAGAACTTACCACCCAAAAGCCCGACGTAAATGTGAAGCTCAGCAATAATGATATGAATACTATGGAGCCCGTCAGCGTCTTTGAGAATACAAGTAAGTTTTATAATAACATCGACAAGTATGGCATATATAGATGCAACGCTAAAATTCCAAAGACAATCGGCGAAACTCTGTGTACAATTAAGTTCTATTCAATCTGGGGCGAGTATGAAGTCTATGTCGATGGAAAGCTTATAACCAATGGCTCTAATTTCTGGGGACAACCACTCGAAATCCCGGTAACAGATGAACTTGTAGGTAATAAAGAAATTTCAGTAATCGTGAAGTGTATAAACGAATCCGGCGCAGGCATCGGTGGTGGCGTCGTAATCAGATAATTAATGGAGGTTATCAGTATGTCAGAATTTAAAGCCTATTCAGTAAAAATGGGGCCGGCTAAATGTGCAGTAGATTTAGGAGACGGCTCTGAAAGAGGCGAGTATGTTAACCAGGATTATATCCTCAGCAAAATGGGTAGACCTCATCGTTCAATCAACCTTATGTATTGCTATTATCCGTACGACGAGCAGTGGCCGGGTAGAATTTCCGAGGTTATGAAGGATGCAAACGTGTCATTCCAGTGGGATTATCCTTATGATGACTATTTCCCATATAAGGGAGGTCTTGGTGGAAATCTCGAGGACGAGCCTTTCAATTTCATGAGAGATATAAGACGTCACGGCCAGGACGTTACCCTCACTATCACTATGGACCCACACCTCGATGACGAAAGAATTATTGCTATTGCTAAGGACCTTAGAACATTCGGTAGACTGTTCCTCAGAGTTAATCACGAGGCAACAGGTAATTGGTTCTCCTTCAATAAGAGAGCAAGCTACCAGGAGGTTGCTGACTTCTTCTGTAGGGTAACAAGAATTGTCCACGAGTATGCCCCTAATGTAAAGATGATTTTGTGCCTCGATGGCGTAAAGTCACTTGATGCAACTGAGATTATTAAGCAAAAAGAGTTTTCTCAGGCGGTAAGAGAAACCGACATTTTCTCGATTGATAGATATATGGCACTCCATTGGGGCTGGCCTTATGATATCGCAGAGCCTGGTGGAAGCAGCCATTCAAGAAGTTCCGTAAAAACTATCTACGGCCTTACAAAGTTAGCCTTCGAGCTTTATAAAAAAATCTGTGACGGACAGGCAAAGCCAATGGTAATGAGCGAGTTCAATGCCGACGGCGACGTAGTAGGCCCGTATGACCAGTGTGATATGGTTAAGGAGTTCTGCGATATACTTGTGGAAGAAAACGCCGATTGGTTCTCAGGCTTTACATTCTATCAGTTTAGAGACAGGGGTAGACTCGGCCTCGAAATTCAAGACGTAAATAACGCCGATGTAGGTATCGAACAGCCCGTTATGAAAACATATAAGGAGATTATCCATAACGACTACTTTAAGCCTAGTATGACGCAGGGCGAGGAGCTTTCATTCCCTGTAACACTTCGTTGGGGCTCAAGCGAGGATGCCGAGGGTATCTGCGTTCCAATTCATTTTGAGGGCAAGCCACATTTCTGCGAGCTCTATTTTGAGGATGATTCTAATCTTATGCTCGAGCTTAACGGCAAGTGGTTTTATAAGTCACCAAAGGCAAAGTTTGTAGACCTTATGCCTGAATTTTTTGAAACCCCGGTAGAAGGCGAGTGCGATATGACACTTAAGATTTTTGCCCCTCCTGCCAGTGGTGAAAATGACCTTTCTATCGAGGACGGAATGTATAATAGCTATGCTACAATCGAAAAGCTTCCTAAGATTAGAATACTTTATACTCCGGTCGAAAAATAAGCATTTTATGCCGATGCGAAAGCATCGGCTTTTTGCGTCCTAAAGTGCAAAAAATATTGACTAAATGTGCATTTTGTGATATAATAATAAGGCATATAGATAATTTCATATGAACATTGGAGATGGTGTAATGAAACCATTTAAGCTAAGTCCCGCTTTTAAAGATTATATCTGGGGTGGAACTAAGCTGCGTAGTGATTTCGGTAAGAAATGTGACCTCCCAAAAATCGCCGAGAGCTGGGAGCTTTCCTGCCATAAGGACGGCAACAGTACTATAGTTGGTGGCGATTTTAATGGTATGACACTTGCCCAGTTTATCGATAAAAATGGCAAGAGCGTGCTCGGTACAAATTGCGAAGATTTTGTGAATTTTCCGATACTTATAAAGCTTATAGACGCCAAAGATAACCTCTCAGTCCAGGTTCACCCAAGTAACGACTACGCACTAAAGGTCGAGGGCGAATACGGCAAGACTGAAATGTGGTATATCGTCGATTGTGACGAGGGTGCAAGCCTGCTCTATGGCTTTAAGAAAGAAATTTCAAAGGACGAATTTGCCGAGAGGATTCTAAATAATACACTCCTCGAGGTTACTAATTCTGTGCCGGTTAAGAAGGGTGATGTCTTTTTCATCGAAGCTGGTACACTCCACGCTATCGGTAAGGGCATATTGATTGCCGAGATTCAGCAAAATTCTAATACAACCTACCGAATCTACGATTATGGTAGAGTCGGTAATGACGGAAAGCCAAGAGAACTCCACATCGAAAAGGCTAAGGATGTTACAGCCTTGGGCCCAGCCAAGCAGTATAAAAGCTCCGAAATCGAAAGCTTCGACGGGTTTACTAAAAAGCTTTTGGCATCCTGTGATTATTTTACAACCTATGCTTTAGACGTTAGTAGCGAGGCAACCTTATCTGCCGACGAAAAAAGCTTTAACAGCATCCTCGTTTTAGAGGGTGAGGGAACACTCTCCTGCGAGGGCGAAATTGCTTTCAGGAAAGGCGATAGTATATTCATTCCTGCCGGTGCAGGTAGTTATATAATCAAGGGTAGCTGTAAAGCTATACTTACTAAAATCTGATAATTTAAAAGGAGATATTTTTTATGAAATATTATATCGGAATTGATTTAGGTGGAACAAACATTAAAGCTGGCGTAGTCGATGAAAATTATAATATCATCGCTAAGGCAACCTGCAAAACTAAGCTACCAAGACCTGCAGAGGATATCTGTGCAGATATGGCAAAGGTTTCTCTCGAAGCAGTAGAAAAAGCAGGCGTATCAATCAACGATATCGAGTGTATCGGTATCGGCACACCGGGTATAGCTAATTCAGCTGACGGAGTTATCGAGTATTCCAATAATCTCGGCTTTGAAAATGTCCCTGTTGTTGAGCTTATGAGAAAGCATATCGACAAGCCGGTTTACGTTGAAAATGACGCAAATGCAGCAGCGTATGGCGAATTTGTTGCAGGCTCTGCTAAGGGCGCTAATAACGCAGTTGCAATTACACTCGGTACAGGCGTAGGTGGCGGAATTATTATCAATGGTAAGATTTACTCTGGCTCTAACTTTGCAGGCGCAGAAATCGGCCATATGGTAATCGAAGTTGACGGCCCACAGTGTACCTGTGGCAGAAAGGGTTGCTTTGAGGTGTTCTCATCTGCAACAGGCCTTATCAGAATGACTAAGGAAGCTATGGAAGCCGACAAGTCATCTATTATGTGGGAAATGTCCAAGGATGATGACCATATCTCTGCAAGACTCCCATTCAATGCAATGAGAGCAGGAGACAAGTCAGCTACCGAGGTCGTAAATAAGTATATCAAGTACCTCGCAGCAGGTATCACAAACACAATCAATATCTTCCAGCCTGATATTCTCTGTATCGGCGGAGGTGTGTGTAACGAAGGCGACGCACTCCTGGTTCCTATGAAGGAGCTCGTTGCTAAGGAGGTATATACAAGAGCTTCCAAGAAGAATACACAAATTGTTATCGCAAGCCTTGGTAATGATGCTGGTATTATCGGTGCAGCATTCCTCGGTCTTTCAAAATAAGGAGGTTGTAAAACATGGGATTTTTTGATAAGCTTTTAAAGGCAGCTAAATCTGTTAGCGATTTCGTTGATAATAACAATAATACTGCTGGTTCCAGCCAGCCTTCTCCAACAGCTCCGGCTCCTGCACCAAAACCTGCAGCACCAAAGCCACAGCCTCGTGCAGCAGCTCCCGCAGCAGTAAAAATTAAGAAAACAAACCCTTCTATTTTGCAGACAGGCTCAGTAGCTGCACAGCCACTGCAGGTAGTAAACGGCTCGCTGTACGATACCGACGAGAACGGTAAGGACGTAACAGTAGAATATAGCTTCAGTGTAAGTCAGGATTTCAACGTTGGCAGAAGCCACGCTTTAGAAATCGACTCTGTGCTCTACTATATGAATACAGACAGTAGCTTTGACTATAATAGCGCTGACCCTTATATCTCTGTTGCAAATTGTACAGATAGAAGTATTTCTTCAGCTCTCGAAGCTTGTAGAAATGGCTCTAGTCCAAGCAACGTCCTTATGTATGTCGAAAACGCTAATGTTTCTCAGTATGTAACCTATAAGATGAAGCTTAAAGCATACGGACAGGTTATCTACCTCTATGGTGCAAAAAGAGGTAAGACATATGACGATAGCTACTTCGGCGTGTTCTATGGCGAGGATGCACTCGGCACAGAGCTTGAGAATAAGCTTGTTTCCGCTGTGGATACCCTTGCTTCTACATATACCGAAAATTGTAAATATGAATAAGTAAATTTTTAATGAAAGGTTGATATATAATGGCATTCAAGATTAAAAAGACGAAGAAGCAAAGAATTTTAGGAGCACTCTCACTCATGCTGTTCCTGTTTGTAGCATTCTGCATTATCTACTTCCTTACTTATTTCTTCACACTTGCTTCATCTACACATGAAGGTGAGAAGATTATCGAGTCGGATTGGTATATAGAGCTCGGAACTAGCAATGAGTATGTCTATACTCCTGAGCAGGGTGTTAAGTTTACCTTCAAGGATAACGGTAGATTTACAATTTCTTATGAAGACGGCGAGAAGATTGCAAGCGGATTTTATAAGATAAAGCTCGACGACGATACTTCAGAAGGATCATCCGGTACAATCAAGCTCCTCACAGTTCCATTTATGCAGAACTTCCCTAAGGAATGGGGCTTCGGTCAGCTTAGAAATGACCTTCTCTTTAGCTTTGAGTATACACAAAAGGATAGCGATGGCGTTATTATGTATAAGGACGAAGATAATAACGTAATGAGTAATGTTATGCATATGACAACTGATGATACCATCTTTACTGTAGTTAGAGAAGGCTCTGAGGAATTCGAGCTCTATAAAACTACAGTAAATCCAAAGGAAGAAACTGAGGATAAGGACTAAGGAGAATATCAGTGAAACTGCTTCTTAAAAATATGCGTGTCGCAGATGTGTCAGTTAGCGATAACACCGTTTGTGACTTGCTGATTGAAAACGGCATAATTACTAAAGTCGATGATAACATTTTATGTAATGCCGATAGAACAATCGACGGTGAGGGTAAGCTCTTTGTAGCACCGGGACTTGTCGATATGCACGTCCATTTCAGAGACCCTGGCTTTACTTATAAAGAGGACGTTATAACAGGCTCTATGGCTGCAAAAGCAGGTGGCGTCACTACAGTTTTGTGTATGCCTAATACAAAGCCTACTATCGATAATGCCGAAACCGTCAGCTATATTATAAATAAAGCGAAGGAAACCGGCGTCAAGGTTTTTCCGGTTGGCTCAATTACTAAGGGCCTGTCCGGTAAAGAGCTGTGCAACTATGATGAGCTCAAGCAGGCTGGCGTTATCGCAATATCCGATGACGGCAGACCGGTCGAAAATGCCGAGTATATGAGAAAAGCCCTCGAGCTGTCTAATGATAACGGCTTGTGTGTAATCTCTCATTGTGAGGATTTGAATATCATAAACGGTGGAATTATCAATAAGGGTAAGGTCTCACAAAAGCTCGGAGTCAAGGGTATGGATAGAGCCTCTGAGGACTATATTACAGCTAGAGAAATTGCGCTGGCAATGTCCTGCGATGCAAGAATCCATATCGCCCACGTCTCTACTAAAGGCTCGGTTAATATTGTAAGAGCCGCTAAAAAGGACGGAGTTAAGGTTACTTGTGAAACTTGTCCGCATTACTTTACCTATACAGATGAAAAACTGCTTAGTCGTGACGCGGATTATAGAATGAGTCCGCCTCTCCGTGAGGAAGAGGATAGACTCGCAGTCGAAAATGCCGTTATAGATGGCACAATCGACTGTATCGTTACAGACCACGCTCCGCATTCCAAGGAGGATAAAGCCGATTTTCTTACTGCACCAAATGGCGTTGTCGGCCTCGAAACTTCTCTTGCAGTTACACTCACTAGGTTATACCATACAGGTAAGCTCACTATTAACGAGATTATAAACCGTATGGCAGTTAAGCCTAGGGAAATTCTCGGGCTTCCAAAGGTTTCAATTACCGAGGGTAGCATAGCCGACCTTACCGTTTTTGATGCCGATTATGAGTGGGTAGTGGAGCCCGAAAAGCTTAATTCAAAATCTAAAAACTCTGTTTTCAAAGGCGAAAAGCTAAAGGGCAGAGCGATTTATACAATAACAGACGGTAATGTCGTTTTTGAGCTAAACGACTAAAAATCCGATAAAGGAGGAGCTCATTATGTCTTTTGATAGACTCATTGAAAAAATTGTAAAGCTGCAGAACCCAACTGTAGTAGGTCTCGACCCAAAGCTTGATTATGTACCTTCATTCATTAAGGAGAAGAAGTTTTCAAAGTATGGAAAGACCTTCAAGGGCGCAGCAAAAGCAATTCTTACCTATAACAAGGGGATTATCGACGAAATTTGTGATATAGTTCCTGCAATTAAGCCACAGGCTGCTTACTATGAAATGTACGGCTGGGAAGGCGTGAAGACTCTCTATAAGACAATCGAATATGCAAAGAGTAAGGGTATGTACGTTATTACAGACGGAAAGCGTAACGATATCGGCGCAACTATGGAAGCTTACGCAACTGCACATTTAGGCGTTACAGACGTCGGCGGAGAAATGCTCGAAGCCTTCGGTGCAGATGCCCTCACAGTTAATGGCTATCTCGGAACAGACGGAATCTCACCACTCCTCGAGCAGTGTAGAAATAGAGACAAGGGTATCTTTGTCCTCGTTAAGACATCTAATAAGTCATCCGGCGAGCTTCAGGATAAGCTCCTCGGTGATAAGGAAGTCTATGCTGTAATGGGCGATATGTGCGAAAAGTGGGGAAGTGAAGCAATGGGTAAGCTCGGCTACTCGTCAGTAGGCGCAGTTGTCGGCGCAACATATCCACAGCAGCTCGAACAGATGCGTGCTGCTCTTCCAAATACATTCTTCCTCGTTCCAGGATATGGTGCTCAGGGCGGTGGCGCAGAAGGCGTTGCTAAGGCATTCGATAAGAACGGACTCGGTGCTATCATCAATTCTTCAAGAGCAGTAATGTGCGCTTACCAGAAGGAAGGCTGCGACGAGCAGGATTACGCTAAGGCAGCAAGACGTGAAGTTATCAGAATGAAGGAGGATATTATTTCCTACCTTCCTAAGATTACACTCGGCGAATAATAAATAAGCAGGCGGTGCACCTTACCGCCTGTTTGTGCGTATAAACTTTGAAAGGAATGATACTTTTGTATACACAGGGCAGATATCCTATCATTAAAAAGTCTGCAATTGCTAAGGGCGTTTTCGATGTAACAATTCTTTGTCCGGAAATTGCTAAGAATGCGAAGGCAGGCCAGTTCGCTCAGGTCGTAGCCGAAGGCTTCTTCTTGAGAAGACCGATCTCTATCTGCGATATTGATAAAGACAAGGGAACTATCAGACTCGTATTTGAAGTAAGAGGAAAGGGCACAGATAAGATTTCACAGATTTCTTGTGGCGACCTTATCGATATTATCGCCCCTCTCGGAAACGGCTTTAAAAAAATCGAAGGTGGAAAGGCTATCTGTATCGGTGGTGGTATAGGTACTCCTCCAATGGTTGGTATCGCTAAGGAGTATGGCGAAAATGCTACCGTTATATCAGGCTTTAGAAATAGCTCTATCGCTATTTTACAGGATGACTTTAAAGCAATGGGTGCCAAAACTATCCTCTGTACTGATGACGGAAGTGCAGGTATTCATGGCTTCGTTACAGAGGCCCTCAAGCTCGAAATAGCTAACGAAAAGCCGGATATTGTCTATGCCTGTGGCCCTATGGGTATGCTTAAGGCAATCGTAGATATTACTGAGAAAAACGGCATCGAGTGTCAGGTTTCTCTAGAGCAAAGAATGGGCTGTGGCGTCGGTGCATGCCTCGTTTGTGCCTGCAGAACTGTAAAAGACGGTAAGGAAATCTATTCCCACGTCTGCAAGGACGGCCCGGTGTTTGATAGTAAGGAGGTAGTGTTCGGTGAGTAATCTAAAGGTTAATGTAGCTGGTGTAGAATTTAAAAACCCAATTATCCCAGCAAGTGGTGCCTTCGGATACGGCAGAGAGTATGAGCAGTTTTACCCACTCTCAATTCTGGGTGGTATCTCTGTAAAGGGTACAACTCTCCATAGACGTGAGGGAAACCCACCTCCACGAGTTGCTGAAACTCCTAGTGGAATGCTTAATTCTGTCGGCCTCCAGAACGGTGGCGCAGAAAAGTTTTTAAACTATGAGCTTCCAAATCTCGCTACAAAGGATACAAGAATTATTGCTAATATCGCAGGCGCAACTGTCGAAGAATGTGCCCAGCTTGCATCTATGATGAATGGAACAGCAGTCGATATGATTGAGCTTAATATCTCATGCCCTAACGTAAAGCACGGCGGTGCTGCATTTGGTACTAATCCAAATACAGCCGCAGAAATTACCTCTGCTGTCAGAAAGGCAACCGATAAGCCACTTATGGTCAAGCTCTCTCCTAATGTCACGGATATTACTGAGATTGCAAGAGCTGTAGAAGCAGCAGGCGCAGACGCTGTTTCGCTTATCAATACCTTACTAGGCATGAGAATTGACATAAAAACCGGTCGACCAATTCTCAAGAATAACGTCGGTGGTCTTTCCGGCCCTGCCGTTTTCCCAATCGCTGTTAGAATGGTTTGGCAGGTCTATAACGCTGTAAATATCCCAATTGTCGGTATGGGTGGTATATCTACAGCCGAAGACGTTATTGAAATGATGATGGCCGGTGCAAAGGCTGTCCAGATTGGTGCAGCCCTGTTTTCTGACCCGTTCGCACCTGTTAAAATTATAGAAGGCCTTAACGAGTATTGTGATAATAACGGTATTAAGAATCTTGCTGATATCACAGGTACAGTAAAGCCTTGGTAAGCTAAAGGATTATTAGTATGGGTATTTTTGACTCAATCTTTGGCGGAGGCAATATCCCAAGCCCAGAGGAATTCTATATCGACATTACGCCAGCAGGTGTTAATATCAATGATAAGAACGTAACCCTGCCCACTACCGTGAGCCAGCTTAAAAAGATTTTTGGTAAGCCGGAAGCTAAGGTAACAAAAGTCGGCGTAAATTACTATTGGAACGAGCTCGGTATTATGTGCTATGTCTATGGCACAAGTAAAGCACATACTCTCGGTATCTCAATGGCAAACTCTGACCTCGCAAAAGCCAATAACAGTATGAACAAGTATAGTGGCAGACTCACTATCAATGGATGTGCTTGGGAACCAGTTATGCGTAGTGGAGAGAAAACTGAGGTGTTTTATCAGATAGCTCTGGGTAATGTTTCAGTAACTGCCGAGTTTGCTGATTTTATGGATGATAGAATACTCGCAACTGTCGAAATTTCAGGAAGATAATAAGAGGTAACCCTATGAAAATAATGGCTGTAGATTACGGCGACGCAAGAACAGGAATAGCAGTGTGCGATAGAACTGAGTTTCTCGCTTCTCCAATAGGAACGTTAGAGGAGTGGAATGCCCAGATTTTATGTATGAAAATTGCCCACCTCGCACAGCAGTATGAGGTAGGCGAGATTGTTGTCGGCTATCCTAAGAATATGAACGGCTCGGTCGGTCCAAGAGCACAGAAGTGTGCAGCCTTTGCCGATATGCTCTCTGCAGTTACCGAGATTCCCGTGAAGCTCTGGGATGAACGCTCAACAACTGTCGCAGCCCATAACTACTTGAACGAAACCAACGTGCGTGGTAAGAAGCGTAAGCAGGTAGTTGACCAGGTAGCAGCAACTATTATTCTTGAGAATTATCTCGATTATAGAAGAAAGAATAAAGAGAATAATATAAGCGAAAAGTAAGGCAGGGCGATAGTATGAAAAATCAGAAGATTACTAATTGCGAAAGCTGTAGAAATTATGTATATGACGACGAGTGCGACTGCTATGTCTGTATGGTCAATCTCGATGAGGATGAAATGTATCGCTTTATAAGTGGCACAAATTATTCCTGCCCGTATTTTGATTTGGATGACGAGTATGCAATCGTCAGAAAACAAAATTAATCTTTATGTTGTAAGCAAAAAAGCTTCGAGGAATTTTCCTCGAAGCTTTTATCATTGTCTTTATTTCTGAGTGATCTACAGAGGTATTAGCCCTGGATGTCAGAATCATCGAATGGGTCACCGCACTGTGGGCAGAACTTAGGTGGGTTCTTAGGGTCTGCTGGCTCCCAGCCACACTTATCGCACTTGTAAAGTGGTTCAGCTGCTGGCTTCTTAGCACCACATTCCATACAGAACTTGCCCTTGTTTACAGCACCGCATGAGCAGGTCCAACCATCAGCTGCTGGAGCTGGAGCTGGCTTTGACTTGCCGCATTCCATGCAGAACTTGCTTGTGTTAGAAGCACCACATTCACATGTCCAAGCGTCAGCTGCCGGAGCTGCTGGAGCTGGTGCAGCCTGCTGAGCAGGAGCCTGTGCCTGCTGTGCAACGCCTGCGCCCATCATCTGCTGAGGCATAGCCTGCATTGGGGACTGAGGCTGCTGATAGCCGCCCTGCATACCCATCTGCTGCTGTTGCATATACATCTGCTGCTGGTAAGCCATTGGGTCCATCATTGGAGCACCCATTCCGCCGCCAGCCATATTCATACCCATGAATCCGACAGCAGCACCGCCAGCGTTGTTAGCAGCAGCTTCACGAGCAGCGTTGATGCTCATTCTGTCCATTGAGTAGAGAAGGCCCTGGTTCTGAGCAGTAGCAGCTTCCTGGAACTTAGCAATTCTTTCCTTGCTAGCGTCGTCAACGTTGAGTTCGAGAGCAAGTGTTGTGATTTCGATACCACGCTTTTCAAGCCATTCCTCTCTGAGCTCTTCATTCATAGCATCAGCGAGCTCATCAGGATAAGCACCAAGCTGGTCGTAAGGAATCTTCTGAGCAGAAATCTTAGTGAGAGCCTTTGTGAACTTAGGCTTCATTTCCTTCTTCATGGAAGAAAGAAGCTGAGCTCCATCGCCACTTAATCTTGTAAGAGTTCTTGAAGGATCCATCATTACGTTCTCATAGAAAGCAACAGGGTTAGAAATCTTAAATTCGTATGTACCGTGTGCCATTGCATTGAGAGAAAGGTTCATTTCACCATCTCTAAATGGAATGTTACCAAATCCGATAGGGTTATTGAGAAGTGGCTTGCAGTTGATGTAAACGAGTCTCATTGTGTTTGTGGACTGACCACCAGCTGTAAATCTTGAAGCCATATTCTTAATTGATGGCCAAAGGTCCTTTAGACCGCCACCAAGAAGTGAAGGCTCAACTGCGCTGTCATACTTGTACTGACCTGCAAGGTCATTGGTATCAGCGTAAATGAAGTCGTGAACTCTTCCGTTTTCTACGAGTACAGCTGCCTGACCGATAGCAACGTCAAATAGAGAACCGTTAGTGATTACTGCGTCAGAAGCATTATTAACTACATTACCACGCATAACCTTTGTAGCAGCTACGCAAAGGTGGTCCTGTGACATACCATCACATCTGAAGTAGTCCTTAACCTGGTCCTGAAGATTTGATGTTACTGCGCCCTTAATCATTTGAATTAATCCCATGTCGTATTTCCTCCTAATCATTAGCCCGAAGGCTTAGTTTTTTTATATATAACATCAGTAAGCTATAGCTTTCTTACATCAGTTATTTTCCATGCTCTTTCAGTAGCTTCGTGAGTAACAGTACAATCACAGTAAGGACAAGTGGATGCGTTTTTGTCCTCGACAATACCTCCACAATGGTCACAAACGAATGCACCCTCAAAACAGCTAAGACAAATAAAATATATCTGTCCGTTCGGCTTTTCTTCAGGTGTGAATTGAAGCCTAACCTTTAGCATAATATGTGGGTTTGGCAATCCCGGATTATATCTGGTGATTTCAGGTGTCGAAACCGACTTTTCGTACCAGAAAATATTTTTAACACCAAGAAGCCGCTTAACCTTCATTACAGTCTTTTCATCGCAAAGTTTTGCAAAAGACTCATAGTTATCTCTAGGTCTGTTTTTGCTGGCGTCAGCATACATTTCCATGAATGTCTGTACACAGCTTATTGCGTATGAAGCATCAAAGTCAGGATAATCATTGAGTATTGCCTCAATCGCCCTGTCCTGTGCAGGATTAGCCATCTGTCTGCGATCGGCAGTTGCAAGCAAAGTTTCTCTCTGAATGTTAAGCTCCATCTGCTTTTCGTTGAACATTTCTTCCTGTTGCTGTCTGCTTTTGAATGCCGAGGAAAAAGCAGAACCTACTATTTCTCCGAATATTCCATCAAATAATCCCAACTAAAACGCCCCCTCTCTTTATTTTGGAATGTATTTTAGTCTGTTATCAAGTCTGTCAATGTTAACAATTGTCCAAGTTCTCGTCGCATTAAGAAATGCGTTAAGATCACCACCACAGAATTCACATACCTTGTCAGTAATGCTCTTGTCAGAAATAGGAGCACCACAATGAGGGCAGGTAAGACTGTGTCTTGCGTTTGCTTCTCTGAGAATTCTTGAGTATTTCAGTGCGTACTTTGCCTCAAATAGATTATCCTTCTCTCCGGCTGTATAATCAACCATAGCATTACAGATAAGCGTAAGCTCGTTGCCTGCAATAATGTAGTCTGTAAACTTTACAGAGGTCACCTTAGGATTACGATAGTTAACCTTAGTGGTCGCAATATCGTGGCAAAGCTCAGTGATAACGCCCTTTGAGCAGTACTCGTTAAAGTCAGAAAAATCTGTCGGCTTAGTACCGATTGCAGTTATGTACATTTCAAGAAACTCAGCAACTCTCAGTGATTCAAGCCTTTCGTTGAAATCGGGAACATTCTTTGCCATATACTGTGCAATAGGCTCCTTTATAACAAAGCCGTTGTCGTATTTAGGAGTATAAGTATTAGCAGAGTTTTCCTGAGATTTGTTTCGTTCAGTAATTCCGATTATAACAGCAACTATTGCAGCTACAATGAGAAAAATAACTTGAAAAGGGAAGGTCTCTTCGATATTGGTATTTCTTGAAAAATATTCTAAAAAGCTAGACATAATGTGTGCACCACCGTGAATTAGTAAGTAGTTTTCCTAAGATCAGTAACCTTCCAAACCCTATCAACAGAAACCGCAGTAATAGCAGCATCGCAGAAAGGACAATACTTTGCACCAAGAGTGCTTACAGGAGCACCACAGTGCCCACAGATAACACTTGCCATTTCGCCATTTGCACCAGATTCTATAAAGTAGCTGTATGTAGCAGTATATTTTTCCTGAGTGAGCCTTTCTGTGTTGCTCGGAATATACTGTAAAGCTAGCTGGAAGTATATATCAGCCTCTTCGCTTGATTTCTTGTAGTCTGAAATAACAATTTTATGAATCTTAACCTGTGAATAAGTAGTGTAGGATAAGTCAGAAATCTTAGCCATCATAAGCTCGATGAATTGTTTCGAGCAGGTGTCCTCAAAACTGGAAAGGTCTGTTCGATGCTCTTTCATTGCAACAAAATATTCATTCACAAAAGCCTTTATATCGGATTTTGCAACTGACACATTGAATTCAGGAAAGTCCTTTTTAATCTGCTTTAGATGAATGGATTCAACACCGGAAAGACTTTTTGGTGTGTAGATCTGTTCTTGGTCAGCAGCCTTTATGGTGTCAGTGATATCTTTTACAGCCTTAGCAGCCTTAGAAATAGCCTTGTAAATTCTGTAAACAACGTAAATTACAGTCGAAGCTATAGCAACAACTATGACCAGCTTTATGATAAGCCTAATTGTTTCCTGATCCAATATGAGTCACCCTTCTGTAGTGAATTTCTGCTTAGAATAAGAAGAAAAGCAGAATGAAAATAAGTATACTTGGAATACCGGTAAACAAGCAAAGCTTTAAGTAGTCAATCGGAAGATTGCCAATAAACTTTCCTGTCTGTCCGTTCATAGCAAAGAAGTAATCCTTGTCCTTGTACTTTGTGTAAAGAAGCCAAGTAGGTAAGAGAGCGTATTCAGTCTTCTTAACATCAAGGTCATGCTGATAATTCTGAACGTTTACGCTGTCGTACTGACAAGTCTTTACAAGCTCGTCACGACCGGTGTTAACGATTCTTTCAGAAGCTCTCCTTATGCAGACATCCTTGTCTTCATCAAATCTTTCAGCAAGATAGCCGGCAAGATAACCGATGTTGAAAGGAACCATTTCTTTAAAGTCGTATGGCTCGATAGAGTCCATAGCAGCATCTTCTGTCTTTTTTGAAGCGTCAACCGGAACCTTCTCAAAGGAAAGGAAGCCGGCACGGTATACATCATGGTGGAGAGAATCGATTATCTCATAGTCACCGCTTCTGCGACGACGCTTGTTGATACCATCAGCCTTGATAGAACCGGTGAGAGTTCCAGAGTAGAGCCAGAATGGAATGTATACACCCTGCATCTTGTTAACAACCTGTTCGCAATCGAAATCCTTAGGTGTAAGTGGCTTTTTGCTGAAAGCCTTAAAAGCATCCATAACCTTTGTTTTGTCAATCTTGAATGGAATAACATATTCAGGCTTGAAGTCGCCAATAACCTGCTCTGTCATGATAATAGGATTAGAGCAGTATACACATATTGTAGCAGCAGTAGCTCTGTCGGTGATGATTTCAGCTCCACAATGTGAGCATCTGTACTGAACAAGGTCGTTACCTACAGTACCATCTGTAGACTGATACTGGCTCTTGTCACCCTCAAGCTCCTGGTGCTTGTCAATCTTTTCTTCGTTAACTTCGTTTTTACCTGCAGCATCAAGCTGTGCAAGTGTGAATGAATCATCACAGTATTTGCAGGTCCAGTTTTGTGTCTCGGCAGAGAACTGAAGGTCACCGCCACAGGTTAAGCATTTATATATTACATTTCCCATAGTGAGCAGCCTCCTGATTAGTTGATTTTACGACGGGTAGAGGTCGTGTGTGTGTATACATCGCTCTTGCCCGTGAGCTGAAGTTTAGTAGAAATATACTTTTCAGCTTTGCTAGCCTTAATCTTAGTTCTGCTCTGTGCGAGTAGGGAACAGGCTATGATAATTCCTGCAAGGATTGCTATACCAATTGCAAGCAGTGGGTTGTCTGAACTTAGAATTGTAGCGTTAGTTAACGCAAAGTAAATACTATTTAACATTTGGATTATACCCCTCTCCTCAAAACTAAAACAAGTATAGCACATTGCCGTGAAAAAGTCAATGATTTTTCACGATTTTTACAAAAAATATATAAAAAACCACTAAAGAATCATGGTAAATTTGTGTGCAAATATAATTTACCTTTTTAAAAAGTGCGTTTTTAGAGCGTTTTAAGCTGTAAAAACATTGATTTTATATTGAATTTGTGCTATACTAATTGAGATTTGTAAAATATGAGGTGTGCATATGAGTAAGAATTGCTTTCTATATTGTGCCGGCGTGTATTCCGAGGGTTATCTGATTCCTGCAGATAATGATTTTATCGTCGCAGTTGACGGTGGCTATGAATATGTCCAAAAGCTCGGCGTTAAGCCACAGCTTGCAGTAGGCGATTTTGACTCTCTTGGCTATGTCCCCGAGAATATTGAAGTAATCTGCCATCCTGCAGTTAAAGATGATACCGATACAGTCCTCGCTGCAAAGCTTATGCTCGAGCGAGGCTATGATTGTTTTTATATCTTCGGTGCCTTTGGTGGAAGACTTGACCACTCCTATGCTAATTTACAGCTTTTGACCTATATTGCAAGACAAAATATCAAAGCCTTTGCCTTTGATGAAAATTACGTTTATACCGCTATCCATAATAGTACTATCACTTTTGATAAAAGCTATGAAGGCGTGATTTCAAGCTTTGCAGTGGGAGAACTTGCTAATGGCGTTTCAATGAATAATCTAAAGTATACTCTTTGTAACGCTACCCTGTATTGCGATAATCCAATGGGAGTAAGCAACGAATTCATAGGCGAAAATGCTACTATATCTGTAAGCGATGGTACATTGCTTATAATGTTTGAAAGAAAGAGTGCACTGGCACTTCCTTGTATAAAATAGTCAGGAGGTTTCCAGATAGGGTAATGTTATGAATCTAGAAAAAAGAGTTTATGGTTATAATACAGAGGTCGATTTTTATGACGTCGACTATCTCCATAGAATGAGGCTTTCTTCACTGCTGAGAATATTTGCTAAAATTGCCGGAGATGATTATACCGATAGAGGAATGAGTCATATCTTTCTTAAGCAGCACGGCTACGTTTTTCTCGTGTCAAAGGTAGCTTATAAAATATACCGTATGCCTAAAATGGAAGAAAAAATCAGAGTCAACACCTGGGTTATAGGAACAAAGGGCGCAAAGTTTTTGCGTGGTTATGAAATGCTTTCCGAGAACGGTGAAAAGCTTGTAGAGGCCGAGTCACAGTGGATTTGTATAGAGCCTGAGGAACGTGCTATAGTGCGTCCGTCAAGCTTTCAGTGGCAGGTCGAAGCTATCGAGGATAAGGTGCTCCCGGTGTCTTGCAGGAATATACGAGAAAGTGATGCTTCTCTTTATAAAACCCAACAGCTCGCCTGTTCGGATATCGATGGTAACGGCCATCTCAACAATGCTATTTATGCCGATATTATCTCGAATGCACTCTCTAAAGAGGAATTTGAGGGCAGTATAAGTGAGTTGTATCTCAACTATTCTCACGAAGCATATCTCGGCGAATCGCTCGATATTTATAAAAAAGCTACCCAGGACGGCATAACCATCATTGCAAAGGTGGGAGAACGCCCTTGCTTTGAGTGTATGCTTAAGTATTAATTATTCATGTAGCTTTCACATAGCTTGCGTATAACTATCATAAAATAGTGTAATACTATATGTGGATTCAAAATCCCCCTCCAATTATTAAAGTAGTAAAATTACGGCAGGCATTTTATTCGCTTGCCGTGATTTTTTTAAAGAGGTAAAAATATGATTATAGATTTTCATACACATTTATTTCCGGATAAAATTGCACCAAAGGCGAAAGAACAGCTTTTAAATAATGCCCTTCGCTTTGGCAATGTGCTCGATACCTGTACAGATATGACTATGCAAAGTCTTCTCGGTAGAATGAACGAGTGGGGAATAGACCTGTCACTCGTTTTGCCAATTGCAACAAAGCCCTCACAAACCAGGCATATAAATGAATTTGCAGGTAGCCTTTTTGAAAATAGTAAGGGAAGGCTGATGTCATTTGGCTCTGTCCACCCCGATTGTGACAACTGGAAGGAAGAAATCGATTTTATAGTTTCTCTCGGGCTCAAGGGCATAAAGTTTCACGCAGAGTATCAGGACTTTACATTAGACGAGCCTAGAATGATAAGGATTTATGATTATGCATTTTCAAAAGGGCTCATCATTATCCACCACGCAGGTGCCGATTTGGGTATGCCGGCACCATATCATACAAGCCCACAGCAGTTTGCCTTTGTTGCAAAAGAGCTTAAAGGCGGAACTCTCATAGCTGCCCACCTCGGAGGTCACGACCAGTGGGACGACGTCGAAAGATATATAGTGGGAACTAGTATATACCTCGATACCTCAATGGGACTCGGGTATTATCCAAAAGAGCAGTTTTTAAGGTTTGTCAAGAATCACGGAAGTGATAAGATTCTCTTTGCCTCTGATTCCCCTTGGAGTAGAGCAGGCAATGAGCTTGAGATTATAAATTCACTACCGCTCTCCGAGGAAGAAAAACAGAATATCCTTTGTAATAATGCAAAACGACTGCTAAAGATATAAAAAATCAGCGCCGATTCCACGTAGGAATTGACGCTGTTTTTAGTTATTTCATAAGCTCTTCAAGCTCGTCAATAAGCTCTCCGAATAGCTTGAGTGCCTCCGTGATAGGCTCTGTAGTGTTCATATCAACACCGGCGCCCTTTAAAAGCTCAATAGGTGTCTTTGAACAGCCACCCTTCAAAAAGCTCTTGTAAGCCTCGGCAGCCTCGTTTCCACCGTTTAAAATCCTTCTCGATAACGCAATAGCTGCAGAGTAACCGGTAGCGTATTGATACACATAGAAGTTGTAGTAGAAGTGTGGAATCCTAGCCCATTCCATTGCAATTTCATCATCAATTACAATGTCATCACCAAAGTATAGCTTGTTTAAATCCCTGTAAATGTTGCAAAGAACTTCTTCAGTAAGACTCTCGCCATTTTCTGAAAGCTCATTAATTTTAAGTTCAAATTCGGCAAACATAGTCTGTCTGTAAAGAGTCGTACGGAATTGCTCTAGAAAGTAGTTTATAAGATAAGCCCTGCGTCTTCTGTCAGTAGCCTTGTTCAAAAGGCTCTCCATAAGAAGTGCCTCGTTGCAGGTCGATGCTACTTCAGCTACAAAGATTACATAGTCGCTGTAGCATATTGGCTGATTCTTGTTCGAAAGATATGAGTGAATTGCGTGACCCATCTCATGAGCTAAGGTGAATTCGCTGTCAAGGGTGTCCTTGTAGTTGAGTAGAACAAATGGATGTACCCTGGCACCGGCAGAGTATGCACCACTGCACTTTCCTACATTTTCATATACGTCAATCCAGCGACTCTCAAAGCCTTCTTTGAGTATAGCCTTGTAATCCTCACCGAGTGGTGTGACAGCTTCCATTACTTCGTCTTTAGCTTCTTCATAAGAAACCTTAACATCGCAATCATTTACAATCGGAGTGTATAAGTCATAAAAATGCAGCTCTTCAACGCCCAGTAGTTTTTTTCTAAGACGTACATATCTGTACATATAATCCATATTGTCATGTACAGCAGAGATGAGATTCTTGTAAACCGAAACAGGAATCTCTGTAGAGTCAAGTGCAGCCTCAAGATTAGAGCCGTACTTTCTTGCCTTAGAGTAGAAGCAAAGCTTTTTTGTCTGAGCCGACAGAATCGCAGCAGCCGTGTTTTTGAAGCTTCCATAGGTCTTGTAAATAGCCTCAAAAGCATTCTTTCTGAGTACTCTGTCAGAGGAATGCATAAGTGGAATGTAGCTTCCGTGAGTGAGCTGATGAGAGTTACCCTTGCTGTCTAAAACATCAGGGAATACAAGGTCAGCATCAGAGAACATACTGTAAATCTGCTCAGGCGAGCTTGCCATTTCACTGCTCATAGAAAGTAGTCTTTCTTCAGCGTCAGAAAGAATGTGTTCTCTCTTTCTTCTCAGCCT
Organism: Oscillospiraceae bacterium; assembly: GCA_045602925.1. Classification (GTDB taxonomy): domain Bacteria; phylum Bacillota; class Clostridia; order Oscillospirales; family Ruminococcaceae; genus UBA7477. Next base: position 86,386 of record JAZSCN010000041.1, on the reverse strand, counting down.
GTCAAGAGATAGCCGGTATAACAAAAGCTCCGGAACTTCCTTGTAGAAGGCTTCAAGAGTGCTGTCGTCAATCGAAAGTATTTCAGGCGATACAAATGCACACGCACTGTTTACCGCAACAGCAACTGATATATATCTGGAGCAAAAGTCCTGATACTTGGTGTTCTGCGTGTTTTCGTCGCTCTTTCTCTGCGCGTAGTTTCCAAGTGCGTCAGCCAGAACAGAAACTTCATCATCAAGTTTTAAAAAATCGTATAACGCCTTAGCTGATTTGCAAAGCTTGCCATTATATGAAGAAAGCTTCTCAGCGTAATTTTTGAGCACTAAAAGGTCTTTTTCCCAAAGCTCGTCTGTAGCGTAAATATCTTCAATAGCCCACTTGTCAAGAGCGTTTATTTCCTCTCTGAGCGGAATTTTCTTTTCGTCCATTTTTGTACCTCCGTTGGTAGTAGATTATATTACTTGTCGTGCAAATATTAACAAAAGATATTATACCCCAATATAAGAGTTTAGTCAATTATGAGTCAAAAAACTTCTTGAAAAATGTGTAGTAGTGTGGTATAATGATAGTGGTAATTTTTAATATATTTGAAAGGAATTGAAAACAATGACTTATAAGGAAGAATTTATTAAGTTTATGGCTGATAGCGGGGTTCTTACATTCGGTGATTTCACTCTCAAGAGTGGCAGAAAGGCTCCGTATTTCATAAATGCAGGTAACTATAAGACAGGTGCACAGCTTGCTAAGCTCGGTGGCTTTTACGCAGAGTGTATTAAGGCAAACGGTATCGAGGTAGAAACCCTCTTTGGCCCTGCATATAAGGGAATTCCACTTGCCGTTTCTGCTGCAAATGCCCTGTATAATAAGTTCGGAATCGACGTAGCTTACTGCTTCGATAGAAAGGAAGTCAAGGACCACGGCGAGGGTGGAATGTTCGTTGGACAGAAGCTCTCGGATGGTGATAAGGTCGTTATTATTGAAGACGTTATGACATCAGGTAAGGCCTTAAGAGAGGTTCTTCCTAAGCTTAAGGGTGAGGCTGATGTAGATATCACCGGTATGATTATTACCGTTGACCGTATGGAAAAGGCACTCGACAGCGAGCAATCTGCTGTACAGAATGCATATACCGAATTCGGAGTTAAGGTATTTTCTATCGTAACAATGGAGGATATTATTTCTGCTATCGAAAACGGCATAGTAGAAGGCAAGGAATACCTCGACGCTATGAGAGCATATAGAGCTCAGTATGGCGCACAGTATTAAAAATAAGCTGTTTTAAGCAAAGAAAAAAGGACTGTGTAAGCAGTCCTTTGTACTTTGAAACAAACATATAAAAATCAAAATTTGGAGAGGATGAAACGAGTATTACACTCCTCACTTATTATTATAACACATACAAAAGTCTGTGCAACAACAATTCAATTACAATTAGTGACAATTTGATTACATAGACAGCGTACTGTTTACAAATTATAATTTCATTCTTTCGGAGGACTAAAATGGATTTAGCATTTCTCTTGTTCCAGAAGGTTCTCGTTATGCTGGCATTTCTCGTTATAGGATGTATATGCTATAAAACAAAGCTTATAACAGACGAGGGGAATAAAGGCATAACAAACCTCGCAATGTATATTTTCACTCCCGCAATGATACTTATCTCATTCCAGCAGGAGTATTCTGCAAAGCTCTTGAAAGGACTTTTGGCAACAACCCTTCTCAGCTGTATCGGGTTTATGGTAGTCATATTATTTGCGTATGCCGTAATAAGAAAAAAGAGCTTTTCCGGCAAGGAAAACCCCGACTGCGTAATACAAAGGTTTTCAGCTATTTACTCAAATTGTGGATTTATGGGAATACCGCTAGCCAATGAGCTTTTTGGTATCGAAGGTGTGTTCTATATTACCGTTTTCCATTCTGTGTTTACAATTCTCGTCTGGACACACGGTGTATACCTTATAACAGGCGATAAGAAGGATATGTCCTTCAAAAAAGTTATTTTAAATCCATCTATTATAGCAACTCTACTCGGCGTCGTGCTATTCTTGGTGAACTTTAAAATGCCTAAGCTAGTAAGCTCTGCGATGAGCTCTATGAGTAATGCAGTAGGCCCAATGGGTATGATTTTAGCTGGTGTCGCAATAGCAAAATCAAACTTTGTATCAGCCTTCAAAAATGTCAAAACATATCTGGTCGCTTTTATCAAGCTCCTTGTCGCTCCTCTTTTGGTAGCAGTGCTGTTTACAGGCGTCTTTAGAAAAATGGGTGTCGACGAAACTGCCATCTATACAACAACCCTCGCTTTTTCTTGCCCAACAGCTACAATCGGTACAATGTTCGCTATAAAGTTTGATAAAAACGCCGAAAATTCAGCGCAAATATATGCCCTTACAACAATTCTCTCTGTAATCACAATGCCACTTGTTATCTATCTGCAAAGTCTTTTATAAAAATTAAGCTCTGTATATCAATTGAATATACAGAGCTTTTTCTATATTGTGTAGTCTTCAAACATGTATATAATCTTGTTGTCAATAAGTGCGTCTAGCTCAATGCCGTTAGCACCATATTCCTGTGAGAATACCTTTCCGTCAATGAGAATTTTATTCACAAGTCCGGCCTTGTCGTAGGGAAGTATAAGCCTCATTCGTCTAGCTGTAGGTGCAAGTGCGTTGGTGATTGCACCTAGCATATTTTCAATGCCTTCGCCACTCTTGGCTGAGATTTTAACTGTGCCCGAGCCCGTGTCAAGCTCGTCAATGTATGGCACAAGATCACATTTATTGAGTACTGTTACAATCGGTATGCCGTCGCAACCAAGTTCCTTCAAAAGCTTAATTGTAACTTCAGCCTGCTCTTGACAGGTTTCAGACGATGCATCACAAAGATGCAGTATAACATCAGCCGACGAAGCCTCCTCAAGCGTCGACTTGAAAGCCTCAACAAGCTGATGGGGGAGTCTGCTTATAAGCCCTACCGTGTCTATTAGCGTAACACTTCTTCCATCAGGTAGCTCAATAGCCCTCGATGTTGTCTCAAGTGTCGCAAACAGCTTGTTTTCAGAAAGAACACCTGCATTTGTGAGTGTGTTTAAAAGTGTAGATTTTCCAACGTTTGTGTATCCTACTATTGCACAAGTGAGTACGTTGTCCTTCTTGCGCTTTGCCCTTGCATATCCACGTCGCTTTTCAATCTCAGAAAGCTCTTCTGATAACGCCTGAATCCTCGAGCGTATGTGTCGCTTGTCTGTCTCAAGCTTAGATTCACCAGGACCACGAGTGCCAATACCACCGCCAAGTCTTGAAAGCTTTATTCCCATTCCTGCAAGCCTTGGCAGACGATACTTGTTCTGTGCAAGCTCTACTTGAAGCCTGCCTTCTCGTGTGGTGGCTCGTTGTGCAAAAATATCAAGTATGAGCATAGTCCTGTCAATCGTGAAGGTGTTGCAAGCGTCTTCTATGTTCCTTATCTGTGTCGCAGTAAGCTCGTGGTCAAAAATAATTCTGTCAGCGTTCTTCTGCTCACAAAGTGCAGATAACTCCTCGAGTCGTCCCGAGCCTATACAGGTCGCAGAATCGAAGGAAGGACGCTTTTGTATAAGCCTTGCAACAACCTCGCCACCGGCCGTGTCAACAAGCTCTGCTAGCTCATCCAAAGAACGCTCGGCGTCATATTCACCGGTGTCAACGCAAACTATTATTACCTTGTCAGCCTCTTTTTTAGTCTCAAACATATTATTTCTGTTACCTCTCAATAAAATAAAAGAGCCACTTAAAAAGTGGCTCAGTTTTTAATTCCCTACTTGGCAACGCCTAAGAACTTAACTACTGCAAGGATAATACCAATGAGTGAGTAAAGTCCGATAAGACCACCAACGATTCCTACGATGATTCCTACTACAGGAATTTTTGCGAGGAAACCGATAAGTACGCCTGCGATAGCACCAGCAACAATGTAAATAATGATTGCTACAACAAGTGACATAACGTCCTTTTCTGCTACCTTAGCATTAATTGGGAAAAATGGTGCGAGCTGTTCCATAATATTTTCACCTCACCTCTTATATGTCTATATTATACTACAAAAACTCGTGAATGTAAAGTGAAAATTCTGTGAAAAACGTTTTCTTTATATAAAATAAACAGTAAAATTATCAAGAAAACTAATAAAATCTTTGAAAATACTATGGAAATTTGAATGAAAATGTAGTATAATAAAATAAGTATATCTATAATAGGAGTAATTGGGTGTACTTTAGCATTTTTTTAACGAAAAAAGTGATTCTTTTTCCGATTGGAGAATGGTGATAAATATGAAAAAATATGACGTAATAATCGTCGGTGCAGGTGCAGCAGGTCTGTCTGCGGCACTCAACCTCTCAGAAAGGCTTAATGTGCTTATCATCTGTAAGGACGAAAAACAGCTTTGTAATTCCAACCTCGCACAGGGTGGAATTGCAGGCGTGTATAATAGCCCCGAGGATAGCCCGGAGCTTCATAAGCAGGATACATTTGTAGCAGGCGGATTTGAAAACGACCCTATCACAACCGACATCCTCGTCAATGAAGCAAAGATAGATATCCATAAGATTATCGAGCTTGGCGTCGAATTTGATAAGGACGAAAACGGCGATTACCATAGAACCTTAGAGGGCGGCCATGGTAAGCATAGAATTTTTCATAATGCCGATGCCACAGGTCATGAAATCGTCGTAAAGCTTCAGGCCGCTGTCGAGAAGCTTCCTAATGTCGACTTCCTTGACGAAGCATTGCTTTGTAGCATCAAGAAAGTCAACGGTGGTTTTGTTCTTGACGTGCTCAAGGATAATAACTATGAAACCTATTGCTGTCAGTATGCCATTCTTTGCACCGGTGGCATAGGCAGAGTGTATGAGTTCACTACCAATTCTTCAATCGCAACCGGTGATGGTATCGCATTTGCATATAATATGGGCGCAAGAATCAAGCACCTTAGCTATATCCAGTTTCATCCTACTGCCTTCAATAACAAGAACACTCGTGAGTGCTTCCTTATCTCAGAAGCAGTAAGAGGCGAGGGCGCATATCTGCGTAATTGCCATAAGGAACGCTTTATGCATAACTACGATAAGAGATTGGAGCTTGCTCCTCGTGACGTCGTTTCTCATTCTATCATCTTTGAAGCTAAGAGAACAGGTTCTGAAGACTTCTATATCGATATAACCCATAAGGATAGCGAGTTTATTAAGGCTCGTTTTCCAATGATATATTCTAGTCTCTTAAAAGCAGGCTACGATTTGACTAAGGACTACGTACCTATCTTCCCATGTCAGCATTATCTTATGGGAGGAATTGACGTCGATGTCTGTGCCCAAACCTCAGTCGATGGCTTGTATGCATGTGGAGAATGTTCGCATACAGGTGTGCACGGTAATAACCGACTTGCATCTAATTCGCTCTTGGAAGCCTTGGTGTTCTCAAGACGTGCAGCCGAGCATATCAATAATCGTCGCTTTGACGAGAACTTTTCTCCGGTGTATGAGTTTGTCCACGACGAGAACGCCCAGCCTATACCAAAGGGGCTCAGAACAAGCATCCGTTCAATTATGCAAAAGGCATACTTCGTAATGCCGGATGTAGATGCCTTGTTCCCTGGCTTTGAAAAAGTCAAGGAAATAAAAGAGTTCTTAGAAAGAGGCAGGTTCCTTGTCAATAAGGATTATATCGAAGCCAGAGCATTGGCTACAGTTGCATATATCGTGCTTAAGGAAGCTATAGCAATAGCTTCCGAAAATGCCGAGATTACGAGAAGCAATGTCAAGTAATAAAGCTTTTGGTGTTATTGTAACCCTGCTGTCAATAGCATGGTATCTGCTTTGCGCCTTTGCACAAGTGAGTATCCTTAATAGCCACATTTTAGCATATCTGCTTTTTGTCTATGTAAGTGGCTTTTGTGTGGTAGGACTGGGAAAATTCTTTTATGTCAGTGCCTATAAAAATCAGAAAAGCTTTAGTAAGAAAGAGTTTTACGTCTTCAGCTGTGTGTCACCAATGACATTACTCGGTGTGATGACAGTGGTATTTCTCATAGCAGGAATTGATGCTAAAGTCTTAGCTTCAGCAGCGTTTATTTCGTTCGGAGCCCTGTGCTATTGCTTGATATTTAGCTTTATCGAAAAAAGATTTTTTAAGAAATAGGAGTGTGTATTATGAAGCTTATGCAGTTTCAGGTCGATGACCTTATCAAGTCAGCCCTTAATGAGGATATAAACTATATCGACGTTACTACAGATTATCTCGTCGATGAAGGCGCAGTTTCAACAGCAAGATATGTCGCTAAGGATGACGGTGTCCTTTGTGGAATTGATGTCGCTTTCAGAGTGTTTAAGCTGCTTGACGATAACGCAAAGTGCGAGGTCTATATTAACGACGGTGCCAAGGTTAAGAAGGGTGACATTATCGCTAGATTTACAGCAAGCACAAGAGCACTTCTTAAGGGCGAAAGAACAGCCCTCAACCTTATCCAGCATATGTCAGGTATCGCTACTGCTACCAATAAGTGTGTAGAGCTTATAGCGGGAACAAATGCTTCTGTTGCCGATACAAGAAAAACTCTCCCAGGCCTCAGAGCTATTCAAAAGTACGCTGTTACTGTCGGTGGTGGAAAGAATCACCGTTACAACCTCTCCGACTGCTCTATGCTCAAGGATACTCATATAGATGCCTACGGCTCAATGACAAAGGCTGTCGAAAAGCTCAGAGAGGGAATGGGCCATACAACTAAGATTGAAGTCGAGGTCGGCTCACTTGAGGAACTTAATGAAGCACTTTCACTCGGCGTAGAAATTATTATGCTCGATAATATGTCTATCGAGGATATGAAGAAGGCTGTAGAAATTACTGCCGGCAGAGCCAAGCTCGAAGCTTCAGGTAATGTAACACACGAAAGAATAAGGGCAATAGCCGAAACAGGAGTAGATATTATCTCGCTCGGTGCACTTACACATTCAGTAAAAGCTTTTGATATCTCAATGAAAATGGACAAGTAGTAAGAATCAAATATATAAAAAGAGGTGACTTTTCGTGGCAAGTATTATGGATTGTGAAAAACAGTTTCATATAAAGACAACTAAAGAAGACGTCGGAAAATATGTTATTCTACCCGGTGATCCCGGCAGAGTCCCAAAAATCGCCGAGCTCTTAGATGACGCAAAGCAGGTTGCTTGCAATAGAGAATATAACGTCTATACCGGCTATCTCTTGGGCGAAAAGGTCACGGTCTGCTCTACCGGTATCGGCGGCCCGTCTGCTGCAATCGCAGTCGAGGAGCTTATAAAGTGTGGCGCTGATACATTTGTCAGAATCGGTACAAGTGGTGGAATGGACTTAGAAGTTTCCGGCGGCGACTTAGTTATAGCAATGGCAGCAGTCAGAGGCGAGGGAACAACCTATGAGTATCTGCCAAAGGACTATCCTGCAGTTGCTACATTTGAGGTAGTAGAAGCCTTAAAGCAAGCTGCCGAAATCACCTCGACTAACGAAGTCGGCAATAAATACCATATCGGCGTCGTTCATGCTAAAGATAGCTTTTATGGCGAGGTCGAACCGGAAGGTTCACCTGTCGAGGCTGATATAAAGTATAGATGGAACGCATACCTGCGTTGCGGTTGTCTTACTTCAGAAATGGAAAGTGCAGCACTCTATGCCGTATGTACAGCCAGAAAAAAGCGTTGTGGAGCAGTCTTTACAGCACTCTGGAACGTCGAAAGGTCTAAGAATAACCTACCCGATAAGGTTACACATGATTCCTCAAGAGCTATAAAATGTGCCGTAGATGCTATAAAAATACTTATCGAAAAGGATAAGAAAGCACAGAATGGATAAGCTTCAATTTGCAAATGCCTGTGAGAAGGTGCTTAGCCGTCAAAGACAGCAGGAAGGCGGAATAGGTACTCTTGGTGAGAAAACTCTCCACGCCGTGTTGAAGGAATATTACGAGCCATATGAGGAAAATCACGAAATTAAAGTCGGTAGCTTTGTCGCCGATATCGTCGGTGAGAACGGCATAATAGAAATCCAAACCGCAAATTTCGGAAAGCTCATAAAAAAGCTCGATGTTTTCTTGGAGTATTGTAACGTAACAGTAGTGTATCCTATGGCAGCTGTTAAGCATCTTGTCTGGCTCGATGGTGATACGGGAGAGCTTATAGAAAAACGAAAATCTCCAAAGCGTGCAACAATCTATGATGCCGCCGATGAGCTTTATGTGATTAGATATGCACTCGATAATCCAAGGTTTCATCTGAAGCTTTGTATGCTCGAGCTTGAAGAAACAAGATTTGTCGGTAAGGGTAAGAAAAACAGACGAGAAGGAAGTCTCCGTGTCGATAGAGTGCCAATAGCACTTCTTGACGAGGTCGAATTTGATTGCCCCGATGACTATACTAAATTTATCCCCGAAGGTCTCCCGGAGGAGTTTACTTGTAAGGACTTCGCTAAGCTTTGTAAAACCCATACAGGTAACGCCAGACGCGTGATAAATATGCTGATTTATCTCGAAAAAATCTGCTTTGTCGGAAAAGGCAAAAACAGAGAATATATATACAGAATAAAGGAGTAACAGAACGCTATGAAAAAGAAATTGATTTCTATCGTGACAGTCTTTGTGATGGTAATTACAATAGCTAATGGATTCTTCGGTATCGAAGCATCAGCTATTACCTTCGATAACGACGTCCAGCTCAATTCAGAGGCTGCGTATGTGATTAATCTCGATACAAATGAGGTCGTGTATTCAAAGAACTCTGACCAGCAAAGAGTCCCTGCCTCACTCACTAAGATTATGACCTGCCTTATCGTCTTAGAAGCCTATGACGGTGATGCCAATAAGCTTATGAACGAGTCAGCAAGTGGTGGTTCGGCTGCTTTTGATGAGCTCGACGGAACAGGTTGTTCTAATGCAGATATCCGTCGTGGTGAAGAGGTTACATATTATGACTTGCTTCACGCCCTAATGATTCCATCTGCCTGTGAAGCTGCTAATATTCTCGCAATAGATATGTGCGGCAGTATCGAAGCCTTTGTAGAAAAGATGAACGAAAAGGCACAGGAGCTCGAAATGACAGGTACCCATTTCTCCAACGCTCATGGACTTTTTGCGGATAATAACTATACAACCTGCGAGGATATGGCAAAGCTTGCAACCTATGCTATGAATAAGTATCCTTTGTTTATGGAGATTTGTAATAAGCCTTCATATTTGATGCCTGCGACTGATGAGCACCCTGAAGGAACTAAGATTATCACTTCTAATAAGATGCTTGTCGAAGGCTCCCAGTATTACTATAGATTTGCAAAGGGTATAAAGACAGGATTTCTTGACGCAGCAGGCAGATGTCTCGTTTCTACTGCCGAGAGAAATGGCTATACCTATATGATAGTTACTATGGGCGCCGACGGCTATGACCAGGATGGTAACTCAACAATGTATAATTGTCTCGACCATAAGGAGCTTTATGACTGGGCATTTACCGAGCTTGAATATACAGTTCTCGTTGACGAATCCTCTGAAAAGGGCGAGGTAGCTGTCGAGTACGGAAAGAATGACTATGTCTGCGTTAAGCCACAAATGTCCTATTCCAGACTCTGGCCTAAGAACGTTTCAATTAATCAGATTAGACAGAAGGTTACTCTCGATAAGAGCGTCGTAGCTCCTGTAGATATCGGCCAAAAGCTCGGTACATTAGAGCTTACCTATGACGGACAAACAATCGTTACCGTCGACCTCGTCGCAGTAGCTGGCGTCGAAAGAGATGACGTAAAGTCAGAAACTAAAGTCTCTAAGTCATTTACAGAATCAAATCATTTTAAGATTGCTATTATCGTCGGTATCGGCGCAGTTTTACTCTATATACTCATTTTTGCAGCAGTAATGTTCCATAAGAGAAGCAAGAAGAAGTACGAGGGCGAGTATGACGACGAGTACGACGATGAGTATGATGACGAGTATGACGATGACTACGAGGACTAAACAATAAAACGGTTGCATTTAGTCGGAAAATGTGGTATAATAACACTTTAAAGCGAATTTGGAAAGGTAAAGTATGCGTAAGGTAACAATTATAACAGGACATTACGGTAGCGGAAAATCCAATATCTCTACTAATCTCGCTATGGAAGCGGCTCAGGAAGGGAAGAAGGTAACCGTTGTCGACCTCGATATTGTAAACCCATATTTCAGAACAGCCGATTTTGCAAAGATGTTTGGCGAAAATGGAATTGAGCTTATCACTCCTTCCTATGCTAATACAAATCTCGATATCCCAGCCCTTAATTTTGATATCGAAAGAATTGCAAAAACCGACGGATACTTGATAATCGACGTCGGTGGCGATGACGACGGTGCAATTGCACTCGGTAGGTTTTCAGCAGCGCTTAATGAATTTGGTGACAACCTTGATATGTTTTATGTAATAAACAGATATAGATATCTTACTAAGGAGCCGTCAGAAGCTGTCGAGCTTATGTATAATATCGAAGCTGCATCAAGAATAAAACATACCGGTATCATAAACAACTCGAATCTCGGATGCGATACACTGGAGGATACAGTTATTTCATCCCTGCCATATGCAGATATGGTTTCACAATCAGTAAATCTTCCGATAGTTTTTTCTACCGTACCTAAGAGAGTCGGTCTTGACGATAACAGATTTAAGCAAATTGAAATCTATGTCAAGCCGTTTTGGGAAAGATAGATAAGCTGTCGCTTGTAAAACCCTTTTATGAAAGGAGAAGAGGAAAATGGCAAAGATGACTGTAAGAACAGAAAGATGTAAAGGCTGTGGGCTCTGCGTTCAGGCTTGTCCAAAGAATATTGTTGCGATTAATAAGGAAAAGCGTAACAAAGCAGGTTACTTTACAGCTGAATGTACAGACGATAATGCTTGCATCGGTTGCGCAATGTGTGCAATGATGTGTCCTGACTGCTGTATTACAGTAGAAAAGTAAAACCCTATTTATATTATATTCGAAGGGAGTAAAAAACTTGGAAAAGAATTTAATGAAGGGTAACGAAGCATTAGCCGAAGCTGCAATGAGAGCCGGCTGTAAGTGCTTCTTTGGATACCCTATTACACCACAAACAGAGCTTGCTGCTTATATGGCAAAGCGTATGCAGAAGAACGGTGGCGTGTTCCTTCAGGCTGAATCTGAAATTGCCGCAATCAATATGGTGCTCGGCGCAGCTTCAACAGGCGTCAGAGCTATGACATCTTCGTCATCACCTGGAATCTCACTCAAGAGTGAGGGTATCTCATATATCGCCGGTTCCGACCTTCCTTGCGTAATTATAAACGTTGAAAGAGGTGGCCCAGGTCTCGGTGGTATCCAGCCATCACAGGCTGACTATTGGCAGGCTACAAAGGGACTCGCTCACGGCGACTTCCACCTCTTGGTATATGCTCCTGCTTCCGTTCAGGAAATGGTTGATATGGTTATCAAGGCTTTCGATAAGGCTGATACATACCGTATGCCTGCAATGATTTTAGCTGACGGCCTTTTAGGTCAGATGATGGAACCTGTAGTGTTCCCTGAAATTGAGCAGAAGGTACACGATAAGTCCGCTTGGGCTGCAAACGGTCATAAGGGACAGAGAGAGCATCACATCATTAATTCTCTCTACCTTACACCTGAAGAGCTCGAAAAGACAGTTGTAGAGCGTTTTGCTAAGTATGACGTAATCAAGCAGACTGAAACTGACGCAGAACTCTATATGACAGAGGATGCAGATATCCTCGTATGTGCATTCGGTGCTACTGCAAGAGTAGTAAAGAGTGCTGTAAACGAAGCTAGAGCTATGGGCATTAAGGTTGGTATGTTCAGACCAAAGACAGTATGGCCATTCCCTGTGAAGGAGCTCCAGGAAGCTTCCAAGAACGCTACAAAGATTCTTTCTGTAGAAATGTCAATGGGACAGATGATAGATGATATTAAGCTTGCACTTAACTGCTCAAAGCCGGTTGAGTTCTTCGGAAGAACAGGCGGCGTAATTCCTACACCTGCTGAAGTTCTTGCAAAAATCCAAGCTATGGGAGGTAATAAGTAATGGCTGTAGTATTTGAAAGACCAAAGTCACTCTGTGACGTTCCTCTGCATTACTGTCCGGGCTGTACTCACGGTATAGTACATAGACTCGTTGCTGAGGTAATGGATGAAATGGGTATCGAAGGCGATACAGTTGGTGTTTGCCCTGTTGGATGCTCAGTTATGGCATATAACTATTTTGGTTGCGATATGATTGAAGCTCCTCACGGTAGAGCTCCAGCTGTTGCAACAGGCGTAAAGAGAACAAATCCAGATAAGTTCGTATTTACATATCAGGGCGACGGCGACCTCGCTGCTATCGGTACAGCTGAAACTGTACACGCAGCTACAAGAGGCGAGAATATCGTCGTAATCTTTATTAATAATACTATCTACGGAATGACAGGTGGACAGATGGCTCCTACAACTCTTCCTGGTCAGGTTACTCAGACAACTCCATTCGGACGTAATCCTGAGCTCGCAGGTTACCCTGTAAGAGTAAGCGAAATGCTCTCTACACTCACAGGAGTAGCACTCGCACAGAGAGTTGCTGTAGACAGCGTACCTCATATCAGAGAAGCTAAGAAAGCTATCAGAAAGGCTTTCGAAAATCAGAAGGAAAAGAAGGGCTTTTCTATCGTAGAGGTCCTCTCAACTTGTCCTACAAACTGGGGACTTACTCCTACAGATTCTCTTAAGAGACTCCGTGAGGAAATGATTCCATACTACCCACTCGGTGTATATAAGGATTCTGTTGCAGGAGGTAATGACTAATGAATTATAATATCTTACTCGCAGGCTTCGGTGGACAGGGCGTGCTCTTTGCAGGAAAGCTCCTCGCATATTGTGCACTTATTTCAGAAAAAGAAATTTCATGGCTTCCATCCTACGGCCCGGAAATGCGTGGCGGTACCTGTAACTGTTCAGTATGTATCTCCGATGAACCAATCGGTTCTCCACTCGTAACAGAGCCTAACGTTTTAGTAGCACTCAACCAGCCTTCTTTCGATAAGTTTATCGGTAAGGTTAAGGCAGGCGGTAAGGCTTTCGTAGACAGCACTCTTGTTGAAACAAAGTCAGATAGAACCGATATCGACTGCTATTATGTTCCTGCAACACAGCTCGAAGCTGATAATGACCTTCCAAAGGGTTCTAATATCATCCTTCTCGGCAAGGTTTTACAGGAAACCGGTATGTTTACTGATGAAATTATCCGTAAGGCACTCGAAAAGATTGTTCCACCGGCTAAGGCTTTCCTTATCGATAACAATCTCCGTGCAATCGGTATCGGTAGAGCTCAGTAATCACTATATCAAAATTTTCGGACTGCCGTGTATTCTGCGGCAGCCCGTTTGTTATCTCTTGAAAGGGGAATTTGAATGAAGCTTATATTTGTCGGCGACGTAGTCGGTGAAATCGGTTGTAGCTTTTTAGAAAAAAATCTCTATGAGATTAAAAAGCAGTATGGCATCGATATCACTGTCGTTAATGGCGAAAATTCTGCGCAGGGTAACGGTATCACTAAAGCATCAATGTCACAGCTCGTCGGTATGGGCGTGGACGTTATTACTACAGGTAACCATTGCTTTAAGCGTAGAGATTTTGTGGAAATGTTCGATAAGAATGATTTTCTCCTTCGTCCAATAAATTACCCCGAGGGCGTTATCGGTCACGGAAGCTATGTCCTCGACTTGGGTAAAACTTCAATTGCCTTTGTAAACTTGCAGGGCGTTGTTTATATGGAAGCTCTCGAAAACCCCTTTACAGTAATGGATAATGTGCTCAGCGAGCTTTCTACACCTAATATCTTTGTCGATTTTCATGCCGAAGCAACTGCCGAGAAAAAAGCTATGGGACAGTATTTAGCAGGCAAGGTAACAGCAGTCCTCGGAACACATACACACGTCCAAACAGCCGACGAAACCATTTACGCCGACCATACTGCCTATATCACAGACGTAGGTATGACAGGTCCGGAGATTTCGGTTCTTGGCGTTGAGAGTAGTATAGCAATTAATAAGCAAAGATTCCATTATCCCGTAAAGTTTGAGGAAAGCAAGAACCCCTGCTTCATAAATGCAGTCGTCGTAGAATTCGATGAAAAGCTAGGCAAGGCTAACAAAATAGAAAGAATTATTTGGAGATAGTTAACAAACTTTTTTCAAACCACTTGAATTTTTGAATGTAATAGTTTATTATTAAAACATAATATTACTTTAATAGTGGGAGGAGCATATATGGAGATTTTAAAGGTATCTGCCAAGTCAGTCCCTAATTCTGTTGCAGGGGCAATTTCCGGGGTTGTTAAGGAATTTGGCGAGGTTGAGGTTCAAGCAGTCGGAGCCGGTGCAACTAATCAGGCTATAAAGGCTGTTGCAATTGCAAGAAGCTATCTTGAAATGTCGGAAATTGAGCTCATCTGTGTTCCTGAATTTGCTAATGTTAATATCAATGGCGAAGAAAGAACAGCTATAAGATTGATTTGTCAGCCTAGATAAAATTAATAGAGCTTTAAGTCGGTAGGGAATTCTCTGCCGACTTTATTTTTTTGCTTGTACTATTTTTGGGCTAACAGGAATAAAATAAAACGAGCAGTAAAAACTGCTCGCCGTAGTAATGTTACATATTTTTAAGCTTTTTTAGACAATCAGGACAAATTGCCTTGTCATTAAAAAGTACAATGTCTTCAGGAGAACCACAGAAGACACAAGTCCTCTGGAACTTCTTGAGAATAATTTTGTCATCATCTGTGTAAATCTCAATTGGGTCCTTAATGTCAATGCCAAAGCTTCTTCTAAGCTCAATTGGTAGAACTATTCTTCCAAGCTCGTCTACCGTCCTTGTAATACCTGTCGATTTCATATTTATTCCCCTCGCATATTTTTCAAGCACAAACTTGTTGTAATAATTTTACATAAATTCTCTAAATTTGTCAATATTTAGGAGAAAATATCTTTATTTGGAAATTCAAAATTGTTTTTTTGCACAATGTGATTTACATTATTTGTGCATGTTTCCATATTCTAAAGCCGTCAAGGAGGACAATATGAGTAGCTTTATCGCGTTTTCTGTAGTAATGTCATTTGTCTTTTCTATCATAACAGAAAGCGTAGATGAGCTCTCTAATGGTATTATTACCGCATCCGAAGGTGCCGTAAAGCTTATACTTACCTTGATGGGCTCAATGGCTTTCTGGGGTGGAGTAATGAAAATTGCTGAAGAAAGCGGTCTTACCAAAAGCCTTGCTAAGCTGTTTAAACCACTGCTTAAAAGACTGTTTTCGGGAATTGACGAAAACGGAAAAGCCCTGAGTGCAATTGTTATGAATATTACAGCAAACCTAATGGGAATGGGCAACGCAGCAACACCACTAGGTATAAAGGCTATTAAGGAACTTGTAAGAGAGGAAAGCACAAGCCATATAGCCACAAGAAATATGATAATCCTTGTCGTAATAAATACAGCTTCTATCAGCCTTATTCCCACAACAGTCGCAACACTCAGAGCTTCGCACGGTTCAGCAGCTCCAATGGAAATTTTGCCTGCTGTCTTAGTAACCTCTTGTATTGCACTGTTTGTCGGCTTGTCACTTGTGTTTGTGCTCAATAAAGTATTTAAAAATAGGGGAGTGAAAGAAAGTTGACTCTGAACTCCTATGTCGTGCCGGCTTTTGTGATAGTGGTATTTGCGTATGGAAAGTATAAACAAATAGATTTGTTTGAAGCCTTCATTAAAGGTGCTAGCGAAAATATAAAAACTGCCTTTGATATCCTTCCCGCACTCATAATTCTTATGACAATAATCACTATGCTTAATGCGTCTGGCGTAGTTTCAGCATTTTCGCAATTTTTAAGTCCGGCTCTATCGAAAATAGGCTTCCCGACCGAGTGTATCCCACTTGCCATACTAAGACCAATATCAGGGAGTGGCGCTCTATCTGTGTATGAAACAATCCTGCAAGATAACCACCCCGATTCATTCGTCGGTAGGGTAGCAAGTGTTATGATGGGCTCTACCGAAACTACATTCTATACTGTTGCTATATATTATGGCGCAGTAAAAATTAAGAACATTCGGCATACACTCGTCTGTGCCCTCGCTGCCGATATAACAGGCTTTATTGTTGCCTGCACTGCCGTAAGACTTATGCTATAAGAATACCCCAAGGGAGATAGAATCTCTTTTGGGGTGATTTTGTATACAAAAAAGGCACTCTTGATTATTCAAAAGTGCCTTAATGTTATTTATGCATCCTGGATGTCTGCGTGGTATTCCTGAAGTGACTTGATTGGGTCCTTGACACCGCTCTTAGCCGACTTGATACCCTCGATTGTAGCCTTCGCAGCAGCCATTGTTGTGATGTAGAATACTCTGTTTCTGATAGCGTTCTTTCTGATGTAGCTGTCGTCAGCCGCACCCTTCTTGTCATCAGGAGTATTTACGATAATGTCAACCTCTCTGTTTGTGATAAGGTCGAGAACATTAGGTCTGCCTTCCTGAAGCTTGCAAACACTGTCACATTCAATGCCCTTTTCTCTGATAGCCTTGGCTGTGCCCTGTGTAGCAACAAGCTTGAAGCCGAGGTCTGCAAAGCCTCTTGCAACAGTCTCAAGCTCATCCTTGTCTCTGTCGCTGATACTGATAAGAACCTTGCCTGAAAGCTTAATTACAGCCTGTGTTGCTTCCTGTGCCTTGAAGTAAGCCTCGCCAAAGTTAGAGGACATACCAAGAACTTCGCCTGTGGATCTCATTTCTGGGCCGAGAAGTGGGTCAACCTCAGGGAACATATTGAATGGGAATACAGCTTCCTTAACACCATAGTGCTTGAACTTCTTTTCCTTAAGTGCAGGAACAGGTGAAGGGAGATTTGTGAATTCTGATGTGATGATTTCAGTGGCAAGAGATACCATCTGAATGTTACATACCTTAGAAACAAGTGGAACAGTTCTTGATGCTCTTGGGTTAGCCTCGAGTACATAAACCTTTCCGTCTTCGATAGCGTATTGCATGTTCATAAGACCACGAACGTTCATTTCCTTAGCAATTCTTCTTGTGTATTCCTTGATAAGTGCAACATTTTCAGCACTGATGTTAAGTGAAGGAAGGATACAAGCAGAGTCGCCGGAGTGAATACCTGCAAGCTCAATGTGTTCCATAACAGCAGGAACGAATACGTTCTCACCATCGCTTATAGCATCAGCTTCACATTCTGTAGCGTTGTGTAAGAATCTGTCAATAAGAATTGGTCTGTCCGGTGTAACACCAACAGCAGCAGCCATGTATACTCTCAGGCTTTCTGGCTCGTGTACAACCTCCATACCTCTACCACCGAGAACGTAGGAAGGACGTACCATTACAGGATAACCGATTCTGTCAGCAATTTCGAGTGCCTCATCAACAGTAACAGCCATTCCGGATTCAGGCATAGGAATCTCGAGCTTGTCCATCATCTCTCTGAAGAGGTCTCTGTCTTCTGCCATATCAATTGTCTCAGGTGTTGTACCAAGAACCTTTACGCCGTACTTCTTAAGATCAGCAGCAAGGTTAAGAGGAGTCTGTCCACCAAACTGTGCAATAACACCGAGTGGCTTTTCCTTCTCGTAAATGCTAAGTACATCTTCGAGTGTGAGTGGCTCAAAGTAGAGCTTGTCGGAAGTATCGTAGTCTGTAGAAACTGTCTCAGGGTTGCAGTTAATCATAATTGTCTCAAAGCCGAGTCTGCGAAGTGAGTTTGCCGCATGAACACAGCAGTAGTCGAACTCGATACCCTGACCGATTCTGTTAGGGCCGCTGCCGAGGATGAGAATCTTTGGCTTGCCCTCGCTTGCAACTGAGTTGTCAGGTGCATTGTATGTAGAATAGTAGTATGCAGAGTTTTCTGTACCACTAACGTGAATCTTGTCCCAAGCCTCTGTGAGACCTGCACCGATTCTTGCATTTCTAATTTCTTCTTCAGAAACCTCAAGGATTTCGGAAAGATACTTGTCGGAGAAGCCGTTTTTCTTAGCGGAAACAAGCTTATCGTCAGCAGGAATATTGCCCTTGTTTTCCATAAGAGCATTTTCTTCATCAACAAGCTCCTTCATCTGCTCAATGAAGTAAGGCTTAATCTTTGTGAGAGCCTCAAGCTCTTCTACAGTCGCACCCTTTCTGAGTGCCTCGTACATAATAAACTGTCTTTCACTTGTAGGAGCGTAGAGCATAGAAATAAGCTCTTCCTTGGTCTTCTTGTTGTAATCATTAGCAAATCCAAGACCGTATCTGCCCTTTTCAAGTGAACGAATAGCCTTCTGGAAAGCTTCCTTGTAGGTCTTACCAATGCTCATTACTTCGCCAACAGCTCTCATCTGTGTGCCAAGCTTGTCTTCAGCCTTCTTAAACTTCTCAAATGCCCATCTAGCAAACTTGATAACAACATAATCGCCGTCTGGATAGTAGTCAGCAAGTGTGCCGTACTTTCCACAAGGAATGTCAGCGAGTGTAAGTCCTGTTGCAAGCATCGCAGAAACAAGTGCGATAGGGAAGCCTGTAGCCTTAGAAGCAAGTGCTGACGAACGAGATGTTCTTGGGTTTATTTCAATAACGTAAATTCTTCCGTCGTGTGGGTTTCTAGCGAACTGTACGTTAGTACCACCGATAACTTCGATTGCATCAACGATAGCGTAAGCCTGACGCTGAAGCTCCTTCTGAACATCCTCAGAGATTGTGAGCATAGGAGCAGCACAGTAGCTGTCACCGGTGTGTACACCGAGTGGGTCTATGTTTTCGATAAAGCAAACAGTAATCATCTTGCCTGTCTTATCTCTAACAACCTCAAGCTCAAGCTCTTCCCATCCGAGAATAGATTCTTCAACAAGAACCTGTCCAACGAGAGAAGCAGCAAGACCTCTTTCACATACAGTCTTAAGTTCTTCAACATTATATACAAGTCCACCGCCTGTACCACCCATTGTGTAAGCAGGACGAAGAACAACAGGGTAACCAAGCTTGTCAGCAATAGCGAGAGCTTCATCAATTGAGTAAGCAACTTCACTTCTTGCCATCTGAATGCCAAGCTTGTCCATTGTCTTCTTGAACTCGGTTCTGTCTTCACCACGTTCGATAGCGTCAATCTGTACACCGATAACTTCTACGTCGTACTTCTTGAGAACGCCGAGCTTGTCAAGCTCAGAACAGAGGTTAAGACCAGACTGACCACCAAGGTTAGGGAGAAGCCAGTCAGGACGTTCTTTAGCAATAATTTCTTCAAGACGCTTAGCATTGAGTGGTTCAATGTATGTAACATCAGCAATGCCTGGGTCTGTCATAATAGTAGCAGGGTTGGAGTTTACAAGAATAATCTTGTGGCCGAGCTGTCTCAGCGCCTTACAAGCCTGAGTTCCCGAATAGTCGAACTCGCAGGCCTGACCGATAATGATAGGTCCGGAGCCGATAATAAGTACTTTCTTCTGTGGTTGTTTTTCCATAAGAAACTCCTTTCCACGCCGTAACGCCGTGAACCGAAAAAACCGTTTTTAACTGTAAAAAAATGGAAATTTTCGGTCGAATTTGCAAAATTTTTTTGCGGTTACCACACCGCAAAACTTAATTCAAATAATTATAGCATATTCTGTAGAAAATTGCAATAGCATAACCTTTAAAAAAACCATAGATACTTTACTGTGTTGCGTGTATAAAATGCACAAATCGTTTCTGGAATGAAACAAATTACATCTATGACATTTTAGCCTCAAATCTTATATTTTGTGTGTATGGCACTTGCAAAACGGCAGATATTGTGTTATAATTAACCTATATGTTGGTTTTTAAAGAAAGTGGGGTATCGATTTTGAAGAAGTTTTATATTTCACTGATTTCGATTTTATTGCTCGCTGTGGCAGTCCTTATTATTGGTGATGTGGCAAGCCTCTGGGATGTTTCTTCAAGGGCAGAAGGCGTGCTAGGACTTCTCGTAATTTTGCCCGCTGTGATTTGGATTTTCTTTAAAGGCGTGAACATAATAAATATCGGTCTGTATCTTGGCGGACTTGACTATATAATTATAAAAAAGTTTTTAGGGCTTTCAGGCTCAGTCGTATTGATAATAGTCGAAGCTGTCTTAATAATTGTAGCACTTATGATTATCTGTGCTTTTAAGAATAAACAGCTTTCACAAAAGAGTGATGATGCTCAAGAATCAGGAGGAGAAAACTTTGGCTAAGAAGAATAACTATGGTAATGAAACGATAGTTGCACTCGAGGGTGCCGATAGAGTTAGAAAGCGCCCCGCGGTAATATTCGGCTCCGATGGTCTTGAAGGCTGTCAGCACTCTGTGTTTGAGATTTTGTCCAACTCGATAGACGAAGCCAGAGAAGGCTACGGTGATAAGATTGTTCTTACTTATTATAAGGATAATAGTATCGAGGTCGAAGACTTCGGCAGAGGCTGTCCTATGGATTATAACAAGGCAGCAGGCAGATATAACTGGGAGCTCGTATACTGCGAACTCTATGCCGGTGGTAAGTATAATAACAACGACGGCGAAAACTATGAGTATTCTTTGGGTCTTAACGGACTCGGTGCTTGTGCTACTCAGTATTCTTCCGAGTTTATGGATGTTACCGTGCACCGTGACGGTATGGAGTATAGCATGCACTTTGAAAAGGGCAACCCTGTCGGCAAGCTTAAGAGCGAGCCATCTAACAAGAAGACAGGTACAAAGCATCATTGGAAGCCAGACCTTGACGTCTTTACCGATATAAATATACCTGTTTCATTCCTCGAAGAAACAATGAAGCGTCAAGCTGTCGTTAATCCAAAGGTTAAGTTTATCCTAAGAGTAGAAAAATCCGGCGGTGGCTTTGATGAGCAAACCTTTATGTATGAAAACGGCATAACCGACTATGTTAGCGAAATTGTCGGCGATAACGCCCTTACATCCGTCTTTTTCTGCGAGGGAACAAGAAAGGGTAAGGATAGAGCAGACCTCCCTGAGTATAAGGTAAAACTAAATGTTGCTTTTGCATTTTCTAATAAGGTTAATACAACCGAGTATTACCATAACTCCAGCTTTCTAGAGCACGGTGGTTCACCTGCCGAAGCCGTAAAAACAGCATTCAGATATCAGGTCGATAGCTACCTTAAGTCTAATAATAAGTATAATAAAAACGAATCACCAATTAAGTATATTGACGTAGAGGATTGCCTCGTGCTTGTTTCAAGCTCATTTTCAACGCTAACCTCGTACGCTAACCAGACCAAGAAGGCTATAACAAATAAATATATCCAGGAGTGTATGACCGAGTTCTTAAAACAACAACTCGAGATTTACTTTATCGAAAAGCCGGAAGAAGCTCAGAAAATTGCCGACCAGGTGCTTATAAATAAGCGTAGTCGTGAAAAGGCTGATTCTACACGTCAGAATTTAAAACAAACACTCTCTAAGCAAATCGACCTTGCAAATATGGTGCAGAAGTTTGTAGACTGTCGTTCTAAGGACGTCTCTAAAAGAGAAGTCTATATCGTAGAGGGCGACTCAGCGCTCGGTTCTGTAAAAATGGCAAGAAATGCCGAATTCCAAGCCGTTATCCCCGTTAGAGGTAAGATTCTGAACTGCCTTAAAGCCGACTATTCTAAGATATTTAAGAGCGATATCATTACCGACCTCATTAAAGTATTGGGCTGTGGCGTAGAGGTAAAGTCTAAGTCAAATAAAGAGCTTTCGTCATTCTCTCTTGAGAATTTAAGATGGAATAAGATTATTATATGTACCGATGCCGACGTCGACGGCTTCCAGATAAGAACTCTTATCCTCACAATGCTCTATAGACTTACCCCAACCCTTATCGAACAAGGATATGTCTATATCGCAGAATCTCCACTCTATGAGATTACAACAAAGAAGAAAACCTACTTTGCCTACGACGATAGAGAAAAAGGCGAAATTCTCTCTATGATTGGTGACGAAAAGTATACAATCCAGCGCTCAAAGGGACTTGGTGAAAACGAGGCAGAAATGATGGCTCTTACTACTATGAATCCCGAAACAAGACGTCTTATCCAGATTACTCCCGATGAGGCAGAGTTCACAGAGTATATGTTCGATATGCTGCTCGGTGATAACCTGCAGGGAAGAAAAGACTTTATCGCAAATAACGGCGCCGACTACCTCGATATGGCTGACATATCTTAATCTACGGGAAAGGAGTATTTAAAATGGCTAGAAAAAAAGCAAAACAAGAAGAACCTAAAAAAAGACTCCCGCAGATTGATGCATATATCCACGGTGCAGGACAGGTGGTCGACGAAAGAATTACCATTACCCTCGAAAAGAACTATATGCCGTACGCTATGAGCGTGAATGTTTCTCGTTCCTTCCCTGAAATTGACGGCTTTAAACCATCCCACAGAAAGCTCCTCTATACTATGTATAAAATGGGACTTTTGCAGGGCGCAAAAATGAAGTCGGCTAACGTAGTCGGTAGAACTATGCAGCTTAACCCTCACGGCGATGCTGCTATTTATGAAACAATGGTGCGTCTTGCCAGAGGTAACGAAACCCTGCTCCATCCTTATGTCGAGTCTAAGGGTAACTTCGGTAAGTCTTATTCAAGAGATATGGCTTATGCTGCCTCAAGATATACCGAGGTTAAGCTCGAGCCAATCTGTCAGGAGCTCTTTAGAGATATCGATAAAAATACCGTAGACTTCGTTCCTAACTACGACAATACAATGCAGGAGCCAACTCTGTTTCCGGCAAGCTTCCCATCAGTCCTCGTTAATTCGAATGTCGGTATCGGCGTTGCGATGGCGTCATCAGTGTGCTCGTTTAATCTTTCAGAGGTTTGCGAAACAACAATCGCTCTTATGCGCGACCCTTGCCATAATGCCTTAGAAACCCTCAAGGGCCCGGATTTTATCGGTGGCTCGTATTTCGTTTATGACGAGGAGGAACTCGATAAGGTCTACCAGACCGGTAGAGGCTCACTAAAGTTCAGAGCAAAGTATTCTTACGATAAGTCAGCAAACTGTATAGATATTACTGAAATTCCACCAACTGCTACAATCGAGGCTATTATAGAAAAGATTGTCGCACTCGTTAAAATAGGAAAGATTAAGGAGATTCAGTATATAAGAGATGAAACCGACCTCGACGGTCTCCATATCTCTATCGACCTCAAGAGAGGCACAGATCCAGAAAAGCTTATGCAAAAGCTCTTTAGAATGACTCCTCTCCAGGATACCTATGCCTGCAACTTTAATATACTCGTTAACGGCTATCCAAAGGTAATGGGCATCTATGAGATAATTAAAGAGTGGGTTAACTTCAGAATGACTTGCGTTAAGCGTAGAATCGACTTCGACCTTAAGAAAAAGCAGGACAAGCTCCACCTTCTCTTGGGCCTTGAGAAGATTTTGCTTGATATCGATAAGGCAGTGAAAATTGTTAGAGAAACCGAGAACGAAGCCGATGTAGTTCCTAACCTTATGATTGGCTTTGGTATCGACGAAATCCAAGCTGAATACGTTGCTGAAATCAAGCTCCGTCATTTAAACCGTGAGTATATTCTTAATAGAACTAAAGAAATCCAAAGTCTTATCGAAGATATAGAGGATATGAAAGAAACTCTCGGTAGCGACCGAAAGATTAAGAATATCATCATTAACGAGCTCAAAGAGGTTTCTAAAAAGTACGCTCAGGAAAGAAAAACCCAGTTTATCTATACTGTTGAGGAAGACGTCGAGGAAGAACTCGATGATACTCCTGATTATCAGTGTAAGCTCTTTGTTACCGAGAGTGGCTACTTTAAGAAGATTACTCCTCAGTCACTTAGAATGAGTGGCGCACAAAAGGTCAAGGAAGGCGACGAGATTGTCCAGGAGGTCGACGCTACCAATAAAACAGAGATCCTGTTCTTTACAGATAGTGCAACTGTCTATAAGTCAAAGGCATCAGCCTTCGAGGATAGTAAGGCCAGTGCGCTCGGCGACTATATCCCCGCTAAGCTCTCGTTTGATGATGGCGAAGGCTTCAGAGCTATGATACCAACTATAGATTATAGCGGATATCTATTGTTCGTTTATGAAAATGGCAAGGTCGCTAAGGTCCCACTTAATGCCTATGAAACAAAGACTAACAGAAAGAAACTCACCAATGCGTATTCTGCTAAGTCTAAGCTTGTCTCGGTACTGTTTGTGGCAGAGAATGAAAATGTCCTCGTCAAGACAAGCAACGGCAGAATGATTATATTTAATTCTGCACTCTTGCTTCCAAAGGCAGCAAGAGACACAATCGGTGTGTCAGTTATGACTCTTAAGGCAAAGTCGGTAGTCGAGAAGGCTTATGTGGTAGATGAAGAAACTACAAAGAAGTTCTCAAAATTTATAGCCAAGAATGTTCCGGCTGCAGGCCATTTTGCAAAAGATATAGACGACCCCGACCAAATGACACTATAAAAAACTAAGCCGTATGGAGAATATCCATACGGCTTTTGTTATCTATTAGTCTTGTATCTGAGCCTTGACCACATAAAAATAATGAGCTGTCCGGGAACGCCGAGAATAAATACCTGCCAGTTGTTTAAGCCAAAGGCAAGCATCGTAAGATATGCCGACAAAAGCACTGACCACATAAGTACCGAAATTATAAAAAAGTTTCTGCGTGAGTTAAACCATGCCGAGTTAAGAATTAGCCAAACTATCATAGAGCAGGGAATCGCATATACAAAGCAAAGCCAATGCTTCTCTACATTAGGTACAGCCATATCAATAACAACAAAAGCAAAGGTCATAACAAGCCATACAAGAAGAACACACATGCTGGTGATAAAGGCATGATTTTTTATCTTTCTTTCTTTAGAAATCGTATGTGTCGGTGCAACCTTGTGCTCAGCCTGTACCAGATAGTCGAGAGTTACACCAAATATATCTGCAATTTCTTTTAGTACAGTAACATCAGGTATAGACTCAGCTCTCTCCCACTTAGAAATAGCCTTGTCTGAGTAGTTGAGCTTTTCTGCGAGCTCAAGCTGTGTGATATTTCTGCTCTGTCTGAGCTGAGAAATATTTTTTGCAATAATCGGTTTTAAATCTGTCATATAATTAGTCCTTGTAAATTAATGAAGGTTATTATTCGTTTTGATGAAAAATCTACATTTGATATTATAACACATCTTTTTCGCAAAATCAAGCCCAGTAGAATTTTTGTTGTCCGAAAAACGCATTAAATGTGGAGTTTCTACTCTCGGTAGAGTGAGATTCTCCTGGCTTTTCCACAAAATTCGGATTAGTATAGCTCAAAAAATGAGTGGTAGCTTGCAAGATGTCAAAGCGTAGGTTATAATAATTACAACAAAAATTATTATGGAGGCGCTATTATGAGCGAATTTGTAATCTATACCGACTCAGCATGTGACCTGAGCGAAGAAACCTTAAAAGCCTGGGACGTAAAGTATTGTTGTCTTACCTTTAGGTTTGAAGATGAGGATAAGGAATATTCTAACTACGAGCTTTCCACGAAGGAATTTTATCAGAAAATGATAGATGGTGGTGTAGCAAAAACATCAGCCTCAAACGTAGATACATTCAAAAATGCTTTTGAAAGCGAGCTCAAGCAGGGTAAGGATATCCTCTATCTCGGCTTTTCTTCAGGCCTAAGTACTACTGTTAATTCAGGCAGAATTGCTGCAGAAGAGCTAAGTGCCGAGTATCCAGATAGACAGATTATCGTTATCGATACACTCTGTGCTTCTGCAGGTCAGGGCCTTGCAGTATACCTCGCTGTTGAAAAGAAAAAGTCCGGTGCTTCACTTGAGGATACCGCCGCTTATATGATGAAGATAAAGTTTAAGATTCGTCATTGGTTTACAGTTGACGACCTTGTGTACCTAAAGCGTGGCGGAAGAGTCAGCCCGGCTGTTGCACTCGTTGGTTCTGTTCTTGGTATAAAGCCTATTATGAGAGTCGACGAAGAAGGTAAGCTTGTAAAGGTATCTACAACTCGTGGCAGAAAGAAGTCACTTATCGCCCTCTGCGATAAGATAGGCGAGCAGTGTAGCAATCCTAAGGATACTACAGTATTTATTTCTCACGGAGATTGCCTCGATGAGATTGACGAAATGAAGAAGTACATCAAGAGTAAGTATGGCGTAAAGGTTACAAGTGTTAGTGATATCGGCCCTGTTATAGGCGCACATTCTGGACCTAAGACAGTCGCACTTTTCTATGTTGCAAATTAATTTTTAGATAAAAAGACGTAATGCCAAAAGCATTACGTCTTTTTTGTTGTTATCTGAATTTTGAGTTTTTCTTTGCTCGCTTTTGTGCATACATAAGTACGTCAGCACTCTTAATACCTTCTTCAAGCGACGGTATGTTTTTTGCAAGAAGCGATACAATTCCAAAGCTAGCAGATATATTGTATTCAAGTTCGGCTTCCTCAACCTTATCAGCAATAGTGCAGGAGAAACCTTCAGTGAATTCGTGAACAAACTCTTCACTCGAATCATCAAACAGTTTTATCGCTACAAATTCATCCCCACCAAATCTGGCAGCTATACCGTCTTCGCCTATATATTGCTTTAATGCCTTGGCAACAATTTTTATAGCCGTATCTCCTGCATGATGACCAAATTTGTCATTAATCTCTTTGAGATTGTCAAGGTCGATTGAAATTATTACAATCTTTTTGTTCTGTAAAAGCTGTGGGTCAATCATATCAGCAGAAACAGTGTAGTAGCCGTTTCTGTTTAAAAGACCGGTCATGTTATCGTAAATATATGATTTCTCAAGTCGCTCATTGATAATCTGCATCTGCTTGTGTGATGCTATTCTTTCAAGAACATATCCCATATTCATGCTGAATGAACGCAGTTGATGAAGTGCAATGTGGTTAAATTCTGTATCAGCCGCAACATAGCCAAACAACGAATCCTTGTAGTGTAAAGGATAATATGTAAGGTGCTGTGGCTTCGCTTTTGAATTTGCAACAAGAAAAGAAGTCGGGAAGGTACGCTCGCCGTATACATTGGCCTCTTTATCATCAACTTTTTCAATAATAGAATACATAGTAGAACCAAAGTCGTCGAATTTATCAAGCTTGCCCTCAAGCATACATTCTACAAACTTCTTTGATATGCAAACACTGATGTTGACCGAGTATACATAGGATAAGAACTTAGACACAGTCGCAAAAATACCTTCAATGGTATCTTTGATATCAATCTTAGAAATCATCTGAATTATTAGGTCATTAAAGCTGTTATCAAAGCTAACCTCTCTCCAAAGAGTTACAATCGGTTTTGTGTTTAAATGTTCAAAGCAACCACATGACTCTGCAAATCTAGGTATAAAATCAATAGAATGATTTATAGGGAGAATATCTCCACAAGTGATTTTTTTGATATAATCGTACAGGGCGGTAGTGAGTGCCTCAAGGTCAATGCTTCCGGTGGTTATACGAGGAGAATGGTATTTTTCCATATCAATACCATCAAAGCCGGTTACGATAATATCATCAGGAACCTTGTAGCCACGCCCCTTTAAGCAGTTTACGGCAGTTATAGCCATTACGTCATTAGCACAAATAATCGCATCAGGTAATGGTAGATTACTTGATAGGAAATCGTCCATAACCTTCTCGGTGGGAGTATCCCAGTATTCACCAAAGCCAACTCGCTCAGGCTCGTAAGGTATATCGTATTTTTCAAGAGTCTCCCTAAATGCCTGCAAGCGCTCGTCGTGTTCGGCTTCTTCTTTCCTGCCGGCAATGAAGTTTATCTTCTTGCAGTTGTGCTTTTCAATAACATGGGAAACAATTGCTCTAAAGCAACTCATTCTGCCAAAGGATATGCTGACAGTATTAGCTAAAATATCACCGATAGAAATTACAGGAACCTTTCTTAGCTTTGCTATTTCGAGAATTTCTTCCAGTACATAAGTCTCGTAAAATCTTTCCGGAAAAACGATAATAATATCAGCGTACATATATTCAAGAAGCGAGAATATCTTTGCTTCAGAAACGATGCTTTCATCAGTACCATATATGTCTGAATATGTAGTAAGAATAGAGAATTTGCAATCCTTAAAAGCTGCAGAATGAACAATAGCATCAACAATGTCTCTTTGAACCTGGTCATCAATTCTAGGAATACAAATAGCTATTTCGAAATTCTTTTTCATATTAAGCTTCTCCTTATTTATTTATCTGTTTTTATTATACTCCTTTTTGTTTTTGCTGTCAATTATATATATAATTTTAATTATTTGCACTTGAATTTTTGTCGATTTATACAATGGAAGAAAGATACAATATACAAAATTATCAAACAAAAATAAGCAGTATGCCAATTGACAAATGATAGTGCAAAGGTTTACAATAAATATAGAAATAGGGGGGAGCCAAATGACGTATTTTTTGATATATAATAAAACCAGTGGTAAGAGAAACGCCAGACGATATGTTGCACTCATTCGAAAATGTCTTTTAGATAATGGCAATAACGTATATACCATACCTACCGAGTATAAAGGTCACGCTAAAGAGCTCTGCGAGAAGATTGCAAAGAAATTCGGCAGTAAAGCTACTGTCATTGCTTTCGGTGGTGACGGAACTGCTTCAGAGGCAGCAGGTGGACTTGTATTTTCAGAAACTCCAATGATGCTTATTCCTTGTGGAAGCGGTAATGATTTTGCTAAGAAGCTCTATGGAAAACGCTTTACACTGAATGATGTCTTGAGAAGCTTTGGTTTTTTAAATAGCGAGCCTAAGTATAATATCCAAACTATCGACACAATCTCAGCTAACGACCATATCTGCCTCAACGTGCTTAGTACCGGCTTTGATACAAAGGTCGAAACTGTCGCACATAAGCTACTTCGTAAGTTCTCGTTCTTGGGGAAGCGTGCCTATGACCTGTCTGTTCTTCTGTGCCTGCCGAGTAAGCTTAGATTTGATTATAGCGTAATTGCATATAATAACAGTGAAAGACTTCCAATAGATGAGAATGTCAGTAGTATACTTATGGCCGTGTGTAACGCAAGTTACTACGGTGGAGGCTATTGTCCCGCACCTTCTTCAAGTATGACAGATGGAATCTTGGACTTAGTGTATGTAGACCCCGTATCAATCCCCAAAATAGCTCAGCTTATCGGCCCGTATAAAAAAGGTGAAGCTTCTAAGTATAAAGAAGTCCATCAGTATGAGGTTACAGACCTTATACTTTCTTCTAAGGATGATAAAACCCTCTATAATTGTGACGGAGAAAACTACCTCGAGGATAGCGTGAATATCAGCGTTAATCCAAGGTCGCTAAAGCTTTGCCTGCCTGAATAAATAATAATGCCGACTCTCAGCAACGTATGCTTTGAGTCGGCTTTTGGTTTTTATACGTTCCAGCTGCCAAGGTATCTTTCTTGCTCATCAGTGAGCGTGTCAATCTCATAACCTAAAAATCTAAGTTTTGCGTGTGCAACCTCAGCATCAACTTCCTTAGGTACATCAATAATCATACTTTCAAGCTTGCCATTGTTCTTTACAAGATATTCAGCAGAAAGTGCCTGAATAGCAAAAGACATATCCATAATCTCAGCAGGATGTCCGTCACCTGCAGCAAGGTTTACAAGTCTGCCTTCACCGATAACATATAAACAGTTGCCGTTAGAAAGCTTGTATCCGTCAATGTTGTTTCTTGCAAGCCATTTTTCAGTTGCAATCTTTTGAAGTCCGGCAACGTCAACCTCACAATCGAAGTGTCCTGCATTACAAAGAATCGCACCATCCTTCATATTGTAGAAGGATTTTTCGGTAATAACATCCTTACAACCGGTAACAGTTACAAAGAAGTCGCCGTATTTTGCAGCATCTTCCATCTTCATAACCTCAAAGCCATCCATAACAGCTTCGATAGCCTTGATAGGGTCAATTTCGGTTACAATAACCTTAGCGCCAAGTCCCTTGGCTCTCATTGCAACACCCTTTCCACACCAGCCATAGCCGGCAACAACTACTGTCTTTCCTGCAACAATAAGGTTGGTAGTCCTGTTAATACCATCCCAAACAGACTGACCTGTACCATAACGATTGTCGAAAAGATGCTTGCAGTCAGCATTGTTTACAAGTACCATTGGGAACTTAAGTGCATTGTCCTTGTCCATCGCAATAAGCCTGATAATGCCTGTCGTAGTTTCTTCACAGCCACCGATAACGTTAGGTATAAGCTCAGGATATTCGTTGTGAATAAGGCTCACAAGGTCGCCACCATCGTCAATAATAACGTTAGGTGCAATTTTAATTACCTCGGAAATATGTCTGTGATATTCATCTGAGGTAGCCCCGTGCCAAGCAAAAACATTCAGCCCATCATGAACAAGAGCCGCAGCAACATCATCCTGCGTAGAAAGTGGATTACTTCCAGTAACATACATATCTGCACCACCTGCAGCCAAAACCTTGCATAGATAAGCAGTCTTTGCCTCAAGATGAACCGATAATGCAACCTTAAGCCCCTTGAACGGAAGCTCCTTCTTAAATCTTTCTTCAAGCATATTGAGAAGTGGCATGTTAGAAATGACCCAGTCAATCTTTCTCTTGCCGCTTTCCCAAAGATTAATATCTCTGATTTCGCTCATAGCAATGTTCCTTTCGTTTATATAATCTGATTACAATTCCAAAATATTATATCATAGAAGTTGTAAAAAAGCAAGAAAAATGCTCTCGGTACTTGCCCATAGTATAAATTAGTGATATAATAATATTGTATTTTTATATGATAATCAATAGGGGAAAGTAATGAAAGAAAAAATATTAAATTTGGGCAATCTCTTTGGTGCAATATGCTTTAGTATTGTAACATTGGTTTTTTTCTTTTCTATAAATAAAACGTATCCTATCTATGCACAGCTTTTTGTCTTGGTTGTGTCGCTTGGATTGTGTGCGTTTTTGTGCCTTAATAGAAATAGAAAACACCTAAAAAAGCTTTTTGATGCAAATCCGAAAAAGCTATATACCATATGTGCGTTGGTGATGTTTGCAGTACAGTTAATGCTCGTTATCTTCATCAATTTTGCGCCAAGAACCGACGCCTCACATCTCAATATCATTTGCCGAAACTTCGCTAATGGCAATAGCGACTTGTATTATGGATTGGATATATTCCACTATAATTATCTTGAAAGATATTCTAACCAGTGGGGAATATTCCTTATTCAATCGGCTATCTATAAGATTTCTATAGCTCTTACAGGCGATATCTCAATAAACCTTCTGCCAATAATAAATGTCGGACTAATGCAGCTTTCGTATTTCTTGATGTTTAAAATAAGCGGAGTGGTTTTTGAGTCACATAGAAGACGTAATATCGCTACCGTAATACTTACATTCTGCCCTGTACTCTATGTGTATTCTTGTGTGTTCTATACCGATACATTAAGTATGCCACTCTTGCTCTCTGCAGTGTATCTCGCCCTGTGTGCAGTAAAGTCTAAGGGTAAGAAAGCGACTATATTGTATATCCTCGGCTCAGCTTTATGCACAGCAGTTGGTTATTATATTAAAGGCAACGTCGCAATCGTAGCTGTAGCACTTTTAATATATTTTGCATTAAAGATAAATATAAAGCGTGTTCTCGCTCTTGCACTTGCAACTGTAGTCAGCTTCGTTCTTGTTGGCAACACTATTACAATGACAATGAAATCCATCGAAGCTATCGACGAAAGCACTCTCGATAAATATTCCTTCCCAATGGTGCATTGGGTTATGATGGGACTTAACGGCTCGGGTGGATATAATGACGAAGACTTCCTATATACCTTTGGCGTAGACGGCGTCGAGGCAAAAAAGGAAGCTAACGTTATCAGAATCAAAGAACGTATTGAGCAGTACGGCGTATTAGGCTTGTTAAGACATTTCGGTAGGAAAATCCAGTATACCTGGTACGGCGGTGCATACCAGTCTACAATACAGTTTGCATTGACAGAGGGAGATGCATTCACCAGATTCTTCTCTAACTCTATGATTTACATTGTTTGGTGCTTTGTGTTCCAGGCAACAATGATACTGATGATGCTCTGCTCGTTTATCGGAGGCTTTATAAGAAAGAAAACTGACCGAATTTCTGCTCTAAGACTTATGGAACTCGGACTGTTTCTTTTCCTGCTTATCTGGGAAACCCGCTCAAGATATATGCTGAATATGCTACCTCTGTATTTTATTATAGCATCAGATGGATGTATTAGATTTAAAGACTTCCTTTATTATATGCTTAGTAAGAAGAAAAAGAAGTCTGAGGCAAAAGCTTCATAATGAACTAAAAAAGCTACCACTGTCGTGGTAGCTTTTTTGCATAAGAAAACCGCCCTTGAAATTCAAAAGCGGTTTAAGGTTATTGTTACTTAGCGAAGTATCTGTTAACAGTGTTTTCAGCAGGCTTACCCATAATGTCGTAACCCCAGTCAACAGCAGCCTTCTTGAGTGCGTATGGAGTAGCAGACCAGCACCAAAGCACGTGACCTGAAACCCAAGGTCTTCTTGTTGTTGCAAAGAACATTGCTTCGTACCATCTTTCCTGTTCCTTAACGTTTGTAGCACTTCTGATACTCCAGTCGTGTGGAAGTGTAGAAGAACCGGATGAAGACATACAGCCAGTCTCTGCAAAGATGAAAGGCATATCGTACTTCTTTACGATAGCTTCAATTCTGTCAAGCTCTTTTTCCCAAGAATCAATAGGGTAGTAACCACTTGAAGAAATGCAGTCAAGTGCATCCCACCATGAAACGTGGTCTTCCTGGTACTTGTCCGTGTTGTATGTAAGAATACCATCATATATTCTTCTGAGCTGCTTAATAAGTCTGCGCCAATCATCCTCACGATTCTCAGCCATAACCATTTCTGAACCACATACGAATATATCTACACCTTCAGCCTTGGCGATTTCAGCGTAATGTGTCTGGAATTCAGTGTAAGAATTAAACCAGTTTCTCCAGCAAGGCTCGTCAGGTACTTCGTTATCAAAGAAACTGATGTATGCTCTGTATACACCATTCTTGCAGTTGATAGTAGGCTTTAATCCAACGTTGAAGCCAAGCTTCTTTGCGTATCTGATAATAGCAACAAGCTCTGTATCACTCATTGTAGCTTCAGTGTCGTAACGAATAATTTCAGACTGTGCTGTCTCCTGAAGACCGCACGGAACAAGCATTATTAAGTTAGCAGCAGTTCTTTCTTTGATAGCTTCAAGACTCTTAAAAGCATCCTTCTTGCTAAGCACACCCTTGTGTGCAAAAGGAGCAAAAGTAATACCTTTTACATTATTAAGTTCCATCTTAAGATACCTCCTGTCACTGATGTGTAAGAATTATAACACAAAAATTTATCATACAATATAACAAAGCTATCATACTACATAACAAATATGCTATATAATCGTTTAATATCAGCACTTAATATATTGTTTAGATTTTCTTTATAAAATATATTTAACTTCGATAGCTACTTTATTAGAGAAATAGCATTTGACCATTTATCAAGTAAGTTTAAGCGTTTATTATCACTTATAGAAGGGTAGAATGACTTTTCAACTGATATAAGATTTTTAAGCTCGCTCTTATCTTTCCATACACCTACATATAAGCCAGCAAGGAATGCCGCACCCATAGCTGTCGTTTCTATACAACTCGGACGTATAACCTGAGCAGACAGAATATCTGATTGAAATTGCATAAGAAAACCGTTTGCACTTGCGCCACCGTCTACCTTCAGCATCGAGATTTTGTCATCCATATCACTTTCCATCGCCGAAATCACATCATAGCTCTGAAACGCTAACGATTCTAAGGTTGCTCTTACTATGTGAGCCCTGCCGGTTCCTCTCGAAAGACCTGTTATAATGCCTCTTGCATAAGGATTCCAGTACGGAGCCCCAAGGCCAGTGAAGGCCGGAACAATTACAACGCCGTTTGTATCCTCTATAGACATGGCAATTTCTTCAGTCTCTGAAGCCTTTTCAATAAGCTTAAGCTCATCTCTCAGCCACTGAATAGCAGCACCGGCAACAAATACCGAGCCTTCAAGTGCATATGTTATTTTACCATCAATTCCACAAGCTACTGTCGTAATAAGTCCATTATCCGAAAGAATAGGCTTCTCACCAATATTTGTGAGTAGAAAACAGCCGGTTCCGTAGGTGTTCTTACAGCTGCCCTTGTCAAAACAGCACTGACCAAATAAAGCTGCCTGTTGGTCGCCGGCAACTCCGGTGATTTTAATGCTCTTGCCGAATACCTCGGTTTCGCCAAAATCATCAGATGACATCTTGACCTCAGGTAGTATGCTCTCAGGAATACCAAAAAGCTCTAGTAGCTCGCTGTCCCACTTGTTTTCAAAAATATTATATAGCATAGTCCTCGAAGCGTTAGTGCAGTCTGTCGCATGAACCTTGCCACCTGTCAGCTTCCATATAAGAAAAGTGTCTACCGTGCCGAATAGTATTTCTCCGTTTTCTGCTCTATTACGAACACCCGGCACATTATCAAGTATCCATTTTATTTTTGTAGCAGAAAAGTAAGGATCAGGAATGAGGCCTGTCTTGTTTCGTATAAAATCGCTTAGTCCCTGCTCTTTTAAAGACGAAACATAGTCTGCAGTTCTCCTGCATTGCCAAACTATTGCGTTATATACAGGCTTTCCGGTGTTCTTGTCCCATAGAATTGTAGTTTCTCGCTGATTTGTAATGCCAATGCAGGATATCTCTTCTGCATTAATTCCAAGCTTTGCAACAGCCTGCGCTGCAACACTTACTTGAGAAGAATATATGTCGTTAGGGTCGTGCTCAACCCAACCACTTTCCAGATAAATTTGTCGATACTCCTGCTGAGCTACGGATGTAATGTTCCCATTTTCATCAAAAATAATACATCTTGAGCTTGTTGTACCTTGGTCAAGTGACATTATATATTTCATAAAAGCCCACCGCCTTGAATTTTGTTGTCTTAATTATAACACGAATATTAAGTGTTTGCAACTTTTCTGTTTGCAAGGTAAATACGCTTGACATTTTCTTTGTATTACTGTATAATAAAATCAATTTGAAACTTTAGTATAAGTTGGTTAAACTAAAAGGAGAATAATAATGAGCAAGATTTGTCAGTATTGTGGAAACAAGCTTGGTTTTTTTGAAAAGACATGCGGAAACTGTGGAGCAACCTATGAGGAATGTTCTCATTGTGAGGAAACTGATAGCTATCAGGATTCAAGATATAACCGTGACCCTTCAGAGTACGCTTCACCGTATTCTGCACCAATGCATAACAACCCACAACATCAAGCTAATCAAAATACATATAGACCTAATTACCAGCAAGGATTTAACAATCAGTACGGAAATCAGTATGGTAGTCAGTACGGCAATCAGTACCCAAATCCATATGGTAATACTAGAAAAGCCAAAAAGTCGAACGTAGCTTTCCCGATTGTAATGTGCGTTATAATATTTATAATTATCGGACTTATAATATTTGTAAAGAGTATTATTTCTCTTGTTAATAATTCCGGTTACAGGGGACCTCTTACCGACTATTTTGAAAGCATCAATGATGCAGACGGAAAAGCCTACTATAATTCGATTCTGACATCCGAAATGGCGTATGAGCTGTATGGATTAGGAACTGCAGAGATTAATGCTTATTATAAAGCCTATTCAAATTATATCGAAGATTTGAAGGAATATCTTTCAGAAGAATTTGGCGATGATATAACGGTTAGCTATAAGGTCAATGATAATGAACAGCTTCAGCCCGGCGAAATCGATGAACTCAATGAACGTTTCGACTATATCTCTAGCATGCTTAATGTCCAGGATGGCTATGAAGTAAATTTAAGTATTACAGTAAAGGGCGACGATGATAAGCATACTTCCAAAGCATATGCTCAGGTGCTTAAAATTAACGGTAAATGGGTGCTCTTTTTATTGGAAGGAAGCTTTGGCGGATGCTTTGACGTGTATTGTCAGCTTGATGCTGCAATAGAGCAAGAGCTTGCTTTGGCAGATGCGCATGCAAAAGATATATATACGGCCGCTACAACGTATGCAAAGTTTTGTAGAGAGTGTGGATATCAAATTCCCGGAGGAACTGTTATCGGCGGAGAGTACATCTCTGAAGGTGCTATAATAGGCTTATATAATACTTATGACGAATTGTTTTCAATCGACGAAGTGCCAACTGAAGATGAAATAATAGATGGCATATATTCTTGCTTGCCTCAAGGTAAAACCGGAATGGTATATTGCATAGAATTTGATGATTACGGTTTGCCATGCGCAGTAATCTGTGCAGAAGATATGAATAGCATATTTGTCGGAGGCTATCCGAACTACGCTAATGATGTTAAAATTCAGCTCAGCGACGCTAAGATAGACTAGTTTCTACTATATATTAATATTTGTAAATGCTCTTGACAAAAACTGTACAATAGTTTATAATTATTTTGTGGAAAACCCTAATTTATTATTTGGAGGAATTATATATGAGTAAATTCTGTACTTCTTGTGGCGCATCACTTAACGATGATGCTACATTCTGCACAGCTTGTGGAACAAAGCTTGCTGCACCTGCTGCAGCACCAGCACCAGCTCCTGCTGCTAATGACGCAACAGCTACTGAATCAACACCACTCGACGCACTTAAGGAAAAGACTACAAAGGCATTCAACGATTTTAAGAACAACCCACAGAGAAATACATATATCGGTATTGCTTGTGTTGCAGTTGTTGTTATTATTCTTGTCATTGTACTTGTTAACCTCATTAGCGGTGGCTATAAGGGTGCTCTTAAGGGCTACTTCGGAGCTATCGAGGATAAGGATGGTAAGGATTACGCACAGGCTCTTATGTCAGACGATATGATTGACGTAGTTCTTGATGAAGCAGATATTGATAAGGATGATTTCTACGATAATTATAAGGAACAGGCAAAGAGTTCATATAACACTCTTAAGGAAGATTTCGGTTCCAGCCTCTCAATTTCCTTCGACGTAGTTGACAAGGAAAAGATTGACAAGGATGACCTCGAGGACCTCGAAGATGGTCTTGACCTTATCTATGACGGAATCAAGGTTTCTAAGGGCTACGAAGTAGAGCTCGAAATCACTGTTGAAGGTAAGGATGACGAAGACACATTTGATGCTGTAGGTACAGTTCTCAAGGTTGACGGCGACTGGATTGTTACATCTCTCCAGGTTAAGGATTGCAGAACTCTCAATGTATCAGGTATGATGGGCCTCGATAGCCTTATGGGTGGCTTCGGTGGCTACGGCGACTTTGATGATTGGTTCTAATCTGAATTAAATCTTTAATATGCAGACTTTAGTCTGCGAGAATCGTTATATAGAATTATAGCCCCGCCGTTTTTAAACAGCGGGGTACGATTTTATACTTGTAAGGTGTGATAAGATAATGAAAAAGCTTGTGCTATGCCTTGTAATATGTGTGCTTTCGCTTTGTTCCTGTTCTGATAGGGAACCCGAAAGAGAAACATTAGAGTACGAAGCTCCAATAACTACATTTGTCAATGCACTTAATCGTAAGGACGAAAACTCCTTGCTTGGCTGTTTTACTCCCGGTGCAAAGGAAGAATTTGAAGCCACCGAGCAAAAGCTTGTCGAAGTGCTCGGCGAGGATATAGAAAAAACAGTCGGTAAGCAGGCACTTTTAAAATGCGAGATTGTAGATTTTGAAAAGCTCGACGATGAGATGCTCGAAAGCCTCTCTAAGCAGTATACCGATGAGTATTCAATGCGCCTTGATGTAAAAAAAGCATATGAGCTTCATGTGATTTTCTATACCGCTGCAATCGACGCAGATGAATTCGGCACAAAACCAATGGAGCTCATAACTCTAAAAGCAGGTGGTAGCTGGTATATTTTCGGCGATGTAATCGAAGACCTTGAGCTTATCTCACTGACAAAAGAATAAAAACTTAGAGCCTATATTTTTGTAGGCTCTTTTTTATGCAAAAAAGAACAGCCACCATAGTAGGTGACTGTTCCATGTAGTCTAATTATTCAGCTTCTGGCTCGATAACTTCAGCATCTGGAGCGTTCTTAACTACGCTTGCAATGCCGTTCTTGCAGCTTGGCTTAGCCTTGTAGCCTTCACTTGCAGCAATTGGTTCGCCGTTTCTAGCCTTAAGACGGAAGCGGAATTCGCCAGCCTTGTCTGTGTAGATTTCAAACTTAGGGCACTTTTCCTTTGTGTAGCCTTCTACAGTCTGGTCTTCAATGTTAGCGATAGCAGCGTTCTTCTTGATGCTTTCGATGCTGTTCTTGCAGCTAGCGAGAGTAGCAAAAACCTCTCCGCCTGTAGCGATAACTTCACCGTTTCCAGCCTTGAGGCTGAGTGTAAATCCTGTCTTAGTTGCCTTGATAACAAACTTTCCCATGATAAAAGTCCTCCGTTCAATTTTAGTCAAAGCTAAATTTTATAGCTACAACAATTATACTATTATTTTTTGCAATTGTCAATATATTTTTGTGTAAAATGCTTGAAAAATGTCAAAAGGTGTGATAAAATTTAAGCAAGATTATTTGAGGAGAGAGTTTATGGATAATTTTCGTAAAATAAGAACAGCTGTTTTTGGCTGTGGACAAATTAGTGAAGTGTATCTTCAGAATATGATAAATCGCTTTGATGTCTTGGAGGTAGTCGGCTGCTGTTCAAGAAATGGTGCATCAGCAGAGAGAAGAGCTAAGCAGTTTGGCATAAAAGCAATGACAGAACAGGAAATTTTAAGCGACGCATCTATTGAACTTGTCGTAAATCTTACCCCTGCAACTGAGCATTACGACATTATAAAGAAGTCGCTTTTAGCTGGTAAGCACGTCTATACCGAAAAGGTCGTTACAACAAGCTTTGAGCAAGCAATGGAGCTTTCTGCACTTGCGATGGAAAAGAAGCTGTTTGTAGGCTGTGCCCCCGATACATTCTTGGGCAGTGCCATTCAGTCAGCAAAAAATGCTATAGCTATGGGCGAGATTGGCGAGCTTATGTCTTGTAGCGCTAACCTTAACCGTGACTGTACCTCTGCCTATACCCCCGGTAGATTCACAACTCAGAAGGGCGGAGGAGTCGGCTTTGATGTAGGTATATACTATATAACAGCTATGCTGTCGATTCTAGGCCCTGCCTCTAAGGTTTGTGGATTTTCTGTCAATACAACCCCTGAATATATAGTTGAAGATAAAGACTCTGATTATTACGGACAAAAGTGTATAATAGAAAATGAAAATATAATGACAGCAAACGCTATCTTTAAAAATGGCATAATCGCTACTATGCATTTTTGTGGCAGAACCATCTATCCCGAAACCCCATCAATAATCTTCTATGGAACAAAGGGAATCATAATTCTTCCGGACCCTAATTGCTTTGGTGGTAAGGTAATGATTATGAGAAAAGGCGAGTCAGAGTATACAGAGCTTGAAAATACTTATTATTTTTCTGATAATTCAAGAGGCTTAGGCGTCGCCGAAATGGCATATTCAATCATCGAAGGAAGAAAGCCACGCACCGATATATCAATGGCTGCCCACGCTGTAGAGCTTTTGTGCGCTGTTGTTGAGTCTTCAGAAACAGGCATTACCCAAAGCCTTACTTCAAGCTTTGACGTACCGAAGGGAGTCTATAATAAAGCCGAAGCAGAAATAGAAGAATATAGCATCATTAAGTAATAGTTCACCCCCACTGTGTTGTGCAGCTGCAGTGGGGGTGAATGTTTTTGTGTAAAAGATAGAACTACTTTTTCTTAATCATTGTTCGGTGTGGATATCCTTCGTCAAGATACATCTCACCAATTTCTTCGTAGCCAACCGACTTGTAAAAGCCGATAGCTCTCTTTTGCGCCGAAAGCTCGTAGTGACTGAATTCAAAGTTATCACTAGCCGCCTTCTCAAGACTTTCCATAATTATTCTGCCAATGCCGAGCTTTCTGTATTCCTTTAAAACAGCAATTCTGCCAAGGTGTGCCATGCCATTATCTAAGAAGATTCTGCCACAGCCAATCGGCTTTCCGGCATCATATATTACAGCATGATAAGCTGTTTCATCAATATCGTCAAACTCATCAAAGAAGCCTTGCTCGTCCATAAATACAGTCTTTCTAATGAAGAATGCATCATCAAAGTTTTCTTTTCCCTTGTATATTTTTGCTTCAAATTGTGACATAGTGTCCCCCTAAGTTTTAGTAAAGCATCTTAATGTATTTAGCGCTGAAACGTCCCGGTTTGCTAAGCTTTGCGTAAACAGCTGAGCTTACATTTTCATAAAAGCTCCTTAGCTTGTCAGCATCCTCAATAGAAGCTTCTTCGCCACTCATCTTAGCATATATAGCAATCTCGCACATTTCTGTGATTTTATCAGCAATTTCATCAAGACCACTTTGAGTGAGCTGTTCCCTTAGAACATCAGCGTGAGCCGAATCGGTAATGTTGCTCTCGTTATGTATGTCTATAAGACAGAGTAACTTGAGAATATTAGCGTAAATCTTAAGAATGTTTGAGTTGTTATCACTCATGTTCATCTCAAGAGTGCGCTTTTTCCTGATGCTAACCCTCGCAATAACATAGACAATGATTAGTAGCACAAGAACCAAAATCGCTATGATAACGTATCGTATGCTTCCACCGGAATTGTTTTTGCTGCTTGGATTTTTGTCAGGTGAGTCAGCCTGGGAAGTGGTAGTAGTAATAGAGCTTGTATCACTATTATCAGGTGTCGTAACAGCAGGCGTCGTTGTAGTAGTTGTTGTTGTGGTGGTGGTAGTAGTAGTCTGTGAGCTAATCGGCACGTTTGTTGCACTGACAGTGAATTCCAGCGGTACCCAGCCTACTCTATAGTCGTAGTATTCAACCCACGCATGTGCCATATCATCAGTAACATCTATGTGATAGGTTTCACCATTCCACGCAGTTGAGCTTGTCACGTTAGACGGTATAGCAAAGCCCTCAACATATCTCGTAGGCATTCCGTAGTAGCGTAGTATCTGTGTCGCAGCACTCGCAAAGTATGAACAAGAACCGGCATCCATCTCGTCTAGGAAGTATTGTATAAAATCTTCTCCCTCAGGTGTAGCTTCAACATCAAGCGAGTAGCTGTAATAGTCACAGAAATACTGTTGCAGGGCCTTAATTATAGTATTAGTGTCATATTGCATTGAATTGTCTTGGATGTACTGCTCAATATACTGCTTAATTTTATCGCTGACTTCAATGTTAACCTCTAAATATCTGCTGTCGTCATAAATGTATTTAGTATACTTAGAAAGTGAATATGAGAATATGCAAAGACTTTCATTTACGCGTTCGTTAGTAAAAGAATCCTTATAAAACATCTCAACTAATTCGCCGAGCGTTATACTTTCAACATACGTTAATTGGTTGTTTTCGTCTTGTTCGTATTTTAAGATTTCAAGTTCAGGGTTGCAAGGGTTATCGGTGTAAAGAATCTCTTTGCTTGGTACATAAGAATAACCACTTGGTGTAAAGCTAATATTATTTTCTGTTATTTGGTGAGATATGTCATCAGCCTCTGATTCTAAAACACATATATACTCTATTAATGACTTTGCATAGCTTGTGTTTTTCATAAAGATATATGTAGAAAGATGTGTAAGAGCATCATCTTCCTGGTTATATGTGCTTATATGGTCTAAAAGCTCACACGATAGCATATGCGCAACACTCGAGCGTGAACATAGATGATCATATAGCTCTGTTGCATCGAGTTCGTTAGAATGTTGATAAAAGTGCGAGTTTACTGTATCTGTCGTAGCAACATAGTCATCGTGATATATGTGAGTTTTTGGACTATCACTGATATCACTGGCAAAGTAAGGCATAAAGTATAATCCACTCTTACCGGTAACATCGGTTATAGTCATTGAATCTTGGGCGAATGCTGGTATAGAAATTCTGTTTTCTGATAAATAATTAGAAGCCAAAAGTAGCGTGTTAATTTGATACGGATAATCATAAACCGAATCAGTAAGTTCAGGGTAGTTGTGTAAGTATGATAATATTTCATCATTTTCCGGTACTGACCAGCAGGAATCCTTGTAGGTGCTGGCCGCATAGCCTCTTAGATATATTGGCAGACTTGTTTTATGGTAGTAATCTATCGTCAGCATCGTCTTTCCCGTGAATGAAAGCTCGTTGTTTTCCGATAACCTTCCTAAAGACATTCCACCGAATACATCGGAATAATTATTTTCACCATTACCATTTGTGCCTTCAAAAGGCAGGTCTTCAAGGCCTTTTATTTCCTTGTAAGCCTCCATAAAGCTATCAATAGTGAATTCTCTGCCGAGATGATTTCTTATAATATTAAGGTTTGGGTTTCTCTTGTAATTTGCAACCGAAGCCCCAATAATTGAGATTGTAATAGCCACAATTGTCACTAAGCAAATTTGTACCGAAAGCTGGCCGAATGCAGAAGTCTTTATCTTAGCGTCAGTTAAGTTATACTTCTTTTTAGAGCGATTGCTTGTAAATGAGCCATTTGTATTCTTGTTTTCTCGGTAATCACTAACCTGCATAGCAAAAACCGCTATCCAGCAAGCAAGTATCGTGAATGTCCAGAAGTAGTTTGGTACAAGTCCGTAGAACAAGCCGATTTCCGGTAGAACAAAGGTTATAACAAATGTCAGAGGAAAGTTGCTTCTTAGGTATACACTTGCAAATAGTATGAATACCATAATAGCTGAAATAAGCAGTAGTATCAGCATTATGCATTCATCCTGTGTAGCATCTGTGCGTAGAGAAGCAAGTCTGGCTATGTATTTGCTCGGATTAAGCTTGTATAAGCTGAGGAATTCTGTTACAAGAATTCCGAAGCCTTTTTTTATTGCATCAGCCTTAATATATACGTAAAAGGCGTAAATTGCATAAGCCAAACCTGCAAAATATTTTTTCTTTGGCTTGCAAAGAATGATGGTGTTAAATAGACAGAATATGCATAGTATGGGTAGACTGTATTCTAAAGTTGTGTAGCTAAGTCCCATTGCAATC
The DNA here is from genome assembly GCA_045602925.1 of Oscillospiraceae bacterium. Classification (GTDB taxonomy): domain Bacteria; phylum Bacillota; class Clostridia; order Oscillospirales; family Ruminococcaceae; genus UBA7477. The sequence goes on along the minus strand of JAZSCN010000041.1, from coordinate 43,292 downwards.
GACGATACCGTCAGTAGAAATATCAGAAGCATCTGTATAACTCCGCTACGGAAAATTGGCGGATTTTTTGAAAGCATTCTGATGTCGCTACTAATCGTAACACCGGTGCATTCTGCCTGCGTGTTTCGTTTTAGAGATTTCATCTGTTAACCTTTCAAGTTAGATTTTAATGTCGGAAAGAATAGATAAATCGTCTGTTTCTAATGTGATTAGCTGTGTGCTCTCAGGTAGCCTTGTGAACTGCTTTGTTGCAGGGGAAGTGAGAATAACCGTCTGAGAGTAGCATAAGTCATATCCAGAAAGAATCGTGTTTTCGAGCTCGTTTGCATCACCTGAAGCTATAACTAAGCAGTGAGAGTATCTTGAAGCAGTATTACTTTCACAGCTCGCAACGTATTCCTTGTATGCAGATAGCTCGTCACCACAATGTAGCTTTGAAGAAATACTCGACATAAGAAACATTCTGAAGCTTTCTTCAGAGTCGATTATATAAGAGGTAAGTCCACTAACTGAGTCTGTTATGTACATAGTGTGCGTTATTTCGTTTTCAGTAAGGTAAGCACCAAGTGAAGACGCAATCGAAATGGCCTTGTCGTAGCTGTAAAGGGTATCAGCAGGGCTCTTATCTTTGCGATTTGATGCACAAATAAAAATCGCAACGTTGTTGCCAAGTGGTAGTGAATAATCCTTTACAATAAGCTTGTCTTCCTTGGCAGAAACCTTCCAGTGCACCTTACTAATTCTATCACCGGGTACATATTCGTGTAACCCGAATATTTCAGAAGGGTCATCTCCCGGACGATGCTTTGAATAAGCCGACGATTCCGAAAGAGGATTAGAATAGTTTATAACAGAAGGCTCAACGGCTGTCATTTTTGGCAGTACATAGAAAGAGGCCGAGTCCTTTTGAGGCTTAAGCTTCATAGAGGTTAGCCTGAATAGGTCGTATATTCGTATCTTTTCTATTTTAGCTTCGATTTTTCCACAGTAGCTTGAAGCTAGCTTTAAACATATCTCATCGGTATTTAAAAAGTGTACGGGCGTGTCTATTTTAAGATAGCTCTTTGTCGCTTCAACTGCATTGAGGTATGAGATGGTTACCCTTAGGGTAGATACCATAAGCACCGACTTGTTTTCAATTCTTAGAATAAGCGGACATTGAGCACCGGGCTTGCAAATATCGTTTTTACATATGAGCGAAACCTTTAGCTTCCTTTTCGTAATAATAAGCGAGGTGAATAGTATCGGAAGCATAATAACAGCCGAAAGCAGTAAGTAGAAGGATAAATCGTCCTTGTACATTACATAGAATATAACCGCACCAACTAATATGATGAGGTAGAATATACCCATTATAACCATACTGCTTATGCCTCGGTAATTCTTGGTACAGGTACAGAGCTCGCGATAGAATCAAGAATAGAAGAAGCACTAAGACCTGACATCTTAGCTGAAGGATTGAGCACAATTCTGTGGCAGGAGACACTCTTGAAAACGTATAACACATCATCAGGTGTAACATAGCTTCTTCCCTTTAAAATAGCGGTCGCTTTTGCAGCCCTGCAAAGTGCAAGTGAGCCTCTCGGGCTAAGACCAAGCTTTATGCTATCGGATTTTCTTGTAGCATCAGCAAGCAAAGTAACATAGCTAAGTACATCATCTGAAACAAAAACGTTCTCAACAATATTCTGTGCATTCATAAGTTCTTCTTTTGTAATAACAGGCTTTACATCATCAAGAGGGTTTGAACACTGACGTGAACGTAGCATAGCAACCTCACGTTCCTTGCTTGGATATCCCATAGAAAGTCGCATAAGAAATCTGTCAAGCTGTGACTCAGGAAGCATCTGTGTACCGATAGAGCCAATAGGATTTTGCGTAGCAATAACCATAAAAGGCTTAGGCATATCTCTGGTTGTTCCATCAACAGTAACCTTGCCTTCTTCCATTATCTCGAGAAGTGCAGATTGAGTCTTGCTGGAGGTTCTGTTTATCTCGTCAGCAAGGTATAGATTGCACATAGCCGCACCCTGAGTGTATTCAAACTTGCCGTTATCCTTGTTGAATACAGAATATCCCGTGATATCGCTCGGCAGCACATCAGGAGTAAACTGTGTACGTCTGTAATCAAGCGAAAGCGCCTTTGAGAATGCTAGCGCAAGAGTAGTTTTTCCTACGCCGGGATTGTCTTCAAGAAGAATATGTCCCTTCGAGAGTATAGCTATAAGTACGTTGATTATTGTGTCGTCTTTACCTTCAATAACCTTTTTGACTTCATTGATAATTGCCTTTGCCTGAGTGAGAAGATTAGTGTGTTCGTTAGTTAAGCCTTTCATTGTTGCCTCCTGTAGTATATGTAGAATTAGAAATATTTAAGCCAATGTATTTATTATATATTAGTACCAGAGAAAAATCAATAGTAATAGCAGTGGAATATAACCCCTCATGTGCTCATAGAATTATATAGGACAAACTTAAGGGGAGTGATAATTTGGAAAAGCAGATAAGTAAGATTAAATACGTTCTCGAGATTTTACCGGCAGAGCTAGCTGATGCTGTAAGAAATATGCCTCAGCTTGAGCTTCAAAGAGTGCAGGAAATCAGACTTCGTGCCGGTAAAAAGCTGTCAGTAACCTTGTTCGATAAGGAGTATTTTGTAACCGAGCAGGGCAGAAGTATTAAAAATTCTGCAGAAGCTGTAAGTGTAACTGCCGAGCATATTGATACAGCAATGAAAAGAGCATTCCAGAATTCTCTGCATAGTTTTGCAAGAGAGCTCGCCAGAGGCTACATAACAATCAAAGGTGGCTCGAGAGTCGGTTTTTGTGGAACAGCAGTTCTCGATAGTCATAATAATTATGCTGTAGATAGTGTTAAGAATATAAGCTCCATTAATATAAGAGTCGCAAAAGAGGTTTTTGGGTGCAGTGAAGAAATATTTTCTCGAATTTTTGTAGAAAGTGCCAAAAGCTTATTGGTTATAGGGCCACCGTCAAGTGGCAAAACAACAATTTTACGAGACCTATGTAGAAAGCTTTCCGAAAGCTATAGAATTTCTGTCATCGACGAGAGAAACGAGCTTGCCTCAACTGTAGGCTCGATAGCTTGCAATGACGTTGGAATTATGTCTGATGTCTTTAATTCATACAATAAGTTCGAGGGGATAATGACAGCAGTCAAGGTGATGTCCCCAATGATATTAGTCTGTGATGAAATCGGCTCAAAGGAGGATATGAAGGCTCTGGAATATGCCGTGAACTCAGGTGTAAAGCTTGTCGCTACTACCCATGCCACAGATTATGATGAGGCAAAAAGAAAAAGTGGAATCTCAAAGCTTATAAAGGACAAGGTTTTCGATTATGCCTGTGTGCTCGGTACAGGTGCTTTGTGTGGAAAGCTTGTGAGAGTAGTGAGAATAACCGATGCTTAAGCTCGTCGGAGTTTGCCTCGTCATCGCCTGCTTCGGAATGCTCGGAGTTGCAAAGTCTACTATGTTTGTCAATAGGCTTGAAACGCTAAGAACATTGGAGAAAATGCTTTTTGAAATAAAGCTTATGTTATCCTTTAATGCACCAACTGTCAGTGAAATTATGGATAATTTAAATAGCTCAGGCAATTATAAAGCCATGTCATTTCTTTTTGAGATGAAAAGCCTTGATAAGCTTACTATAACAGATATCCCATTACCTGAACTAAGCTTAAAGGATAAGCAGATAATATGCGATACAATGTGTAATCTCGGCAGCAGTGATTTGGATTCTCAGCTTGGTATGATTAAGTTTAATATAGATAAGCTCATAGTACAGAGTGAGGAAGCCCGGTGCGATAAAAGACAAAAATGCAGACTGTATAATTCTCTTGGCTTTCTAAGCGGAATACTTGTGTCAATGATAATCATCTGAATTCGGAAGGAGCTACAATGGAAATTGAACTTGTTTTCAGAATAGCAGCAATAGGTATTATTGTCGCAATACTGAACCAGCTTCTGAAGAAAGCAGACAGAGAAGAGCAGGCAATGATGACAACGCTTGCCGGACTTATTGTGGTGCTTCTTATGATAATAAGAGAAATAGGCGATTTGTTTGAAGCAATTAAAGATATATTTGGAATCTACTGATGGATATTTTTCTTATATGCTCATTGTGCGTATGTGCATGCGTAATAATGAAGCTTGTCGAAAAAGATAATAAGGAAATGAAGACACTTATCGCACTTGCACTTGTAATAGTGATATTCTCTCAAGTGATTGAAAGCCTCACAGATGGAGCAAAGGCCTTAAAATCTATGCTCGATGAAATAGCTATGCCCGAGGAGTACGTAGAAATAATGCTTAAAGCTCTTGGCGTTTCACTCGTTTCAAAACTTGCAAGTGAATGCTGTAAGGATTGTGGAGAAAATGCTGTCTCAGCCCAAGTCGAGCTTGCTTGCAGAATAAGCTTGCTTGCAATCTCTCTTCCACTTTATAAAACAGCACTCTCGATAGTGATAGGACTGATAGATAGCTGATATGATAAAAAGAGTTGTAGTAATTATAGCTGTGTTAGTAAGTTTCTTTTTAATGCCTCTTTCTGCCTCTGCCGAAGAAATGTCTGAAGAAATGAATGACTTTTTGCAAAGCACCGAGGAAGCAATAGAAGGTTCTACTCCAGAGGAAGTAAAGGACAAGCTCATAGAAAAGGAAGTCAGCCTATCTAATCCTGAAAGCCTTAATAATATTTCATTTGAGGATATGCTTGAATATTTTATGTGTGCAATTTCCGACGAGCTCGGCTCACCACTAAAGCTATTAGCTAGACTCGTAGGAATAATGCTTATTTGCACACTCGTCTATTCTATCTCTGATAGTAACAATAGAGTGATAGAAACTGTTGGTACATTATCTGCAGTTGCCGTTACATATTCAAGCATCTCAAGTGTCGTCGATAGAATTTCACAGTCACTTAGCGACCTGTCAACCTTTATGCTTACCTATGTCCCTGCCTTTGTGGGTGTGTTATCAAGCTCAGGAGCAGTGGGTACAGCAACAAGCTATTATACAGCACTTTTGTTGTTGTGCGAAGGCGTAACCATCTTAACATCGTGGCTGATTCCTACGGTGTGTGGCTTTATCCTCGCTATAGCTGTTTCGCAGGGAGTAAGTGTATATAAAACTTCCACTCCATCTTCGGAACTAAGAAAGATAATAAACAGAGCTATGGCACTAGTAGCTACTATTTTTGTCGGCGTACTTTCAATAAAAACCTTTGTAAGTGCATCAGCCGATTCTGTTTTGGCAAGGTCAGCAAAGTTTGCCGCTTCAAGCTTTGTCCCCGTAATAGGTAGTGCAGTATCTGAGGCATACTCAACAGTAACAGGTAGCCTCTCACTCATACGCTCAGCAATCGGTGGAATAGGAATGCTTGTCGTGCTATTTACCGTATTAAAACCGATTGTAGCAGTGGTGATAATGTCTTTTGCTTTAAAGCTTGCTTGTGCTATTGCAAAAATGCTTTCTTTAAAATCACAAGCTTGTTTCTTGGAAGGCGTCGGTGATGTTCTTTCAGTACTTCTTACAGCCTCAATAATAATTGCAATGCTGTTTATTGTAGCTACTGCAGTAATGATGGTTGCTTGTATGGGAATATAAGGAGGAGAGATATGCTTAAATCAGCAGTATTGTCAGGCTGTGTAATTGCCATCTGTTCGTCGCTTGTCGATTTTTCTATAATCCACGAAAAACAAAGAAAACAAATTATGAGCATTCTTGCTCTGATACTCATAATAACTGTCGCCTCAAAGCTCTTGCATCTGGATTCCGATAGAATTGCAAGCGAGCTTGCCGGTAGCTATACCAATAGCTTTTCTCAGAAAAATGAAGTTTTTGCTATTTCAAAAGCCGTAGAGCAAGAAACCACATACAAACTTAAAGAGTATCTCTGCAACGGGCTTTCAAGGCTTGGCATAATTCCACTTGATGTACGCATAGAATTAGATGTAAGTGAAGATAAGCTTATAACAGTCAAGAAAACTATAGTTGTATTAAATACTGCAGATAAAAGCTATGTCGAAGATGTAAAGGAATATGTCCAAGAGGAGCTTATGCAGGGCGAGGTGCTTGTAGAAACGGAGGAATGCGATGCTCAAGGAGATTAAAGCAAAAATCACTGATAAAAAAACAGGTAAGCTTAAAACGAATTTTGTGGTAGCAGTCGGTCTCTTGGGTATACTTCTGATTTTTTTATCAGGTGTAGATAACTCGAAGAGCGAGGAAGGCATGAAAAACTGCGAGCCTGTCGTAAATTACGATACAGAAAGCTATAAAGAAAGCCTAGAACTGCAGCTTCAAAGTATATTGTCAAGCGTGAGTGGAGCAGGCGAAGTAAGCGTTATGATTTCACTCGAGGGAACTATAGAGTATGTCTATGCCGAGGAAGTTCAAAGCTCATCACAATCCAAGGATAACGATAAACAAACAAGCTATAAAAACGAGGTCGTAATTATAGAAAATACGGACGGTAAAACAGCTCTCGTAAGAAAAGCCTTGTGTCCCAAGATAGCCGGCGTGCTTATCGTGTGCGACGGAGGCGATGATGTTATTGTTTCAGAAAAGCTTATAAATTCAGCATCAGCGGCACTCGGTGTATCCACCGCTAAAATATATGTTGCCCAAAGAACCTAATATCACACAAAGGAGAAACAGTTATGAAAAAACCAAATTTAATTATCGGAAAGAAGCATCTTGTTCTTGCGAGTATGACACTTATTTTAGGACTTGCAGTCTATATAAATTATGTCGCCTCGCAAACATCTCCACAGCTTGAAGCTACCGAAGTAATCAGTGGTGGGAAAAGTATCGCTTATGGCGATACCCAGTCAGTCAGTGGCGAAGCTACCGACGCCCAAACATATTTTGCACAAGCAAGAATTGATAGAACACGTTCAAGAGATGAGGCTATCGAAACACTCTCGCTTATTATGAACGGTGGCGATAGTACAAAAGAGGAACAGTCTGTCGCTACAGAAAATGCCGTGGCACTAAGCGAGCTTATAGAAACTGAAAGTAAGATTGAAAACCTAATTATCGCAGCAGGCTTTGAGGATTGTGTAGTGTATCTGGATGGAGAATCAGCCAGCATCGTTGTCAAGTCTGATGGGCTCACAGCACAACAAGCAGCACAGATTAAAGCGATTTTACTCACAGAGGTTGATGTTGCAAATGAAAATATAAGAATTTTTGATGTAAACTAGTTGTGCTTTTAGAAAAAATGTGATATAATACAGATAAGTATATAAACTTATAAATAAGTTTACACAGGAGGTACTCTGTAATGGAGAAAGCTAAAAAGAATGTTAAAGGAAAGCTTATGGTCAGCGAGGAGGTTATCTCTACTATCGCAATCAATGCCGTTAAGGATATAGATGCAGTTGTTGAGATTTTACCACAGCCTAAGACAATTAAAAATATTGTGCTCTCAAAGGGCGAGGTTTCACCTGTAAAGGTCGGATATGTAGACGGTGTAGTTGAAATTCATGTCTATATCACAATCAAGAAGGGCACAAAGGCTACAAGCGTGGCAGAGCTTGTTCAGGAAAAGATTAAGTCTAATGTACAGGCAATGACAGGTCTTACCGTTGCACGAGTTAATGTAACGGTTGCAGATGTTGTCCTTAGCAGATAGACAGTTATAAGTTAGACCTTCGTTATCAATTTTGATAGCGAAGGTTTGACTGCGTTTTGAACCTTAAAAATATATCAAGATTTGTATGCTTTTTGTAAGTATGCAAAAATTCAGGAGGACGTTTTATGTCAACAAGACACGAGATTAGAGAAGCGGCATTTATTCTTAGCTTTGAAAAGCTTTTTAGAAGTGATTCACTCGAAGAGATATTCGATACAGCTAAAAGTGTCGATGTTTTTCCTGTGAATAAAGAAGTCGAAAAGCTCGTAAACGGCGTTTTTGAAAAAGCAGATGAGCTCGACGGAATTATCTCTAAGTACAGCGAAAAAAGAAGTGTTGAAAGAATTCCAAAGCTTAACTTAGCTATTTTGCGAATAGCTATCTATGAAGCACTCTATGACGATAAGGTGCCTGTAAATGCAGCTATAAGCGAAGCCGTATTGCTGGCTAAGGCGTATGCATTCGATACAGATGTTTCATTCGTAAACGGCGTCTTAGGTGCGTTCTCAAGAGATTTAGATAATAAAGATGCATAAGTTCCTTGGAATAGATACAAGTAATTACACAACCTCTTGCGCTATATATGATGCAGATAGTGGCGAGGTTTTTCAGCAAAAGAAGCTCCTGCCCGTCAAGGAAGGTGAGCTTGGCATAAGACAGTCTGACGCCGTCTTTCACCATACCAAACAGCTCCCTGAGCTTGTAGAAAAGCTCCTTAAGAGTTGTAACGCAGATGAACTTTTAGTCGTTACTGCTTCAAGTGTACCACGACTTAAATCCGGTTCGTATATGCCTTGCTTTTTGGTGGGAGAAGGCTCTGCAAGAATTATAGCTGCTACTAAAAAATGCGATATGTATACAACCTCGCATCAGGTAGGTCACGTTCTGGCTGCCCTCTATAGTGCAAATAAGTTGGAGCTTGTACATAGCGATAATCCGTTCATTGCCTTTCATGTAAGTGGTGGAACAACCGATTGCCTCTTGTGTAAGTGCGATAAAGAAAATGTGCTTTTAATCGAAGAAATCGCAACTTCACTCGACCTTAAGGCCGGACAAGCTATAGACAGAGTTGGACTAATGCTCGGGTGTAAGTTTCCTTGTGGTAAGGAGCTTGAACAATTAGCCCTAAATAGTACAAAAAGCTTTCGTTGTAAGCCTACTATTAAGAACGGCAATTGCTGTCTTTCTGGGCTGGAAAATAAATGTAAAGCTTTATTCGATGAGGGCGAAAGTAAAGAAAATATCGCAATGTATTGTCTTACATTTGTGTTAGAAACTATAAGCGAAATGACTCGACTTGCTCTTGAAAAGTATCCAAATAGCGAGCTTGTCTATGCAGGTGGCGTTATGTCGGATGTGATGCTCCAAAATGAGCTTTCTAAAAGATTTAAGGCAAGCTTTGCTACAGCAGATTTTTCCTGCGATAATGCCAGTGGAGTCGCACTCTACGGTGCAATAAGAAAAGGATTGATATAATTGAGCTCACTTCTTACCGTTTCACAGCTGAATAGATATGTCGGCTTTAAGCTAAAGCAGGATGCAAAGCTTCGTGGAATAGCCGTAACAGGTGAGATTTCTAATCTTTCGGCACACTATAAAAGCGGACATATCTACTTTACTTTAAAGGACGATTCAAGCTCTCTTAAAGTAGTTATGTTTTCGTCTAATGTCGAAGGCCTTAGATTTATGCCAAAGGATGGTATGAAGGTCGTAGCAATGGGCAATATCGAATGCTATGAGCGTGACGGCGTGTATCAGCTGTATTGTACAAGCTTAATGCCAGCAGGCGCAGGCGTCGAAGCCGAAAAGCTAAGATTATTAAAAGAAAAATTAACGCTTATGGGAGTCTTTGATGAAAAGAATAAAAAGAAGCTCCCACAAAAGCCTAAGAAAATCGGCGTTGTTACATCTGTCGGTGGCGCAGCACTCAGAGATATATTGAGCGTAATAGAACGCCGATATCCCGCAGTCCATATTATGATTTCGCCAACACTTGTCCAGGGAGAAGAAGCCCCAAGCCTTGTGGCAAAAGCTATAAAGAACGCAGACGAAAAAGATTGCGACCTTATTATTTTAGCTCGTGGCGGTGGCTCTAATGAGGATTTAGCTGCCTTCAATACCGAAGAAGTCGTTATGGCAGTCTATAATTGCAATACGCCTATAGTATCTGCAGTAGGGCACGAAACCGATACAAGCCTCTCTGATTATGCGGCTGACTATAGAGCGCCAACTCCATCAGCTGCTGCCGAAATCGCAGTACCACAGATGGAAAATATGCTAGGAATTCTCGCAGGGTATGACCTGCGCCTGAAAGCAGCAATTAATAGCAAAATCGATACTAGCTGCATAAGACTTAATTCTTTTAGCACTAAGCTTGCGCGTAGTTCCCCTCAAAGTATAATCTTATCACAGCTTGCAAAGCTGGATAAAATGCAAAATCGCGTTAGCGACAGTATAAAGCGTAAGCTCGATTCTTGCTGTAACGAGCTCGCAAATGAGTATTCAAGACTTGATGCACTTAATCCGCTTAATGTGTTGCTTAGAGGTTATAGCGTTGTTACCGATAGAAATGGCAGGATAATAGATAAGTCAACTCTCGCCGTCGGTGATAACATAAATATCAAAACGAAGGATATGGAGGTTTCCGCTAAGGTGAGCTCCTTTACGGTGATAAACAATGAAAACTGATTTTTCTTTTGAAGATGCTATGAAGAGGCTCGCTGAAATTACCGAGCTTCTTGAAAAAAATGAGCTTTCACTTGATGAATCTATTGCACTTTATGAGGAAGGCGTAGAGCTTTCTTCCAAGTGTAAAGTAAAGCTCGATAACGCTCAGATGAGGATAACTGTCCTTGATGAGAATTGTAATGAAAAGGATATGTAAAGATTATGAATGTAAGCGCTAAGTCAAAGCTGTCTATGCTCGCAGAAATGATAAATAATAGACTTCCAGAGCTTGTCGACGTGTCTAATGCACTCACTCGCGAGGTTTCAGATGCTGCTATCTATTCGCTCAATGCAGGTGGAAAGAGAATCAGACCTATCCTTATGCAACAGTTTTATAGTATGTGTTCTGGTAATGAAGGCAAAGAGCTTTTAGATGTTTTCTGTACAATAGAGCTTGTACATACCTTTTCTTTAATCCACGACGATTTGCCATGTATGGATAATGACGATTTCAGAAGAGGCAAGCCATCATGTCATAAAGCGTATGGCGAAGCTGTCGCCCTCTTGGCAGGCGACCAGCTTAATACCTTGCCTTTTGAAATTCTTTCGAAAGCTGCACTTGACGGCACTATTTCCTTCGAGAAAAGCGTTAAGCTTGCTTATTGCCTTAGTAACGCTGTCGGCGTTGATGGTATGATTGGTGGACAGGTTATAGATATGATGTCTGAGGGTAAGGAGATTTCTCTCGAGACTATAAACGAGCTTCAGTCAAAGAAAACCGGCGCCCTTATATCTGCTGCTTGTGAAATGGGCTGTATACTCGCTGGTGCTAATGAAGAAACTATCAAAAAAGCCAGAGAATATGCCCAGAAGCTCGGTCTTGCATTCCAGATTAAAGACGATATTCTCGACGTAATCGGTAGCTTCGAGGAACTCGGCAAGCCAATCGGCAGCGATAAGGAGCAGTCTAAGTCAACCTATGTTTCGCTTTTTGGCCTTGATAAAGCTTCTGAAATTTGCGAAGAGCTGACAAATCAGGCTGTCGATATCCTTAGCGATTTTAACAATAATACCTTCCTTGTGGAGCTAACTAAAAGTCTTCTTGATAGAAGAAATTAAACAAGCAATGTAATTGATTTGGAGTAAATTATGGATAAGATAAATTCCGTTAATATAAATAAGCTTAAACTTCCGTCTGACTTAAGAAAGCTGTCTATCGCCCAGTGTGATGAGTTGTGTTCTCAAATAAGAGAAATTCTTATAAAAACAGTATCTAAAAATGGCGGACATCTGGCATCAAACCTCGGTACCGTCGAGCTTACTATAGCGCTTCATAGAGTCTTCCATTCACCTAAAGATAAGCTCGTGTGGGATGTAAGCCACCAGTCTTATACACATAAGATTTTGACAGGTAGATTAAACCGTTTTGATACAATAAGAACAAAGGGTGGCATCTCAGGATTTACAAGGCCTTCAGAATCTATGCATGATGCCTTTGTCGGTGGCCATAGCTCTACTGCAGTTTCTGCTGCTCTCGGTATGGCTACAGCAATGAAGCTCTCCGGAGACGATAGACATAGTGCTGTTGCAATTGTTGGTGACGGCGCAACATCAGGTGGACTTTTCTTTGAGGGCATAAATAATGCAGGAAAAAGTAAAACGAATACCATAGTTGTCATAAATAATAACGAGATGTCTATCTCTAAAAGTGTCGGAGGCTTTGCAAAATACCTCTCAATTATGAGAACAAGTGACTCCTATATTAAAACTAAAGGCGTCGTACAGTCGGTGCTTAGTAAGACCCCAATTCTTGGTAAACCAATTACAACTACAATCAGATATTCTAAAAATGTTTTTAAGGAAGCCCTCATCCATAGTAATTTTTTTGAGGAAATGGGCTTTGAGTTCGTCGGTCCTGTCGATGGTCATAACCTCTCCGAGCTTGAATATGCACTAAGACAAGCAAAGTCCATGCATAGACCTGTCATTGTGTATGTGAATACAGTGAAGGGTAAGGGCTACGCACCTGCTGAAGCTAATCCTGGAGAGTATCACGGAGTAGGCTCGTTCGAAATAGCAACAGGTAACCCCGACGTTACATCAGCAGATAGCTTTTCTGCAGAGTTCGGTAACAGTATATGTCAGCATGCGCAGAACAATAAGCGTGTGTGTGCTGTTACTGCTGCAATGAAGTATGGTACAGGCCTTCAGCATTTTGCAAGAAGATTTCCCGAACGCTTCTTCGATGTCGGAATTGCCGAGGAACACGCCGTAACATTTTGTGGTGGACTAGCCTCTATGGGTATGGTCCCGGTTTTTGCCGTATATTCAACCTTCTTGCAAAGAGCAGTCGACCAGATTATTCACGACCTTGCTATCGAGAATACCCATGTAGTCTTGGGGATAGATAGAGCAGGTGTAGTCGGTGGCGACGGCGAAACTCATCAGGGCATTTTTGATGTGCCGATATTAACCGCAATTCCTAATACAACTGTCTATTCTCCTTCTTGCTATGAGGAGCTGTCACTTTGCGTTGATAAAGCAGTTAGTGCAAAAAAAGGCGTAATTGCTGTAAGATATCCAAGAGGCGATGATAAGTCTACCTTTGATAAAAGTCAGCTTTCAACAGATTATACACTAGTCGGTAATAATTCTAAAGTCCTTCTCGTGACTTATGGTAGACTCTACGAAAATGTCTATAAAGCTAAAGCTTTCCTAGAAAAGCAGGGAATAGCTGTTGACATTTTAAAGCTTGTCAAGATTCATCCGATTAGTAATGATGTTAAGAAAATAATCTCTAATTATGAGATAACTTTATTCTTTGAGGAAGGCTATGTTAATGGCTCTGTTTCTCAAAAGCTTTCTCGTGAAGCTAAACGTTACAGCGTTACATGTATTGAAAAATTTCTGTCACATAGTGACGTAGATTCGCTCATGGATGAGTGTGGTCTGTCAACCGAAAAAATCGTAGAGAAGGTAAAGGAGAATATCAATGAGTGAGCGTCTTGATAGCGCACTTGTGAGTAATGGACTTGCCACTTCTCGCGAAAGAGCAAAGGAGCTTATAAAGAACGGAAACGTAGCTTTGAATGGTAAGGTTGTAACTAAACCTTCTGCCGACGTTTCTAATGAAGATAGACTTGAGGTGCTCGGAGGACAGCTTAAATATGTCAGTAGAGCAGGATTAAAGCTGGAAAAGGCATCAGAGCTATTTTCCATTGATTTTAAAGGTAAAACCTGTGCCGATATCGGTGCCTCAACCGGTGGCTTTACCGATTATATGCTCCAAAACGGCGCAAATAAAGTTTTTGCCGTAGATGTAGGACACGACCAGCTCTCCGATAAGCTTAAAAATGATAGCAGAGTTGTGAATCTGGAAGGCGTTAATGTAAAAGAGCTCACAAAAGATTTCTTTAGCGATAATATCGATATAATGACTGCAGACCTCTCGTTTATCTCTCTTAAAATTGCACTCTTGCCAATGCTTTCAGCTGTCGGTAATGGTACAAAGCTTGTCCTTCTGATTAAGCCACAGTTCGAGGCCGGTAAGCAGAATATCGGTAAGGGTGGTATAGTTAAGGATAGAAAAGTGCATGTTACCGTGATAAGAGAAATGCTGGAGTTTTTTGCCGTTAATAATTGTAACGTGCATGGTATTACGTGGTCGGGAATTAAAGGTGGCGACGGTAATATCGAATATCTAACCCTTATCAGTAAGGAAGAAAAAGCAGTTCCATATAGTGCAGATGTAACGCTTCTTGTCAAAGAAGCCTTTGAAGCTTTGAAATAAACTTAAAGGATGGTGACCGAATTGATAATCTATATTTCTCCGAATTTAGATAAGAATACCTGCCTTGAATATACGCATAAAGCGTGCGAAATACTTTTGTCGCTGGGCTGTCAGTTGTGTTCCGACGAGGCTATAAAAGATATAATTAACGTAGAGTCGGTCATCTATGGCAAGCCACATGAAATGGTAGAAAAGTGCGATTACATACTCGTTGTAGGTGGCGACGGTACAATTTTAAGACACGCCAAAAGATTTGCAAAGCATAATAAGGCAATTCTTGGTATAAATAGTGGTAGACTAGGCTTTATGGCAACTCTTGAGCATGATGAAATCGAATTGCTTAGAGATTTCTGCGAGGGCAGATTTACTGTATCTAACAGAATGATGCTAAAAGCGATAGCTTGCCTTCAAAACGGTCAGCAAAAAGAGTTTACAGCGCTTAACGACGTCGTGTTCTCTAAGGGAACAGGCTGTAAGATTGCTGACTTTGTCGTTGAAAAGAACGAGAGCGTAATTACTGCACTTAGAGCTGACGGACTTATTTTTTCTACACCAACAGGTGCCACTGCTTATTCTTTGTCAGCAGGTGGCCCACTTATCGAGCCTCAGCTTGATTGTATCGAGTTTACGCAGATTTGTCCTCATTCGTTGTTTGCTCGTTCAATGATTTTCTCAGCGGATTCAGAAATCAGTGTTTGCTATAACGCAGCAACAAATCCCCACGTTACACTTGAAGTCGATGGCGTAGCAGAGCTAGACTTAACACCGGGCGACAAGGTGAAAATTGTGCGTTCGGAAAATTCAGTAAGTCTTATAGATATTACCGGCTCAAGCTTCTATGACCTAGTAAATAAGAAGCTTATTAAGCCACTCAAGGATTAAACTGAAGGTAGGTAGCTTATGAAAAAGAAAAGACAGTTGGTCATTTCAGACCTTATTAAACATAAAAATATCGCTACTCAAGAGGCACTTAAGGATGAGTTGGTCGCTCTGGGCTTTAAAGTAACTCAAGCTACCGTGTCAAGAGATATAAACGAGATGAACCTCGTCAAAACTCTTGCAAAGGACGGTACATATAAGTATAGTCAGCTTGAAAGCAAGAACGTAAGGCGTTCGCCACTTGAAGAACTTCACTCAGTGCTAGGAAGCCTCGTTCAATCAATCGATTATGCTATGAATACAGTTGTGATTAAGTGCCAAACAGGTATGGCGCAAGCAGTCTGTGCAAAGCTCGATGCTGCTAAGCTTCCACAAATCGTCGGAACACTCGCAGGTGACGATACTATTTTTGTGCTCGTCAAGAATGAACAATCAGCCGTCGCCCTGGCTGAAGAGCTAAAAAATGATGTAAGGGCGTAAATTTTACGAAAGGAGAACGGCAATATGCTAAAGGAGCTGTATATAGAAAATCTCGCTGTAATCGAGAAAGCTTCTATAGACTTTACGAGTGGCGTGAATGTCTTTACCGGCGAAACTGGTGCAGGAAAGTCAATACTCATCAATGGAATAAATGCCGTTCTTGGTCAAAGAATTACTAAGGACATTGTCCGTAGTGGCGAGAAAAAAGCTGTAATTACTGCCGTTTTTGATAATGTTCCTAAATCTACTATAGACCTTTTAGTAGAAAGCGGAATTTCCTGCGATGGCGATGAGCTAATTATTTCCAGGGAAATATCATCAGACGGTGGAAGTATCGGTAGGATAAATTCAAGACCTGCCAATGTCTCACTACTTAAAGAAATAGGCAATCAGCTTGTTAATATTCACGGGCAACACGATAATCAGATTTTGCTTTCTCCGGATAAACATCTATATATACTAGACTCCTATGCAGAAAATGATGAGCTTTTAGATGATTATAAGAATAGCTTTAAAAAGCTTCAGGATGTTTCCAGGAAAATTAAGCAGCTCTCGCTCGATGAAAATGCAAAGCAACAACGTGTCGCAAAGCTTTCGGAAATCGTTAATGATATTAAGCCACTAGAGCTTTTACCAAACGAGGATGACGAGATTGAAAATAAGTTTATGCTCGCAGAAAATTCTGTGTCACTGACTCAAGCACTAGCAATGGTAAATACCAGGCTCTATGGCGATGATGATGTCGGCGGTGCAAGTAGCCTTGTTGCAGAAGCTTCTCAAAAGCTATCGGAGTATGCTGAGGATTTTTCTGATTTAGAGTCAATAATCGAGCGCATTAATTCTGTAAGGATAGAGCTTGACGATATCGCAGGTGAGCTTATTAGACTATCGTCATCACTTGAAATTAATCCTAAGAACTTCGCTGCTTTAAGCGATAGACGTGACGCTATCTTAACTCTTAAAAAGAAGTATAATACCGACGTTAACGGGCTCATAGAAATGTACAATAATGCAGGCGACGAGCTTCTATCTCTTACGGGAGAAGAAAACTCTATCGAAGCACTAAGCGAAGAGCGTCAAGCACTTCTAAAGCAGGTTTCTATTAAAGCCTATGCACTATCAGATGCGAGAAAAAAAGCAGGCGAGCGCTTTTCAGAGGAAGTCGCTAGTGAGCTTTCCTTCCTCAGCATGCCGAATGTTTCTATAGCCGTATCGCAGGAGAAGGGTAAGCTTACTGTCAATGGACTTGATAATATCGAGTTCTTGATTTCAGCTAATATCGGTGAGGAGCCAAAGCCGATTGCCAAAATTGCATCGGGTGGTGAGCTTTCGAGAATTATGCTTGCCTTGAAAAACGTAATCGCACATAGAGATGATATCCCAACACTTGTTTTTGATGAAATTGATACAGGCGTCAGTGGTATAGCTGCTCAGAAAATCGGAGTTAAGCTAAAGCAGATTTCTAAGTTGCGTCAAGTGCTTTGCGTTACTCATCTGTCACAGATAGCCGTTATGGCAGATAACCACCTACTTATAGAAAAGACTGTCAAGGGCGACAGAACTGTTACTGATGTAAAGACTCTTGATGATAACGGCAGAGTAGACGAAATCGCTAGGATTTTGGGTGGTGAAAGTATTACAGAAACTACACTTAAAAATGCCAAAGAGCTTATCGAAAAAGCAAAAGAACTATAATGCTATTTGTCCTGCGAAAAGTTCGCAGGACTTTTTGTTTGTAAAAATAAGGTATATATAGCTTGATATAAGGCAATAATTATCTTGTAGATTTTGCCTAAGGAGTATATACCAATGCAGTATAATAAGGTTGAAATCAGCGGTGTTAATACATCAAGGCTTAAGACATTAAAAGAGGAGGAAAAAATCGCTCTTATTAAACTGGCACAACACGGTGATAAAAATGCCAGAAATGAGCTTATTACTTGTAACCTGCGACTCGTTTTGAGCGTCTTGCAAAAATATCTGGGCAGAGGTGAAAGCCCCGACGACCTCTTTCAGGTTGGCGTTATCGGCCTTATGAAGGCAATAGATAACTTCGATACAAATATGGATGTTAGATTTAGCACTTACGCCGTGCCGATGATTGGTGGTGAGCTAAGAAGATACCTTCGTGACAATACTCCAATAAGAGTCAGCCGTTCACTTAGAGATTTAGCCTATAAAGCAATGCAGTCAAAAGAAAAGCTTACAATCAGTTTGAAGCGTGAGCCGACAATTTCAGAAATAACAAGTGATATAGACGCCAAGAAAAGCGATGTTGTCATAGCACTAGAGTCAATAACCGAGCCGGTCTCACTATATGAGCCTGTTTTTTCAGAAAGCGGTGATACACTATATGTCCTCGACCAGATAGGAGATAGTTCCGATGACGAAAGCTGGCTGCAGGAGATTTCACTTAAAGAAGCAATTAAAGAGTTAGGAGATAGGGAAAGAAATATTCTATATCTAAGGTATTTTGCAGGAAAAACACAGGTCGAGGTCGCAAAGTCAATCGGAATTTCACAAGCACAGGTCTCAAGACTTGAAAAAGGAGCACTTGATAGAATAAAAAGCCACCTCCACTCTTGACAAAGCATTTATATTGTGTTATCATATCGAAAGTGGCTGTGAAAAGAAGAAGTAAAAGGATTTCTTTAGTCAAAGAGAGCTTCCGTTTGGTGAAAGGGAGTACAAAGAGCCTTTGAAATACATCTTGGAGCTAAGATGCTGAGAAACTTGTATGTAGGTGTCTTCGGGTACGCCCGTTAAAGCGTCGTTGAGGTTGCTTGACCTAAAGCAATAAACTGAGGTGGTACCACGGTTTATCGGTAATGATAAGTCGTCCTCTGATGGATAATACCGTCAGAGGATTTTTTGTTTTGTGACGGCAAAGATTTGATAATTTTTATTAAGGAGAATATCTATGACACTTTTTGAAGAACTCAAAAGACGTGGGCTTTTAGCTCAGCTCACAAATGAAGATGAAATCAAGGAGCTTATTAATGAAGGAAAGGCTACCTTCTATATTGGCTTTGACCCTACTGCTGATTCGCTTCACGTAGGTCACTTTATGGCACTATGCCTTATGAAGCGTCTCCAAATGGCTGGTAATAAGCCTATCGTTCTTATCGGTGGTGGTACTGCTATGATTGGTGACCCATCAGGTAAGACCGATATGAGAAAGATGATGACTAAGGAAACCATCAATCATAATGTGGAATGCTTCAAGAAGCAGATGAGCCGCTTTATCGACTTTTCTGAGGATAAGGCTATCGTAGTTAACAACGGTGACTGGCTCCTTGACTTAAATTACGTCGATGTACTCAGAGAGGTAGGCGCTTGCTTTAGCGTAAATAAAATGCTCTCGTTTGAGTGTTATAAGCAGAGAATGGAAAGAGGTCTTACATTCTTAGAGTTTAACTATATGATTATGCAGTCATACGACTTTTATAAGCTATACACCGATTACGGCTGTAATATGCAGTTCGGTGGAGACGACCAGTGGGCAAATATGCTCGGTGGTACTGAGCTTATCAGAAAGAAGCTCGGCAAGGACGCACATGCTATGACAATCACTCTTCTGCTTAACTCAGAAGGCAAGAAAATGGGTAAGACAGAGAAGGGCGCAGTTTGGCTTGATGCTCAGAAGACTTCTCCTTACGACTTCTTCCAGTATTGGAGAAATGTTGGCGATGCTGATGTTATCAAGTGCCTTAAGATGCTCACCTTCGTTCCTGTTGAAGAAATTGAAGAAATGGAAAAGACAATGGAGGGCGCTCAGTATAATAAGGCTAAGGAGCTCTTAGCTTACGAGCTTACAAAGCTTGTTCACGGTGAGGAAGAAGCTGATAAGGCTAGAGAAGCTGCAAAGGCACTCTTTGGTAGTGGCTCAAATAATGCAGATATGCCTACAACTGCTATCCCTATGGCTGACCTTACAGACGGTGCAATGGGTATCTTAGAGCTTCTCGTTAGAACAAAGCTCGCTGCTTCTAATTCAGAAGGCAGAAGACTTGTCCAGCAAGGTGGCGTTTCTGTCAATGACCAGAAGGTAGAAGACCCTCAGGCAAAGATTGAAATTGTCGGTGAGGTTATTATCAAGAAGGGCAAGAAAGCATTCCATAAGGTTATCGCAGAATAATATTTTCGAGCAGTATCGAATGATCGGTACTGCTCTTTTGTTGTTAGCATTAGCATAAGTAAAAGCTGTTTTCTAAAAATGATAGAAAACAGCTTTTGTGTATAAATTATTCAATTATTTGGAGTTTGTCTGGTATCTTACATCTTCGCCCTTGAAAACTAGATGTGTAAACTGACCATCAATTCTTGAGATGATTCTGTTGTTGTATGTATTTTTAAGCTCGTCAAAAGTGAGGTTTGTAGAAATAATTGTCGGAAGCCCTCTGCCAAGTCTTGTATTGATAATGCTGTAAATTGTTGACTGAGAGAAGGGGGTAGCGTACTCAGAGCCTAAGTCGTCAAGTATAACAAGGTCAACAGTGGTAAGTAGCTCTAAGGTGTCACCACTTGCTCTGCCAAAGTGCTCGTTTTCAATCTTTCTTAAAAACTCAGATATGTTGTCGAAGGCAACACTAAAGCCCTTTGAAAGAACAGTGTTTGCAATTGCAGAAGAAAGTAATGTCTTTCCAAGACCTGTTTCTCCGATAAAGAACAGCGACGGAGACTTTGTTGTAAATTTAGAAGAATATAGCTTACAGATTTTAAGGTTTTGCTTCATTGTTTCCTTGTCATCGCCAGTGTAATAATCAAGTGAAAAATCCTTGAAGTTCCTAAGCTCTATCGCACAGTTTTTAGAAAGCTCCTCTATGGCACACTTTTTCAAAACTTCTTCAAAGCAGCTACAACGTATCCCTTCTACAAATCCCTTGTCCTTGCACTTTTTGCAGGTGTATGGAATCTCCAGATAGTCTTCAGGATAATTAAATGCTACAAGAAGCTTCTTTCTGGTCTTTTGTGCCTCAAGGTTTTCTTGACCTATTTTTTCAAGAAGCTCTCCGGTGTTGCTCTTCTTCTGCTCAATGACAGCGGCAACCTCAGATATAGCATTTTCAATTTTCTCGCTGACAGCTTTGATTTCAGGGTACATGGCACAAACAGCTTCTTTTCTGCTTTCATACTCGGTTACAGCTCGTATGTATCTTTCTGTGATTATGTTTTCTGCCCTTAGATAAACGTTCTCACTGTATTTCATATATTATCACTCTTCTCTTAAAATTAATCCTCTAAAAGCTTCATAATTCTTTCTCTGTGTATGTCAGCAAGCTTGCTGCCGGCCTTCTTGCGTTCACCTGAAGCTGCACTAGGTTTTTTGTTACTGCGTGGCTTGTCGTTTTCCTCGTGCCATTTGTCTGAATCCTTTTTTGCCTGAGCAACAGTCTTTATGCTACTTTCATTCCACCTTGTGAGTATAGAATCCATATATTCAAAGCTTATAGCGTGCTTGCTTGTGTTGTCTATACTGAGTTCGCCTGCATAATCTACCAGCTCAACAGAAAAATTAAGCCTATGCCACTTTTCAAAATACTCCTTCTGGCTCTTGGTCGTTCTCGCCGGAAGCCCAAGCAGTCGCTTTAGCTCAGACTCGTAGGAGTGATATTCAGAAAGTCTCTTTATTTCAGGCTCTGCATCCTTTGGTTCAATAATGCCGTTTTCGTACCAATCCTTCGCAACCTTTTCAATATAAGCAAACTGGTCCTTGCCAATGCTGTGACAGTATTCGCATAGCATGATAATAGTTGAAACAGGGAAGCCGAAGAATCCGTGTAGGTTTATTAAAGACATCTGCTCGTTGTCTTTGATAGTTCTGCATAGCGTCTTTTGAATTTGTTCAAATAACGTCGAAATCTCAGAATCTGATTTTGCAAGCTTTTCAATGTCTGTAGGCCTGTATTTTATAACAGCACGTTTCTTTTCTGGTTGATTAGTACTGCTTTCTACAATCGGTTTTTCTACAGTTTCTGTCTGTCTCGTAATAACAGTAGCCGTGCATCCCTCAATTGTGATTACACCTACAGAATGCCAGTAGTGTAGCGCGTCCTCTACAGCTTCGTCGGACATAGAAAGTGCATCAGCAACGTACGAGCAATCAATGTTGGGCGTACCATTTGAAAGTACAAAAAGTAGCACCTTTAACTGCTCTGCCGAGGAAAGCTTTAAGTATTTTTCCGCAACGCTGATAGGTACGTTGAAGAACCCACCCCATCTTGGAATATCTATTGTCATAACCATAGCCTAGCACTCCTAGTAGATAATTTTTGACCGAAAGTGAAACGTTGTTTCAATTATAACACGAAGATCTTTTTTTTTCAATGTTTTTTTGCATTATGCGATACGTTTAGTGATAAAAACTATTGCAATAAATACTTGAATATGATATAATAACACTATATGTAATAAAAAAGGAGCTATGTTTTGAAAAACAGTTCTATATCTTGTGGTTTGGTGGTCGAACCGAGCATTGTAAGGCTTTCAGAGCTTCTTAAAAAAGAATATTGCGATAAGCCACTTTGCTATGTCCATTCGTATGGCTGTGCTCAAAATGTCAGCGACGGGCAGAAAATCATGGGCTTGCTTTCTCAATGTGGCTATGGTTTTACCGATGATGTAAATAAAGCAAAGCTTATTGTGCTTAATACCTGTGCCGTTAGAGAAAATGCCGAGGATAGAGTATTTGGTAATATTGGAGAGCTCAAAAGGCTTAAAGAAAAAGATTCAAAAACAATAATCGCAATTTGTGGCTGCATGACTCAGCAAAAGCATATTGCAGATAGAATTAAGGAAAGCTATCTTCATGTGGATATTGTGTTTGGCACCTATGGCGTAAGTAAGCTTCCTCAAATGATAGAATCAGCGCTGGCGTATAAAAAACGTTCGTTTTCACTCCAAGACGATAGCGACCTTATGTCTGAGGATTTAAAACAATTAAGACAGGATATAACAAAGGCAAGCATCCCAATTATGTATGGCTGCAACAATTTTTGCTCATACTGTATCGTACCCTATGTGCGTGGCAGGGAGAGAAGCCGTGAGATTGAGCCTATCTATGAAGAAGCAAAGGCACTTGTTGAAAGTGGTTGTAAGGAATTAACCCTTCTGGGACAGAATGTAAATTCCTACGGCTATGGCTTTGTAAAGCTTCTGGAGAAGCTAAATTCAATTGATGGCGATTTTAGAATACGATTCGTCAGCTCTCATCCTAAGGATGCAAGTCGCGAGCTTATTGACGCTATAATTAAGCTACCAAAGGTCGCAAAGCATCTGCATCTTCCTGTTCAGTCCGGCTGTGATGAAATACTCTTTGCCATGAATAGAAGATATTCAACAAGTGATTACATCGATATAGTTAATTACGCTAGAAGTCTGGAGCCAGACTTCTCGTTCTCAACCGATATTATAGTCGGCTTTCCGGGAGAAACATATGAGCAGTTTTGCAAGACTAAGGAGTTTTTGAAGCTTGTGAAATTTGATAACGTATTTTCGTATGTATACTCTAAAAGAAGCGGAACAAAAGCAGCAGAGCTTACAGATAATATATCCGATAAGCAAAAGGGCTTGTGGCTGAGAGAACTTATACTTGAACAGCGTGAGACTGCGACTGCTTGGCTTTCCAGATTTGTCGGTAAGACTCTTTTGGTGCTTGCCGATACAGACGGCAGAACAGGTGATGGCTACCTCGCAGGAAAATCAGACGAGAATATTATCGTAGAGTTTAAGGGCGATAGTGTTCTCAAGGGGCAGTTTGTTCCCGTAAAAATTACTAAAGCAATGAATTGGGCTTTGCTCGGTGAAGTTGATAAAAAATCTATATGAAGATGAAGGAGAATAATTATGACAGTAATTGAACTTACAAGAGAACTCGGAGTTGCACTCCAGAAGGACGAAAGATACCTTGCTTATCTTTCAGCAAAAGAAAAGAATGATACAGACGGCGAGCTTCAGAACCTTATCGGCGAATTCAATATCGTTAGAATGAAGTACGGCCAGCAGATGCAGAAGTCTGAGGATGAGCAGAATAAAGAGCTTATGACAGAGCTCGACGGCCAGATGCGTGAAATCTATACAAAGATTATGTCAAATGAGAATATGAACGCATATAATGACGCTAAGGAAGCTATGGACAAGCTCTTGAATTCCATTAATTTCATTATTACAATGGCTGCTAATGGCGAGGACCCAATGACTTGCCCTGAGGAACAGCCACATAGCTGTACAGGTAGCTGTTCTTCCTGCGCAGGCTGTCACTAATAGATTGACAGATATATAACTACAATAAAGAAGGTGAGCAAGTGTTAAAACTCGGTGACATTGAAACCTCAAAGCTTTCGCCAATGATGCAACAATATGCTGCTATGAAAAGTAAATATGCAAAGCATATCCTGTTCTATCGTCTGGGCGACTTCTATGAAATGTTTTTTGATGATGCTATAACAGCTTCTAAAGAGCTGGAGCTTACTCTGACCGGGCGTGATTGCGGCTTGTCAGAGAGAGCACCAATGTGTGGTGTGCCATTCCATGCTTGTGATGTGTATCTCAAAAAGCTGATTGAAAAAGGCTATATGGTTGCAATCTGCGAGCAGGTCGAAGACCCTGCAACAGCTAAAGGCCTGGTTAAGCGTGATATCGTTCGTGTAGTTACACCAGGTACCCTTATCGAAAGTAGTCTTCTTGACGAATCCAGCAACAATTACATTTGCTCACTCTATGCAAAGGCAAAGGAATGTGCAATCTGCCTTGCTGATATTTCAACAGGCGAGGTGCACCTCTTTGGATTTAGCGGAAAAGATATGTCAGCAGGCGTTATAAATGAACTTTCTCGATTTTCGCCTGCCGAGCTCTTGATAAATGATTATTTCCTTACAATGAAGGAAGTGTCAGCTTTTGTTAAGGATAAGCTCAAAACAGCCGTATCACTTCTTGATGAAGGCGATTTTATCGGTGATAAAAATAAAGAAGCTACCGCGATGCAGTTTTCTGTATCATCTATTTCACAGCTAGGCGTTGCTCCGGACAGTATATCTGAGAAGGCTGTTTGTGGACTTTTTGGATATATTTGTGAAACTCAAAAGGCTTCTGTTGGTAGATTTTCAAAGATAATTACTCACGATAGCGAGCCTATTATGACTATAGGTCTTACAGCAAGGCGTAATCTAGAGCTTACCGAAACTCTTCGTAATAAAGAGAAAAAAGGAAGTCTCCTCTGGGTTCTCGATAGCACAAAAACCTCTATGGGAAAGCGTATGCTCAAAAGTTATCTTGAACAGCCACTTGTTAATCCATCTAAGATTATGGCTAGACTCGATGCTGTTGAACAGCTTGTGATGTCACCAGTAGAACTGTCTGAGCTTGCATCATTGCTTAGTGGTGTATATGACCTTGAACGTCTTATGACTAGAGTTATGTATAAAACGGCTACTCCAAGAGATTTAAAGGCACTTTCGCTAACAGCCTTAAAGCTTCCTGCAATCAAGACGCATTTATCTGGCTTTAGCTCAAAGCTTTTAACTCAGCTTAATAACTCTATTTCAACACTTGAAGCTATTTCTAACCTTATAGAAAACGCGATAGTTGATGAACCTCCTGCAAATGTCAAGGATGGTGGGGTTATTAAGGAAGGCTTCAATAGTGACCTTGATGACCTTAGAAATATCATCTCTGGTGGTAAGGATATTATTAGCAGTATCGAAGCTAAGGAAAAAGACGCAACCGGTATCAAGAACCTTAAAATCGGATATAACAGAGTGTTTGGATATTATATCGAGGTTACAAAATCCTATTACGATTTGGTGCCGGATACCTATATCAGAAAACAAACTCTCGCTAACTGCGAGAGATTTATAACCAATGAACTAAAAATTGCCGAGAATACAATTCTCGGAGCAAGCGATAAGGTCATTACTTTAGAGGGCGAAATTTTCACCGAAGTAAGAGATTTCTGCGCAACCCAGCTTAAGCTTGTCCAAGAGACTGCCTCAGCTGTTGCTACAATAGACGTGCTCTGTTCGTTTGCCAATGTTGCTATGAATAACGGCTATTCAAAGCCTGAAATCGCAATAGACGGAATAATAGACATTAAGAACGGCAGACATCCGGTTGTCGAGCTTATGCAGAAGGACGAGATGTTTGTTCCTAACGATTGTTACCTGGATAGAACATCTAACCGTATGAGCATAATAACAGGCCCTAATATGTCTGGTAAGTCTACGTTTATGCGTCAGGTTGCCCTTATTACACTCATGGCACAGATAGGCTCGTTCGTCCCTGCCGATTATGCTAAAATTTCTGTTGTCGACAGAATTTTTACTCGTGTAGGCGCAAGCGATGACTTAACAGCAGGTCAGTCTACTTTTATGGTGGAAATGAGCGAGGTTGCCGAGATTGTAAAACACGCTACAAACAATAGCCTTGTTATTCTTGACGAGGTCGGCAGAGGTACATCTACCTTTGACGGAATCAGTATAGCAAGAGCAGTGTGCGAGTATATCTCAACTTCAAAATCTCTAAGCTGTAAAACACTTTTTGCTACACATTATCATGAGCTCATAGGTCTCGAAGGTGAGCTTGTCGGTGTCAAGAATTATTCTGTTGCCGTAAAGCAGGTTGGCGATAATATCAAGTTCCTGCGTAAAATCGTACCGGGTGGTGTCGACGAAAGCTACGGTATCGAGGTTGCAAAGCTTGCAGGACTTCCTCAAAAGATTATTCAAAGAGCTAAGGAGCTTCTTTCAGAGCTTGAGCTTGAAAATAATCGCAAGAATGAGCTTGCAAAACAGGCGAATAGTGACGCTGACCAGTTAAGCTTTGCCAGAATCGGCGAGAACGTGATAATTGATAAGTTGAAGAAAACAAGTGTAGATGAGCTTTCTGACTCAGAACTCAGAGAGTTTGTCAAGGAACTCTATAAATACATATAGTAAGGAAGCATTATGGGAAGAATAAATCTACTCAGTAAGGAAATCTCCGAGCTTATTGCAGCAGGTGAAGTTATCGATAGACCATCGGCTGTTATTAAAGAGCTTATAGAAAATGCAATAGACTCAGGAGCTAATGTTATTACCGTCGAGATTAAAAACGGTGGTAGAACATATATGCGAATAACCGATAATGGCTGTGGTATCTCATTTGATGATGTACCAAAGGCGTTTGTTCGTCATGCAACGAGTAAGATATCCCAGAAGAGCGACCTTGATAAAATAATGACTCTTGGCTTCCGTGGAGAAGCCTTGGCATCGGTTTGTGCAGTAGCTAAGGTCGATGTAATAACAAAGTGTCCCGAGAACGATTATGGAACCCATTATCGTATATGTGGTGCACAAGAGGAAGCCCACGAGCAGTCCGGCTGTCCCGACGGAACCACAATTATCGTCAGAGATATTTTCTATAATGTTCCTGCAAGATTGAAGTTTTTAAAGAAGGATGTTACCGAAGGTAATGCTATTGCCGCTATCGTCAATAAGATTGCACTTTCTCATCCTGAAATTTCAATTAAGTTTGTAAGGGATAATAAAAATGAATTACTCACAGCAGGTGATGGAAAGCTCTATTCTGCAATCTATTCTGTTTTTGGAAAAGAATTTGCATCATCGCTTATCCCTGTTGACTATTCTAATAACGGTATTAAGGTTACCGGCTATACCGTAAAGCCACTTGACGCAAAGGCTAATCACGCTTTCCAAAACTTTTTTATAAACAAAAGATACGTTAAGTCTATGACTTGTATGCACGCTACCGACGAAGCATATTCCAATATGCTTATGACCGGTAAGGTCGCCGCGTGCGTGCTTATGCTCGATATGCCGCCCGAAATTGTTGATGTAAATGTGCATCCTACAAAAATCGAGGTTAGGTTTTCTAATGAAAAGCTTATATACGATAGCGTCTATTTTGCTATAAAAAATGCCTTGCTTAATGAGGATAAAGAAAGCGAAATGAACATATCCTCTGCCGTCACAAGAAATTTCACCGAACAGCAGCTTCGTCCTATGTTTAAGGATGAAAAGGCTACCCAGATAGCTATGTCATTCAGCACCCCTGAAGTCCAGCAGGAAGCTGTATATAAAGCTCCTATCGAGCAGGTGTATGTCAGAGAAAAGCAAGAGCAGTATACCCCTAATTGTGAGCTTAATTACAGAGCAGTTACCCAAGCTCCAAGACAGGTAGAAGAATCTGCTAAAATACCACAAGATATAAATACAGAAGCTTATTTTGAAGCAGAAAATGAATCAGCTTCCTCGCAGTTTAAATATCTTGATAAAAGCTCATTTGTCAAGAAAGAGTTTCATGTCGAACCTAAGCCCGAACAGCCTGACGAGTCGGTTATTCCTACAATAATCGGAGAGGTGTTTAAAACGTATATAATCGTCGAGGCAGAAGGCTCAATGTATCTTATCGATAAGCACGCTGCACATGAGAGATTTATCTTCGAGAAGATTAAGGAGGATATCAAGAATCTCGATTGCCAAATGCTCCTGGAGCCTGTTATGGTACAACTCTCTTTTGATGAATATGACGCAATATGCGATAACCTCGAAAATGCCGAGAAGATTGGCTTTATGCTAGAACCTGACGTTGCACCGACTGTCGCAGTCAAGGGTGTTCCACTTATCATCAGTGAGCTTAACCCTGCAGATGTAGTTAGTGAAATAGCAGAGAATTTTAAGAACTTCAAAGTTAATCCACAGCTTGATGTTTTCGATGAACTTTTCCATTCTATAGCATGTAAGGCAGCTATAAAGGCTAATGATAATACCTCTGATGCCGAACTTGCTGTTATCGTAAAGGCTGTCTTTAATAATCCAAAAATCAGATATTGTCCACACGGTAGACCTGTCGTGATTAAGCTTACTAAGGCTGATATCGAAAAGCAGTTTCGCCGTATAGTGTAATGACGGGAAGTGATTAGACTTGAATAAAATACCACTTGTTGTTATTGCCGGCCCAACTGCTTCAGGGAAAACACGAGCAGGAGTTCTGCTTGCAAAGGAGCTCGGAGGCGAAGTCGTTTCTGCCGATTCGATGCAGATATATAAGTCTATGACTATCTCAACTGCAAAGCCAACCGAAAATGAAATGCAGGGGATAAAACATCACCTTATAGATTTTGCCGAGCCGGATGTTAGCTTTTCCGTAGCTGACTATCTAACACTGGCTAGAGAGGTAATAGAAGATATTACTTCCAGAGGAAAGCTCCCTATAGTTGTCGGTGGTACAGGATTGTATATAAGCTCGCTTGTCGATAATGTAAAGCTCGACGATACATGCTCAAGCACCGAAATCCGTGATGAGCTGTATAAAATAGCTAATGAAAAAGGTAACCATACACTCTGGACTATGCTAAAAGAGGTCGATCCCGAAACGGCAAGTGCAGTCCACGAAAATAATCTTTCTCGTGTCGTGAGAGCCTTAGAGGTCTATAAAATGACTGGCGAAAAACTCTCTACGCATAAGGAAAGAAGCAGGGTAGAGGAATCGCCATATAAAACATGTATGATAGGGCTTAACTTTCATGTTAGAGAAAAGCTGTACGATAGAATAAATAAGCGTGTTGATATTATGCTCCAAAACGGGCTTGTTGACGAAGCTAAAAATTTCTTCGCTAATCCACTTCGTGCTACAGCGAATCAGGCTATCGGAATCAAGGAATTAAAGCCTTATCTCGACGGAGTAGACACTCTCGAAAACTGCGTTGAAAAAATAAAAATGGAGTCTCGCAGATATGCCAAAAGACAGCTCACTTGGTTCAGAAGAGATGAGCGTATAAACTGGGTGTATATGGATGATGAGAATATGTTAACTTCCGATGAAGAATTAACAAAAATTTTAAAAAGTTTTGTAGTCAAATCACTTATTTTATGATATAATTAAACCATAAATGTAGGCTGGGATAGAATTGCCTGCAGAAAGACGATATTTTGGCTTAGAACAAAGGAGACAAATTAAAATGAACAAGAATTTAAACCTTCAGGATGTGTTTCTTAATCAGGCAAGAAAGGATAAGATTCCGGTAACCTTTTTCCTCGTTAACGGATTCCAGTTCAAGGGTATGGTTAAGGGCTTTGACAGCTATATCGTAATTGCTGATTGCGACGGTAAGCAGTATGTTATTTATAAGCATGCTATCTCTACTATCGTGCCTATAAAGTCAATCAACATTCTCGATGCAAATAACTCTGCTGAGTAAATAGGTGCACGGATATGAATTCAGCTAATTCAACAACACTAAGAGTTGTTGCTTGGCTGCTGTCAATATTTGTGCTTTTGACTCTAGGAAGTCAGCTGTACTTTGCTTATAATGATAAGTTTGAATATAACGTAGCACTCGAATATGAGGTATCAGAAAGTATCTCATTCAAGGGTATTATCGTTAGAAATGAAACGCTTGTAAAATCTTCGTCAGATGGCGTTATAAATTATCGCTATAGTGATGGTAGTAAGATTTCTGCCGGCTCGGTTATCGCTGAATGCTATTCTTCTAAGAGCGAGATTCTTTCTAAGCAAAGAATCGATGCCTATGAACAGGAGATAGAAAATCTCAACGAAGCACAAAGCTATGCCGAAGCTGATTATTCCGATGCAGATAGCGTGAAGAAGCTTATCGACGAAAAGTATAGCGAGATAATCAATCATATTCAGCTTGGCGAGTATGAGAGTGCCCAGAAGGATAAATCTGAGCTTCTTATGCTTATGAATAAATACAATATCATAACCGGAGTTGATAGTGATTATCATAGCCTTATCAATTCTCTAACCGGTAAAATCGAGCTCGTTAAAGACGTTTATAGCGACCCTATATCTACAATAGTTTCAGAAGAGGGCGGCTATTTCGTGAGCGTAACTGATGGTTATGAAGAAGAGCTGAATTACGAAACAATATATGACCTTACAGCGGATGATATCAATAGCATAATTGAGAATCCTCGTAAGGAAACATATGGCACAGTTGGAAAATGCTTCGATAGCTATAGCTGTAAGATTATCGGTATTATTAATACAAATAATCCGTATTTTTCAGATACATATCTCGACGTAAAGCTGTCATCTGGCAGTAGTTCGTATGACGTGTATGTCGAAAGCATCAGAAAGATTGATGATGAGGGTAATTGCATTATCATCCTAGATTGTGAAATGATGGATTCAAGCATAATTAAGAACAGAGTCGAGCAGATGTACCTTGTATTTGATGACTATAAGGGCATTAAGGTAGATAGAAAGGCTATTAGATTTGTAGACAACCAAAAAGGCGTGTACGTTATCTATGGTGAGGATAGAATCTTTAAGAAGATTGAAGTAATTTACGAGGGCGACGATTTCGTTCTCACCAAAATCACCGAAGATCCTGATTATCTAAACGTGTACGACCAGATTGTTCTGGAGGGATACAATGTTAAAAAACGCTGATGCCGGAGCAACTGATTTCTATAATTATCTGGTTGAAAATTATAAAACAATATGTTATAATATCAGTAATGCCTGTGCTAAGTACAGAAGCCCAGATGATAAAGTCGATATTATGGGCGTAACAAAAACTGTACCTGCCGATGTAGTCAATGCTTCAATTGACCTTGGCATCAATCTCCTGGGCGAGAATAGGGTTCAAGAATATCTCTCTAAAAAAGATATTTATAAGCCCGCACAGGTGCATATTATCGGACATCTTCAAACCAATAAGGTCAAGTACATAATCGATAGCGTGAGTATGATTCAGTCGGTCGACAGCGTAAAGCTCGCTAATGAGATAAATAAACTTGCTGTTAAAAACAATAAGGTTATGGATATTTTGGTTGAGGTTAATATCGGTGACGAAGCTTCAAAGAGTGGAGTCTCACTTGAACAGCTCGGTGAACTGCTAGATTATACTTCGCAGCTCGAGGGATTAAGATTAAGAGGTCTTATGACAATTCCACCTGTTGGATGCGATGAAGCTGTTTTTGATAAAATGCATGGTATATATCTCACTAATAAAAGTAAATACGGCAACTTTTTTGATACCCTTTCAATGGGAATGTCGGGTGACTATGAGCAGGCTGTAAAGCATGGTTCAACGCTCGTAAGATTAGGAACAGCGCTCTACGGAGCAAGAAAATATACGGAGGAGAAATAAAATGAGTGTATTAAACGGATTAAAGAGTATGTTTGTCGGTGCAGATGAAGAGACAGAAATCGAAGAAACATACGCAACAAACGAAAACGTAAGTTCAACAAGAGATGCAAAGAACAGAGAAGTTAAGATTGCTGCAACTACTACTCTCCAGATTGTACTTGCTAGACCAACTGACTTTTCCGAGGTTAAGTCAATCGGTGACGACCTTAATGACCAGAAGACTGTTCTTCTCAATCTTGAAACAGTAAAGGGAGAGGATGCTAAGAGAATCCTTGACTTCCTTTCAGGAGTAGCTTATGCAAACGGAGCAGACATCAAGATGATGGCTCAGAAGACATTTGCTATTATGCCTAAGAATGTTGGCTTCCAGGGCGTAGACCTTATGAGCGAACTCGAAAATAACGGCTATAGCTTCTAATTAATGAAAGTAGATTTCGGGTTTTTACCGAATTTGTCTGACGAAGATAAGCTTTTAGCTTCAAGTGTTGTCGATTGGGCGCAATCTGCCCAATCACACTTTAAGCTTAAGTACTCACATTTTCTAAATGAAAAACAGTGTGATATTGCGGTTGCTGTGCTCAATAGTGTTGGGCATAGTTCATTTGTGCTGTTTGGTGGGTACGATAATGCAAAACGTAAAATGCTTTGCGTTTATAACGAGTACGACGAACCGGAATTAGATGATTTTCCCTTTACAGCATTGACAGTAAGGTTTCCTAAGAATTTTGAGCTGTCACATCGTGACTTTCTTGGAGCATTAATGTCTCTGAATATCAAGAGAGAAAGCGTAGGGGATATACTTATCGATAATGGTGCTTGCGTGATGTTTGTTGAGAATAGCGTAGCAGGAGTCGTAACCGGCGAGCTCACTAAGGTTGGTAGAGTCGGTGTAGATATATCTAAGGGATGCGAAATCCTTTCAAGTATGGATTTGTCAGATAAATTTGTGAGCATATCAGGTACAGTTGCTTCAATGCGACTTGATTGTATTGTCGCATTGGCACTTAATATGTCCAGAAGTAAAATAAGCCCGCTTATTGCATCAGGTAAGGTTTCAGTCAATAACTTTGAACGATTGTCATGTGACCTAAATTTGAAGGAAAACGACGTTTTTTCTGTTAAAGGCTACGGTAAGTTTTTGCTTTCCGAGGTAGGCGGAAAATCCCGCAAAGACAGAATGTTTATAAGAATTTCAAAATACATATAGGAGGCAGAAATTATGCTTAGTCCAAGTGAAATCAGAGAAAAGAGAAAGGGCCTTGAAAAGGGTACCTTCGGCTATAAGGTTGAAGAGGTTAATGCTTTTTTAGATTTGGTTTGTGATGACTATGAAGCTCTCTATAACAACAACGAGGAAAGCGAAGAAAAGATTATTAAGCTTGTTGAAAAAATCAATGAGTATCGTGAAGATGAAGATGCTATTAAGCTCGCCCTCCTCTCAGCACAGAAGGAAAGCAAGAGAATCCTCGCTGAATCTAAGGCTGAATCTGAGCGTTTGATTGTTGATGCTAAGGCTGAGTCAGATAAGATGCTCACCGATGCTAAGGCTGAATCAGAAGAAATTGCTCGTCAGAGTGAAATCGAATGCGAAAAGATTATTAATGAACATAAAGCACGTTGTGCTCAGCTCATCAAGGAAAATACCGAAGCTACCGAAAAGAAGATAGCTTCTGTTAAGGCTGAGTATGAGCTCCAGACAAAGCGTCTTGCTGATGTAAAGCGCGAGGTTGCTCAGTTTAAGGCTGCACTTACACAGATTTTCAACAAGCAGCTTAGCCTCGTAGAAGAACTCCCGGATGAAACCGACAACATAGTAGCTAACAATGAAGATGTTCTCGCTCCTACAGATGATGATGTTCCTTTCCTTGAGGAAATGCTCGAGGAATCTAAGGAAGAAGTCGTAGAAGTAGCTGCACAGCCTGAAGAAAGTGTTACTGTAATCGAAGATAAGCCTCTTATTGAGGAAGAACCTGCTCAGGATATCGCTGCTCTTAAGGACCAGTCTCTTTTCCAGGAAAAGAGAGAAGTTAAGTTCTCCGACCTTAGATTCGGAAATAGAAATTAAACAGTTAATATAAGTTGTCATTTGAGTTAAGTGGCAACTTATTTAATGCGGAGGAACAATGATTTTTATTACACTCGGTATAGCTGCTCTTTTAGTATTAATCGACCAGATTTCAAAGCTCTATATTCTAAAAAACTTTGAAATTGGCGAAATTAAAGAACTTATTACTATCGGTAGCCAGAAAATATTTTCTATCACACATGTTAGAAATTCAGGTGCCGCATGGAGTATAATGGAGGGTAAGACTATTTTCTTGATAGGACTACCTGTATTGATTATCGGCTTTGTTATGTTTTTGCTTTTGAGCGGTAAGGTTAAATCAAAGTTTGAGTACGTCGCTTATGCACTTGTTATCGCAGGTGGAGTGGGTAACCTTATCGACAGAATCAGATTTAACGAGGTAGTCGATTTTATTAAGTGGGAAGTCTTTGAATTTCCGGTGTTTAATGTCGCAGATATCTGTATAGTAGTCGGTGCGTTTATGGCTTGCTTTTATTACATCTTTTTTGATAAGGATGAAAAAAAGACGAACGCTCCTGCCACAGAAGCTGCTGCAGTAATCGAAGCTATCGAAGTAGTTGAAATTGCCGAAGTTATCGAGCAAGATAATGATATATCCAAGGACGCTGAAGTGTAAATGAACGAGCCTATCATTTTAACCGTTACCGAAGAATATGTCGGTAAGCGTGTCGACGTTTTCATTTCAGATAAGTGTGAACTCACTAGAAGTTCTGCCCAAAAGCTTATAGAATCAGGTATGGTTACACTTTTTCCTAAAGTTATTAGCAAGAATTATAAGCTTAGAATGAATGATACAATTTCTGTTTTGATACCAAAGCCAACAGAACTATCTGCCACACCACAAAATATCCCCATTGAAATCATCTATGAGGACGAAGAACTTCTGGTTGTCGATAAGCCTAAGGGTATGGTAGTACATCCGGCTGCAGGTAATCCCGACGGAACTCTTGTCAATGCTTTGATGTATCATTGTAAGGGCAGATTATCTAGTATAAACGGTGTAATTAGACCGGGAATTGTCCATAGAATTGATAAGAATACAAGTGGTCTGCTTATGGTCGCAAAAACCGATGTTGCACATAACTTTTTGGCTGAGCAGATAAAAGAACATAGTTTTACAAGAGAGTATGTCGCCGTTATTTGTGGAAGCTTTAAAGAGGATAATGGTACCATTAATGCACCAATAGGCAGACATAATATCGATAGAAAGAAAATGTGCGTTACAGAAAAAAACTCAAAGGATGCTGTAACACATTATTATACATTAGAAAAGTTTGAGGGATATTCGCTTGTTCGATTTGTCCTTGAAACAGGAAGAACTCATCAAATACGTGTCCACTCTTCCTATAAAGGTCACCCAATACTCGGTGATGATGTGTATGGTAAGCCTGTAAAGGCGTTTGAAGGTCAATGTCTCCACGCTAGAAAGCTTGGTTTTATCCACCCTTCAACACATGAGTATATGGAATTTGAAAGTAAGCTTCCTCAGTATTTTGAAAAAACTCTTTCAAAGCTAAGAGAGGGTAAGAATGTTTGAGAAAATAAGTAATATTGTTATTTTAAGTGATATGGATGGTACTTTTCTTCCATCCAGTAAGAAACCATCACAGCGTAATCTTGAAGCCTTAGAAGCCTTTAAGAGCTTTGGCGGAAGATTTTCTATCGCTACCGGTAGAGCACTACAAGCTGCCCATCAGTATTTTGATGAGATTAAAGTTAATTTTCCTGCAATACTCTGTAATGGTGGTCTAATCTATGACATATTAGAAGCAAAAGAGCTAGGCAGTGTGTATTTGCCAAAGTATGCAAGAGAAATTACAAGAAAGATTCTTGAAGATAATGCCGATATAGGCTGTGAAGTCGTCTTGCTAAATGACCTCTATGTTCCTCAAATGAATGAGGAGGAAAGAGTGCATAACGAAATCTGTAAGATTATTCCAACTATTTGTTCATCAATATATGACGTTCCGGATAATTGGTATAAGGTTCTGTTTGCCGATAAGCAGGATAGAATGGATAAGCTCGAGGATTATGTTTCAAAGCAAGGCTTTGGTAATGTCGATTTTGTAAGGTCTGCTAAGCAGTACTTTGAAATATTACCACTCAATGTGTCTAAAGGCTACGGCGTAGAACTGTTGCGAGAAACATATTGCGATAAGGATGATATTATCGTATGTATGGGTGACTATAACAATGATATAGAAATGCTCAAGGCCGCTGATATTGCAGTTTGCCCGTCAAATGCAGTAAAAGAGGTCAAGGAAATCTGCAATATTGTTCTGAAGAGCTCCTGTGACGAGGATGCCTTTGCGGAACTTATTGATATAATTATTAAAGAATCCCAAAACTAAATATTGGAGGTATAAACATGGACGAAACATTAAAGAAGCAGCTACAAATCACAGCCTGCAAGGTTCGTATGGGAATTATCGAAGGAGTGTATAACGCTAAGTCCGGTCATCCGGGTGGCTCACTCTCAATCGCTGATACTCTTACTTACCTCTATTTTGCAAAACTCAATGTGTACCCTGACAATCCTGACCTTCAGGATAGAGACAGATTTGTTCTCTCAAAGGGACACACAGCACCTGGCCTTTATTCTGTTCTCGCACAGAAGGGCTTTTTCCCTTACGAAGAGCTTAAGAGCCTTCGTCATATCGGTGCACTCCTTCAGGGACATCCTTGTATCCACATTCCTGGTGTAGATATGTCATCAGGTTCACTCGGTCAGGGTATTTCTGTTGCTTGCGGTATGGCTCTTTCAGGTAAGATTTCTGGCGATACATATAAGGTGTATACAGTTCTCGGCGACGGCGAAATTCAGGAAGGTCAGGTATGGGAGGGCGCAATGTTTGCTGCTCACTATAAGCTTGATAATCTCGTTGCAATTGTTGATAATAACGGACTTCAGATTGATGGTAGCGTAAGCGACGTTATGTCACCATACCCAATCGTTGATAAGTTCAAGGCATTCGGTTGGCATGTAATCGAAATGGATGCTCATGATTTTGATTCTATCGAAAAGGCATTCAATGAAGCTGAAACAGTTGTTAATCAGCCGGTTGCTATCATTCAGAAGAGTGTTAAGGGCAAGGGAGTTTCATTTATGGAAAATCAGTGCTCATGGCACGGTACAGCTCCTAATGCTGAGCAGTATGCTCAGGCAATGGCAGAGCTTAACGAAACATTAAAGAGCTTGGAGGGTTAATAAAATGGCAGATGTAATTAAAAAGGCAACCAGAGAAAGCTACGGCGAAGCACTCGCAGAGCTTGGTGAAAAGTACGAAAACCTCTATGTTCTCGATGCAGACCTTGCAGCTGCTACTAAGACAGGCATCTTCAAGAAGAAGTATCCGGATAGATTCTTCGATTGTGGTATTGCAGAGGCTAATATGATGGGCGTTGCTGCTGGTCTTGCTGCAACAGGTAAGATTCCATTTGCTTCATCCTTTGCAATGTTTGCTGCAGGTAGAGCATTCGAAATTGTAAGAAACTCAATTGGTTACCCACACCTTAACGTTAAGATTGGTGCAACTCACGCAGGTATGTCTGTTGGTGAAGACGGTGCAACCCACCAGTGTAATGAGGATATCGCTCTTATGCGTACAATCCCTGGCATGGTAATCATTAACCCAGCCGACGATGTAGAAGCAAAGGCTGCAGTTGAAGCCGCTATCCTGCACGAAGGCCCTGTTTATATGAGATTCGGTAGACTTGCAGTTCCTGTTTTCAACGATAAGGAAACATACAAGTTCGAGCTTGGTAAGGGTATTACCCTCAGAGAAGGAACAGATATCACTATTGTTGCTACAGGACTTATGGTTAACGAAGCTATCATCGCTTCAGATGCTCTTAAGGCTGAAGGAATCAGCGCAAGAGTTATCAACATCCATACAATCAAGCCAATTGATAAGGATATTATCGCTAAGGCTGCTCAGGAAACAGGCACAATTGTTACTGTTGAAGAACATAGCATTATTGGTGGTCTCGGCTCTGCTGTATGTGACGTTGTCGCTGAAACAACACCTTGCAAGGTTGTAAAGATAGGCGTAAATGACGTGTACGGCCATTCTGGTCCTGCTCCTGAACTTCTTAAGGAATTCGGACTTTCATCTGAAAATATTATCAAGACAGTTAAGGAAGCTCTCGGTAAGTAATAATATTGCTTTTAAGGGTGCTGGGTATTATGCTCAGCACCCTTGTTTGTTTTCTCCCATAGAAAATATCTCACCTGACTAAAGCTTGTTGAATAAGATAAAATAGTCGAGGTGATGAATTTGAGAAAATACTATTCCAAAAGGACAAAAAAGCTATTTAAGGTTTTTACAGTACTTTTGTCGCTTGTTGTTTTACTGTCTATTTATGTCCATTTTAAAGTAAAGGAATATACCGAGGTTATATGCATCTCTACGTGTCAAAGGTTTGGACAAGAAATAATTAACGAAGCAATCGAAGAAACTATGAATAGCTGTAATTATAACGAGCTCGTTAATGTAACATATTCCGAAGATGGCAAGATTAATGGTATTTCAGCTGATAATGTGCATATTAATTTAATATCATCTCGTATAATAGAGTATATAGGAGAAACGCTCAGTATAGCATCAAATTGTACAGTAAGTGTGCCAGCAGGTACTTTCTCAGGAATAAGCTTTTTAGGTGGTGTAGGTCCTGATGTCGATATAGAAATATTCCAGGTGGGCAGCCCGGATGTGGAGATTTATAGTACAATAGAATCGGTTGGTGTTAATCAATCGCTTTATAAAATATACGCAGTAATAAATCTCGAACTTTCAGCTGTAATGCCTACAGAAAATGTCGATGTATTAATTGAAAGGGAAGTTCTGCTTAACGAAACGGTGATTATTGGTGAGGTTCCTTCAACATATTTGTATAATTATAAATAATATAGTGTCAAAGGTATTGACATTTTTTTATATTGTGGTATAATAGATTTGTATAGTTGCATTGTACCGACCAAAATAATTCAGGAGGATTGGCAGATGAAAAAACAAGATTTTGAATATCTATGGACAGATAAAAAAAGAACAATATTTGGTTTGCCGATTTCATTTACCAGATATTTTCTAACTAAGGAAAAGCTTATCACAAGAAAGGGCTTCCTTTCAATTTCAGAGGATGAGTGTGAGCTTTATAGAGTTATTGATAAGCGTCTAAAGCTTCCGTTTATGCAGAGACTTTTTGGATGCGGTACTGTTTATGTCCATGTAAAGAATGATGCCGATTCACCGGTAAAGGAAGTTAAATCTATCAAGACTCCTCGTAATTTTATGAAGATGCTTGAGGAGAACGTAAACATTCAGAGAGATAAGTACTCTATCAGAGGTAGAGATATGGTTGGCTCTGATTGTGACCACGACGGAATATAACTGATTTTAATGAGCGTAGCTTACAAGCTGCGCTCTAGTAATTTCTACGAAAGGAGGCATTGAATATGCATAAGCTTGATGAGCTGTTAGAACTAAAGCCTTGTTGGGAATATCTAAGCGAAACAAAGCTACCAGTGTTCATTTATGGAATGGGAGACGGTTGCCTTAAGCTGATGAGGGAATTTGAAAAATATAATATTGCTGTTGCAGGCATATTTGCAAGCGACGAGTTCGTTAGAGGCCATAGCTTTGAGGGCCACCTCGTGCATAAGTTATCAGAGGTTGAATCTACACTCGGTTGTGGAAACTTTGTTATCGCACTAGCCTTTGCAGCAGGATACCAATCATTGATTGAGAAAATAGATGATATAGAAAGCAGAAATATTCTATTCGCGCCTGATACCGATGCAATCGGCGTTGGCGCTTTTACTAAAGAAATGCTATGCAATAATTTTGATAGCATAAAAAAAGTGTATGATAGACTCGTCGATGATGCTTCCAAAGATACTTACTATAATGTGCTCGCTTATAAAATTACAGGTAAGATTAATTATTTAAGAAGTTGCACAACAACTCCACACGAAGCCTATCAGAATATCTTAAAGCTTGGTTGTAACGAAACCTACGTCGATTTAGGAGCCTATAACGGCGATACAATCAGAGAGTTTTTAGAGCATACTAACGGAAGCTATAAGCATATCTATGCCCTCGAACCTAATGTTCGTAATTTTAAAAAGCTGTCGCTGTTTACAGAGAATATGCACGATACAACAATACAAAATGCCGCAGCATGGGATAAAGAAGATACTTTAGTGTTCAATACCGGAGGTGGCAGACAGTCTCAGGTCTCAAAAAAAGGCGTTGAAACAAAAGCTACCTCTGTAGATATTTTGCTCAGCGGGAACGAGGCTACATATATCAAGTATGATGTTGAAGGCGCAGAGAAGGAAGCACTTAACGGCACAGAATATACCATTAAAAACTTTTCGCCTAAGCTTTGTGTCGCACTTTATCATAGAGCACAGGATGTTTTTAAACTACCTCTGCAGCTTCTTTCCATCAATGACAACTATAAGCTTTATATAAGACATTTTCCATATTACCCAGCTTGGGAAACAAATCTTTTCGCTGTTTGTGAATAGTACATGCCGATAATCTCATATCTATTACCGATACTCTTAAATGAGAGGAGAATAGTTATGATGTGTAGCTTCAGCGACTTAAGGAATAAAGAGGTCGTCAGCGTGCAAACCGGACTAAAGCTGGGATATGTAGATGACGTAGAAATTAATACGAGCGATGCCTCGGTGGTGTCACTCATCATTTATGGAAGACCAAGAGGTTTTGGGATGTTTGGCAGAGATGACGATATTATCATAAAATGTAGTAATATCGAGCTGATAGGCGAGGATACTATTTTAGTCAACACCTCTGATAGTTCAGTTTCTACAAAACGCCGAACTTTTTCAGTAGAAAATTTGTTGAAGTATTGAGTCGAAAATGCTTGCAATATTTGACTCAATATGGTATAATATTAAAGCAATTCGCACACCTTTGTCTGCATAGGTTCTTTGTTTAATACAAAGTTGTTTGCATTAGTGACAGGGTGGAGGAGATTTTGCAAAAAATCTAAAAAACCAAATTAGGAGGAACTACCATGGCAGTAGTATCAATGAAGCAGCTTCTTGAAGCTGGTGTACACTTTGGTCACCAGACAAGAAGATGGAACCCAAAAATGGCTCCGTACATCTTCACAGAAAGAAACGGAATCTACATCATCGACCTTCAGAAGACAGTAAAGAAGCTTGAAGAAGCTTACATGTTCATTCGTGAGGTTGCAGCAAACGGACAGGAAATTCTCTTTGTCGGCACAAAGAAGCAGGCTGGAGATTCCATCAAGGAAGAAGCTATCAGAGCTAATGCACATTTTGTTAACGCAAGATGGCTCGGCGGTATGATGACTAACTTCAAGACAATCCAGAGAAGAATTAAGAGACTCGAACAGCTTCACACAATGGAAACTGACGGAACATTCGACCTTCTCCCTAAGAAGGAAGTTACAAAGCTCGCTCTCGAAATCGAGAAGCTTGAGAAGTTCCTTGGCGGTATCAAGAATATGAAGGGCCTTCCTGGAGCACTCTTCGTAGTTGACCCAAGAAAGGAAAAGATTGCAGTTGCTGAAGCTAAGAAGCTTGGCATTCCTGTAGTAGCAATCGTTGACACAAACTGTGCCCCTGATGACGTTGATTACGTTATCCCAGGTAACGACGATGCTATCAGAGCAGTAAAGCTCATCGCAGGTAGCATGGCTGATGCTATTCTCGAAGGCAGACAGGGCACTCAGGAAGCTGAGGAAGCTCAGGAAGCTGACGAAGCAGTAGACGCTGAGTAATTTTAAAATAACAGATATGGCGTGTAGCTACTATACGCCATATTTTCTATGAATATTAAATGGAGGAATAGATTATGGCAAACGTATCTGTAAAGGAAATCAAAGAGCTTATGACCGCAACAGGCGTAGGTATGATGGACTGTAAGAAGGCACTTGTTGAAGCTGATGGCGATATGGACAAGGCTATCGTTATTCTTCGTGAGAAGGGTCTCGCAACACAGGCTAAGAAGGCAGGCAGAGTTGCTGCTGAAGGTATCGTTACAGCAGTTGTTGAAGGCAACGTTGGTGTTGTTCTCGAGGTTAATATTGAAACAGACTTCGCTGCTAATAACGAAGAGTTCAAGTCTTTTGTTGCAGCAGTAGCTAAGACAATTATCGAAAAGAACCCAGCTGATGTTGATGCTCTTAAGGCTACAGTAATCAGTGGTGGTACAATGACAGTAGAAGAAACTCTCCAGGAGCTCTTCATCAAGATTAGAGAGAATATGGTTATCCGTAGATTCGAAAGACTCGAGGGTGTTCTCGTTCCTTACGTTCACGGTGGTGGAAGCATCGGCGTTCTCGTTAAGCTTGATACTGACCTTGATGCTGATAAGGTATTTGAGGTTGGTAAGAATTGCGCACTCCAGATTGCAGCAATGAATCCTGGCTACCTCGATAGAACAACAGTTCCTGCATCTGTTATCGATGAGGAAAAGAAGATTATGCTTACACAGATGGCTGATGACCCTAAGATGGCTAACAAGCCACAGCAGGTTCTCGAAAAGATTGTTGAGGGTAAGGTAGGCAAGTTCTACACAGAAAACTGCCTCGTTGACCAGGAATACGTTAAGGCTGAAAATAAGGAAACAGTTGGTAAGTACGTTGCTGATACAGCTAAGGCACTCGGCGGCAGCATCACTGTAGCTCAGTTTGTTCGTTTTGCAAGAGGCGAAGGCGTAGAAAAGAAGGAAGACAATTTCGCTGATGAAGTTGCTTCAATGATTGGTAAGTAATCGTTAAGTTCAATCAAGCGTTCTCTTGTAGTTCGCTTGATTGTTATGCTTTTAGGAGAAAAAATATGACAAAAAGAAATTATAAAGGTATTTCACAGAATGTTATTACAATTATCCTTGTTGTAGTAGGCCTTATTGCCGGCGTTGTTATATTCTTAATTAACAGTGGTAAGGACGAAAGATCTATCAAGGATCCTGATTCATACGAAACAGTAACTCTTGACGATGGTTCTACTATTGCAATTCCTGAAACCTTTGAAGAAGTAGAAGGTTATCATACAAGCACAGGTATTTCCACAGTAGGTTGCTTTGAAAACGAAAAGGCTGCAGTTGCTGTTGCTAAGCAGGCTAACGTTAACAAGCTTACTATTGATGATATTGTGATTAACACACAGAATGCCACTTTAAACGGTGAGAAGCTCAACGTTACAAAGAAGGGCTCATATTGCTATTATTCATATAAGGACGATTCAGGTGATTTCTTCGAAACATCAGATGATTCTGCTTACCTTATAGTTGCATATTATGTTAATGATGCTTATTTATATGTTGTTACAACT
Organism: Oscillospiraceae bacterium; assembly: GCA_045602925.1. Taxonomy (GTDB): domain Bacteria; phylum Bacillota; class Clostridia; order Oscillospirales; family Ruminococcaceae; genus UBA7477. The sequence goes on along the minus strand of JAZSCN010000041.1, from coordinate 281 downwards.
GCTTGCTACTATGAAGACGCTGCAGACTATGAAGAATATATGTTCCAGTGGATTGAGTCATTTAGTCTTTAATTAATTAACTACAAAGGCTCTGTTAAAGCAGAGCCTTTGTTATATGAGAGGGAAATAATATGAGAAAAAATAATAAGGGAGCGTCATCGAAGCTCACAGTTGCAATCGTACTTGGTGTCGTACTCGTAATCGGTATTGTCGGATTTTTCATGACAAAGAGCAAGACACAGAAGGCTATTGAGGATACGGATTCCTACAAGATTCATAAT
>JAZSCN010000040.1:0-47074 GCA_045602925.1 Oscillospiraceae bacterium | reverse complement strand
TAGCCTTAAAGCTTCACATTAGTTTACTACAATTTAATCTCTATAACCATTACAGCACAAAGCTACATAAAAGTCAAGCAATTGGCACGAACGGACGGTATTTGGCACGAATGGCAGCTTTTACTATATAAGAGTCGGAAATGTGACGTTTGGTTGCAAACAATATTATTAATTTTTTGTTAATGCTGGTTTTATCGTTCAAATTAATTTATACCGAGTTTAACTAATATACTACTTGCAATCTAAGAAGATATGTGCTATAATGATTTTGTAATTTAATAGACGGGAGCTTGTGTTACAGGCTGAGAGGAAAGTATAACTTTCGACCGATAACCTGATTTGGATAATGCCAACGTAGGAATGCCTGTTTTATTAGGAATATACGATTTTTACGGAAGCTATCTAAATGATAGCTTCTTTTTTATTTTTTAGGAGGTATGTGTATGATAAAAATCAACGGCGAACTTTTTGATATTGCAGGAAAAACTATTACAGAATATCTTTTAACGACTAACTATGATACAAAAAGAATCGCTATCGAACGCAACGGAGATATTGTTCCTAAGGCCCAATATGATACAACAATTCTCTATGATGGTGACTCGTTAGAGGTTGTTAGCTTTGTAGGAGGTGGTTAATATTACACTTACAAAAGAACTTTGGATTTCTGCTCTAGAAGAACGTCACGGCAAAGGGCTACAGAATAAAATCTCTTCGAATGCTGTTTGTATATGCGGTCTTGGTGGGCTTGGCTCAAATATAGCCATATCACTTGCAAGAGTGGGCATCGGAAAACTTATACTTATTGATTTTGACAAGGTAGATATATCAAATCTCAATCGCCAGCAATACAAGGCTTGTCAGCTCGGAATGTTTAAGACAGACGCACTTAAAGAGAATCTGCTGGAAATCGCACCTTTTCTCGATATTGAAATATGCACTCAAAAACTTTCAAAGAAAAACATCACCTATCTACTAAAGGATGCTGATATTGTATGTGAGGCTTTTGATGTAGCAGAGTCAAAAGCTATGCTTGTCAACGAGGTCCTAGAAAAAATGCCTGATAAATACCTGGTATCTGCATCAGGAATGGCAGGCCTTTCTGACGCAAACTTAATTAAAACCAGAAAAATAACAAGTCACTTTTATATATGTGGTGATGAGGTCAGCGATGTTAACGACGACATAGGACTTGTTTCAAGCCGAGTAATGGTATGTGCTGCACATCAGGCACACATTGTTTTACAAATTATTAATTCCCAATAACTGAAAGAAGGAAACTATAATGAACAACGACAAATTGATAATTGCAGGCCACGAATTTAATTCCAGATTTATTCTTGGCTCGGGTAAGTATTCAATGAAGCTCATTGAGGCTGCTGTAAAGGATGCAGGTGCTGAAATTATCACGCTTGCTGTACGTCGAGCAAATACAAAAGACAGCGAAAGTATCCTTGACTACATTCCGAAGGGCGTAACACTTCTGCCTAATACAAGTGGTGCAAGAACTGCTGAGGAGGCTGTCCGTATTGCAAGGCTTGCTAGAGAGCTTGGCTGCGGAAACTTTGTAAAAATTGAAATTATGCGTGACAGTAAGTATCTTCTCCCGGACAATCAGGAAACTATCAAGGCTACTGAAATTCTAGCCAAGGAGGGCTTTGTAGTTATGCCTTATATGTATCCTGACCTTAACGCTGCAAGAGACCTTGTAAACGCAGGTGCTGCAAGCGTTATGCCACTTGCTTCCCCTATAGGCTCTAACAAAGGGCTTGCTACAAAGGAATTTATACAAATACTTATTGATGAAATTGACCTTCCGATTATAGTTGATGCAGGAATCGGAAGACCATCTCAGGCTTGTGAGGCAATGGAAATGGGTGCTGCTGCAATTATGGCAAACACTGCTCTTGCGACTGCCGGAGACTTACCAATGATGGCTAGTGCTTTTAAAAAGGCAATTGAGGCAGGTAGACAAGCTTACCTTGCCAGACTCGGCCGCGTACTTACAAGAGGTGCAAGTGCATCAGACCCGCTCACCGGATTTTTACTTGATTAAGGAGAGTTATAATGGAAAATCAGTTTTATATTGACTCTGAATTCTTATCACAAAAGGCACTCGAAAAAAAGCACAAGCTTGAATCCGACCCCTCATCACGCACAAACCACATGGAATATATGGATGGTATGGAAATAATAGAATCGGATGTTTACGATAATGTAATCACGCAAATGAACTCTTATAATCCACAAGAATATACTACAAAAGATGTACTTTCTGCACTTGAACATACGACCTGCACCATTGAAGATTTCAAGGCTTTATTATCCCCTGCTGCTGAGCCGTTTTTAGAAAAAATGGCAGAGCGTGCAAGACTTGAAACCAGCAAGCATTTTGGAAATACTGTTTATCTTTTTACACCGTTATACATAGCTAACTATTGCGAGAATTACTGTGTGTACTGTGGCTTTAACTGCTACAACCACATAAATCGTATGAAGCTAAACATCGAACAGATTGAGCACGAAATGAAGATAATTTCAGATAGTGGAATGGAAGAAATCCTTATACTTACTGGTGAAAGCCGTAGTCAAAGTGATATAAATTATATAGGAGAAGCCTGCAAGCTGGCTCGTAAATACTTCCGTATGGTAGGTCTTGAAATTTATCCTGTAAATACTGATGAATATACTTACTTGCACGAGTGTGGTGCTGATTATGTAACGGTATTTCAAGAAACCTATGACAGCACACGTTACGAACAGCTGCATTTGCTCGGTCATAAACGAATTTATCCATATCGGTTTAATGCTCAGGAGCGTGCACTTCGTGGAGGTATGAGAGGTGTGGCTTTCTCGGCTCTATTAGGGCTTTCTGATTTTAGAAAGGATGCACTTGCTAGTGCTCTGCACGTATACTATCTTCAGAGAAAATACCCTCATGCTGAAATGTCACTGTCCTGCCCGAGACTTCGTCCAATTATAAACAATGAAAAAATAAATCCTAATGATGTGAGTGAGTCAAAGCTTTGTCAGATACTTTGTGCATATAGAATTTTCTTGCCTTATGTTGGCATTACTGTTTCTTCCAGAGAAAGTGCACAGTTCAGAAACGGTATTGTGAAGATTGCCGCTACAAAAGTATCAGCAGGAGTTTCTACCGGTGTTGGCGACCACGAAAGCAAGTACACCGGCAAAGAAGATGATGCGATTTTGGGCGATGAGCAATTCGAGATAGATGATGCAAGAAGCCTTGATAGGATGTATAGAGATATAACAAACGAGGGCTTACAGCCTGTACTTAACGATTATTTGTATGTATAAGGAGGGAAATGTTATTTATGGAATTTGATTCAACTCTTTATTTTATTACCGACAGCACAGGCTGGACTGAAGAAGAATTCTTAAGACGTGTTGAAGAAGCACTAAAGGGTGGTGCGACACTTATTCAGCTCAGAGAAAAGGACAAGACGACAAGGGAATATATTGCTCTTGCCCAAAAGGTTCACAAACTTACAGAAGCTTATAATGTCCCACTTATCATTGATGACCGTATTGACGTTGCTATGGCTGTGCACGCAGAAGGTGTACATCTAGGACAGAGCGACATGCCAATTAAAACTGCACGTGAAATTTTAGGTAATGATATTATAATCGGTGCAACTACTAAAACAGTTCCTCAGGCAGTTGAAGCTTATGAGCAGGGAGCAGATTATCTTGGTGTTGGTGCTATATATCCTACAACCACTAAGGTAAAAACTATCCTCACTACTACCGAAACTCTCAAAGATATTTGCAAGGCTGTTCCTATCCCTGTCAACGCTATAGGTGGCTTAAACAAGAATAATACTCATATTCTCGGAGGAATTCCAATTGCAGGAATCTGTGTTGTGTCTGCGATTATGAAAGCAGATAATCCTAGGGCAGAAACCGAGATGCTTTTAAAAATTGCAAAAGAACTTAAGGCTTAATATCTTAGCGACATATCGGGGGCACCACTTTATGTCGCTTAACAAAACAATGCTACGTAGAAAGGAGCTTTATAATGATTATGAAAACAGCATTGACCATTGCAGGAAGTGATTGCAGTGGAGGCGCCGGAATTCAAGCAGATATTAAAACTATGACTATGAATGGTGTATATGCAATGAGTGCTATTACGGCATTGACTGCACAAAACACGACCGGTGTTTCTGAGATTTACGAGGTAACTCCTGATTTTTTATCAGCACAACTTGAAGCGATTTTTAAGGATATATTCCCTAATTCAATTAAAATTGGTATGGTATCCTCCCCACTTCTTATTGAAGTAATTGTAGATAAGCTCAAAAAATATGATGCCCGAAATATCGTTGTTGACCCTGTAATGGTTGCAACAAGCGGCTCTGTATTATCAAAAGAAAGCGCAATTTCAGCAATGAAAGAAAAGCTATTACCTATTGCTACTGTGGCTACTCCAAATATCCCTGAATGCGAAATTTTGTTAGGTAGGAAAATTACTTCTACCAAGGAAATGGAAGCAGCTGCAATAGAGCTTTCAGAGATTTATGATTGTGCTTTCCTTTGCAAGGGTGGCCATTCTGTTAATGATGCAAACGACCTTTTATGCACAAAAAGTGGCATCAAATGGTTTAGAGGAAGACGCATTAACAATCCTAATACTCACGGAACAGGCTGTACACTTTCATCTGCAATAGCTTCAAATCTTGCAAAGGGTTATTCGCTGGAAGCTTCAATCGAAAGAGCAAAGAACTATATTTCCGGAGCATTATCGGCTATGCTTGATCTCGGCAAAGGTAGTGGTCCTATGTGCCACACTTTCGATTTAAAATCTGACTATAATATATAATTGCTTGAAAGGAAAAATATAATGAGAAATTACACTACACAAATGGATGCTGCAAGACAAGGCATCATCACACCAGAAATGAAGGCTGTTGCTAAGAAGGAATATCGCACAGAAGAAGAAATCCGCGAACTTGTTGCTAGCGGACAGGTTGCTATCTGTGCAAACAAGCTTCACACATGTATATACCCTAATGGTGTAGGCTCTATGCTTCGTACAAAAATCAATGTAAATCTAGGAGTTTCTCGCGACTGTAAGGATTACGATATTGAAATGGAAAAGGTAATGGCGGCAGTTAATATGGGTGCCGAAGCTATTATGGACCTATCCTCACACGGCAACACCCAGCCTTTTCGTCAAAAGCTTACTGCAGAATGTCCTGCAATGATTGGTACTGTACCTGTGTATGACAGTGTTATACACTATCAGCGTGACCTTGCTACACTTACTGCAAAGGATTTTATAGACGTTGTAAGGCTTCACGCACAAGATGGCGTTGACTTTGTAACACTACACTGTGGAATAACTCGAAAGACAATTGAACAAATTAGAAAACACAAGAGAAAAATGAACATAGTATCTCGTGGTGGATCGCTTGTATTTGCTTGGATGAGTATGACTGGTGAGGAAAACCCATTTTACGAATACTATGATGAAATTCTAGAAATTTGTCGTGAATATGATGTTACAATTTCACTTGGCGACACTTGTCGCCCCGGATGTTTAGCTGACGGAAGTGACGTTTGCCAGATTGAAGAGCTTGTTCGTCTTGGTGAGCTAACAAAACGTGCTTGGGAAAGAGATGTGCAAGTTATGGTTGAAGGTCCGGGTCATATGCCAATGGACCAAATAGAAGCTAATATGAAGTTGCAACAAACCATCTGCATGGGTGCACCATTCTACGTTCTAGGCCCTATTGTAACGGATATTGCTCCGGGCTATGACCACATTACATCAGCTATCGGTGGTGCTATAGCAGCGGCTTCAGGTGCAGCGTTCCTTTGCTATGTAACACCTGCAGAACACTTAGCGCTCCCTAACGTAGAGGATGTAAAACAAGGAATTATCGCTTCAAAAATCGCGGCGCACGCTGCTGACATTGCAAAGAAAATCCCTCATGCAAGAGACAAAGACGATGCTATGGCAGATGCTCGTAGGACTTTTGATTGGGAAAAACAGTGGGAATGCTCAATTGACCCTGATACTGCAAAGGCCATTCGTGACAGCAGGGCACCCGAGCATGAGGATAGCTGTTCTATGTGCGGTAAATTCTGTGCTGTCAGAAGTATGAACAAGGCTTTAAACGGCGAATACATTGACATACTTTAATTATTAGTAATTACACCTACAATAGTATAATTAATAAATGCGGAGCAGTGTGCCAAAGAGGTGCACTGCTCTTTGCAAATTATAGGGTTTCAGCGTTCATCTACGGATGGGCGCTTTTTTCATTCTAAAAAGGCCGTAGGCAAACCCTGAAATTATCGCACATCTTCCCTTTGAAAAAAAATTGAAAAGCTTTTTACATCATTGTTCTGAATGTGCTAAAATTGAAAAACCAAGAAACATAGAAAACACGTCCAAGTAATATAACATGGACGTGTTTCCTTTTATAACTTATTATTTTTTCTTAATCTTATCCCAATACGTCTTAGCAGCCTGCTCGGTCTTATTCTCGCCATAATTATAGTAAACTTTATCCTTGATAATATCTGGGAGGTACTGCTGCTCGACCCAATGATTCGGATAATCGTGAGGGTACTTATAAAACTGACCTTTTTGTTTTACATCTGCACCATCAAAGTGTTTATTTTGAAGATGACGTGGGAAGTCACCTGCCTTACCTGCTCTGATATCATCAATTGCCATATCTACAGCGACGCAGGCTGAATTGGATTTAGGGGCAGTTGCGAGTAAAATAACGGCTTGAGCAAGAGGTATTCTAGCTTCAGGCAGACCTAGTTGCATCGCACTATCGACGCAGGCTTTTACGATTGAAATAGCCTGTGGATAAGCGAGCCCGATATCTTCGCTAGCGATAACTAAAAGTCTTCGAGAAAGTGAGATTATATCCCCTGCTTCTATAAGACGTGCAGCATAATGGATTGCAGCATTTTCATCTGAGCCTCGAATAGATTTTTGAAGTGCAGAGAGAATATCATAATGCTGGTCACCGTCTCTATCATACTTCATATTGCTTCTTTGCGTAAGCTTTTTAACTGTATCGAGGGTAACAGTTAACGTTTCACCGTCATTATCAGCTGAGAGAAGGCACAATTCTACTGTGTTGAGTGACTTTCTGACATCACCACCACAGCCAAGTGAGATATGGTCGATTACGCCACCTGCAAGCCTTAGCTTCATACCCATTTCATTAGCGAGTATTCTGAAGGCTCTTTCAATTGCAGGTCGCACTTCGTCGGGAGAAACAGGCTTAAATTCGAACACAGTAGAACGACTTATAATCGCATTATAAACATAGAAATATGGGTTTTCTGTTGTAGAAGCAATTAGAGTAATTCTGCCATTTTCAATATACTCGAGAAGTGACTGCTGTTGCTTTTTATTTAGATATTGAATTTCATCGAGATACAAAAGAATACCATTATAGCCTTCAAAGGTATCTGTCTGGGCAATAATATCCTTGATATCGGAAATTGAGGCTGTTGTACCATTAAGTTTGCAAAGCTTCATATTAGAATTCTCTGCTATTATTCGTGCAACGGTTGTTTTACCTATTCCTGACGAGCCGTAAAAAATCATATTTGGGATTTTTCCACTTTCTACAATTCTCCTCAGTGGCATATTTTTGCCAAGTAAATGCTGTTGTCCGACAACCTCGTCGAGATTATTTGGTCTTATTCTATCAGCTAGCGGCTGAGCCATGCTACATTCACCATCCGTTACTTTACCAATCACAAATTACATTAACATTTTCAAAACGTTTTGCATAAGCTATACTGTTAATTTTCTTTAAGAGATAATCCCTACCTACAACAACTGCATTCTGATACTTTATTGTAGATAATGGAACTATAATTTCTTTATAGATAATAAAGGTGTCGCTTCCTGTTTTCAAAATTTTAAATGAGTTACCCTCATAAGTACCTCTTGTTACAGACCGTGATGTTATAAAGTTCCACATATCCTGATACTGTGATTGTGTTACCTCTGCTTCAAGGAATTCCTGCAATACTTCATTCATAGCGATACCTCCTTATAATATCTATACTTTATTGTAGCACAAATACATTATCTTTGCAACAAAACTTTACAAAAAAGGCCACACCGTTCGGTGCAGCCTTATAAAAGCATTATTCGTAAAGTGGGTACTTATTGCAAATTTCAGTAACACCAGCTCTGATTTCATCAGCCTTGTTTTCAAAGTCTGTTGCAGTGAGGTAGATGAACTCTGCAATCTTAACCATATCTTCTTCAACAAGACCTCTGCTTGTAACAGCAGGAGTACCGATTCTCACGCCACTTGTAACAAATGGGCTCTGTGGGTCGTTAGGAATAGCATTCTTATTAACTGTAATGTAAACCTCATCAAGCTTCTTTTCGAGCTCCTTGCCGGTAATAGAGAATGGCTGGAGGTCAACGAGCATAAGGTGATTATCAGTGCCACCTGATACGAGGTTAAAGCCTCTTGCAACAAGTTCCTTAGCAAGAACCTGAGCATTCTTTACAATCTGTTCCTGGTATGCCTTGAACTCAGGCTTGAGAGCTTCGCCGAAGCAAACAGCCTTTGCGGCAATAACGTGCATGAGTGGACCACCCTGTGTTCCTGGGAAGATAGCCTTATTAATCTTTGTAGCGAGCTCTTCGCTGTTTGTGAGGATAAGACCACCTCTTGGACCTCTGAGAGTCTTATGTGTTGTTGTAGTAACAACGTCAGCATAAGGAACAGGAGATGGGTGGAGGCCTGCAGCAACAAGACCGGCAATATGAGCCATATCCACCATAAAGTAAGCGTCTACGCTCTTAGCAATCTTAGAAATTCTTTCAAAGTCGATAACTCTTGGATAAGCAGAAGCACCTGCAACGATAAGCTTTGGCTTAACTTCGAGAGCCTGCTTTTCAAAAGCGTCATAGTCGATAAATCCGTCATCATCAATTCCGTAAGGAACGAAGTTGAAGTACTTACCCGACATATTTACAGGTGAACCATGTGTGAGATGTCCACCATGAGCAAGGCTCATACCCATTACTGTATCGCCTGGCTCAATAAGAGCGAAGTAAACAGCTGTATTAGCCTGTGCACCAGAGTGTGGCTGAACGTTAGCATAGTTTGCGCCAAAAAGCTTACAAGCTCTATCTATAGCGAGCTTTTCAACTACGTCAACCTCTTCACAGCCGCCGTAATATCTCTTCGCAGGGTAACCCTCTGCGTACTTATTTGTAAGAACAGAACCCATTGCAGCCATTACTGCAGGTGAAACGATATTTTCGCTTGCGATAAGTTCGAGATTTCTTCTCTGTCTAGCAAGCTCCTTGTTCATAGCCTGGCCTACTTCTTCGTCAAACTGCTGAACAAAACCGATTGTATCAAGCATCTTCATAGCAATACTCCTTTGTTTTTAAATATCCTTAACTATTATACAATAATACAATGAAAATTGCAACACATTTTTAAAATATTTTTTCAAAAGGACTTGACAACGAAATGTCATTATGCTAAAATATATAAGTCGTCAAAAATAGGGGTATAGCTCAGTCGGTAGAGCAGCGGTCTCCAAAACCGCGTGCCGAGGGTTCGAATCCTTCTGCCCCTGCCAAAACATTAGTCCTCGCAATAGCGGGGGCTTTTTATTTTGCTTTTCAGCCCGAGACACGCGTGCCGGGCAATACCATCGACCGCCGCCGGTGGCGGATGAAGGGAGATGGGATTGGCGCAGTGGTCGAAAAAATCGAGGATAAAGCGGTAGCGACCGATGATTTTTTTCGGGTACCACAAGAGGGGTTGCAAGGCATTTGCCGAAGCAACTTCGAATCCTTCTGCCCCTGCCAAAACATTAGTCCTCGCAATAGCGGGGGCTTTTTTTGTTGACAGAGTAACAAAACTTATGTATAATCAGTTTAAAACAGATAGATTTTGAGGTTTAAGGTTATGTACGATAATATTAAGGCAAAATGTTTACAGCTAAAAGAAACAAGTCCTATTAAGATTTTAGCTTCTCTAATGAATGACAAGGAAATTGCTATGCACGGGCCTATTCATCATATACTGGACGGTATGGCACTCTTGACTGCTATGCACAATGCGAATGTGAAATTTGACCTATCGAGTGCACTTGATGAGATGATTGAAAGAGGAAGCAAGATGCCGGGTGCAACCTGTGGGAAATGGGGTATGTGTGGCTCGGCTTCGTCTATCGGTGCGGCGTTATCGATTGTAAACAATGTAGGTCCTTTAAGCTGCGATGAAAATTATAAAAACAATTTAGAGCTTGTATCAATGGTACTAATGGAAATATCAAAAATCGGTGGGCCGAGGTGCTGTAAGAGAAATGCGTTTATTTCGCTTTCTGTTGCTACGAAATTTCTAAAGGAGAGATACGACATAGCACTATCACAAGTAAAGGTAAAGTGCGGATATTCCCCTAAAAATCAACAATGCATTAAGGGCAGGTGTCCTTTTTACAATCAAAAATAGTGAGGTGTCAAAACTATGTTTTACAAAAATGAGCTTCAGTGCTGTCCGAAGAAAGAATGCAAAAACAACGGGAATTGCAAGGCTTGCATACTAAAGCACAAGGCTACGGACAGTCTTCCCTACTGTATGTTCCCTGACAATGACGGTGACAAGAGTCTACTACATTTTTACAAAAAGCTTGGAAAATACTTAAAGGAAAACAAGGAATAGAAAAAGGCAGTATACACTACTGCCTTTTTGATTTATCAAAAATGTGGCATAATACTCCCACTTCTACAAGTGGTGAGATAAATGCCTAAAAATTTGTTTGCTACAGATATAGCATTTTAAAAAATAATGTGTTATGGTATATACAGAGAATGTTTCTCTAAATCTAAAGAAAGGAGACACTGTATGTACATGACGATTAAACAACAAGTAAAACATCTGTCTAAAGAAGATTACAAAGTGCTTCGTGAACTATGCCGTATAGCAAAGAATCTTACTAACCAGGCGATATATAATGTCAGACAACATTATTTTACCGATGGTAAGTATCTTAGCTATCAGGATAATTACGCTTTACTCAAAAATAGCGATAATTACAAGATACTTAACTCTAATATGGCTCAGCAGATTCTTAAAGAAGTAGACGGTAATTTTAAATCATTTTTTAGTTTACTTAACCTTGCTAAAAAGGGTAAGTATTCTTTCAAAGATTGTAAATTACCTCACTATCTTCCAAAAGACGGATACAGTACACTTGTTATAGGTTTTGTAAGAATAAATGGTAATAAGCTGACAATACCATTCTCTAATACCTATAAAAAGTCACATAAACCGATGGCGATTACTATTCCACCTGTTCTGACAGATAAGAAAGTAAAAGAGATACGTATTATACCTAAAGCAAACGCAAGGTTCTTTGAAATTCAGTATACCTACGAAGCTGAGTGTATTCAAAGAAATCTTAACACATCAAATGCACTTGCTATTGATTTAGGTGTTAACAATCTTGTTACTGCTGTTACAAATAGTGGTGAATCATTCATCATTGACGGCAGAAAGCTTAAAGCCATAAATCAATGGTTTAATAAGCGTAATGCTATATTACAAAGCGTTAAGGATAAACAAAGATACAGAAAGAAACCAACTAAGAAGCAACTTGCTATTGCTCGTAAACGAAACAATAGAGTTAACGACTATATGAGTAAAACAGCAAAGAAGGTTATAGACTACTGTATATTCAGAGATATAGGTACGCTTATAGTTGGTTATGAAGAAACATTCCAAAGAAACACTAACCTAGGAAAAGTTAATAACCAAACATTTGTTAACATTCCATTTGGAAAGCTTTATGAAAAGCTTGAGTACCTTTGCAAACTGAATGGTATTACCTTTGTAAAACAGGAAGAAAGCTACACATCAAAAGCAAGCTTTTGGGATAGTGATACTATTCCTGTCTATGACAGCAGCAACACGCTGACATACGTATTCAGCGGTAAGCGCATTCACAGGGGAATGTATAAAACAAAAGCCGGTATACTTCTTAATGCAGATGTAAACGGTGCATTAAACATCTTACGTAAAAGTAACGTTGTGAGCTTAGATGCTCTATACGCTAGAGGCGGTGTGGACACGCCTATAAGAATAAGGGTTGCCTAATCATAGATTAGGTGGAAACTTAAATACCAATCTTCTTAAACGGAGCTGTAAGGCTCCTATTGAAGCTCTGACTTCTTTAAGTCAGGGTGGTTCACAAGAAAATATACTTTAGCACAAATAATACTGCCAAGACATACATAAGCGGTTTAATACCCTTACCCTTATTGCATATCAGGTTAATAATTACATACGAAATCACACCCATTGAGATACCTTCAGCAATACTATAAAACAGTGGCATTGCTATAATACAGATATAGGCAGGAATAGCCTTAGCATAATTTTCTTCAGAAAGCTTAAGCTGTGCGACATTCGAGAACATCAAAAATCCAACGACAATAAGAGCCGGAGCTGTTGCGAAGGATGGGATAGCAGTAAAGATAGGGGCAAAGAACATTGACACTAAAAACAGTACTGCAGTTATAAGCGAGGTTAGTCCTGTTCTTCCGCCAGCTGCAACACCTGCTGATGACTCAACAAATGTTGTCGTTGTTGATGTACCGAGAACTGCGCCTGTTGTAGTCGCAATTGCGTCAGATAAAAGCGCAGGCCTAATCTTTTCAAGTTTACCTTCCTCATCAAGCATATTTGCCTTTGCACTAACACCGATAAGTGTACCGAGAGTATCAAAAAGGTCAACAAAGAGGAAAGAGCAAACTATAACAATAAAATTGAACACACCAACACTGCCAAGGTCAGCCTTAAAGCACTGACCTACTGTATCGGAAAGTTTTGAAAAGTCTGTCATTTTCATTTCCGGCAATAGTGAATAAAATCCGTCGGCAGCGTTAGGCTCATAGATATTTAAGAATTGGCATACGATACCTAAGAGCCAGGTAGCAAGTATACCAATTAAGATTGAGCCTTTTACCTTCTTTATATAGAGAATAGCTGTAATTATAACGCCGACAACAGCAAGCAAAGCACATATTCCCTGCGTCGAGAAATTCTCAGTAAAACTTGTGATGGTAACAAGCGTAGAGGAATTAGCAACAGATAATCCGGCGTTTTGAAGTCCTATAAACGCTATAAACAGACCGATACCAACCGACACAGCATTTTTTAGTGTCATAGGAATTGCATTAAATATCGCTTCTCGTATATTAGTAAGTGAGAGTACAATAAATATAATGCCCTCAACGAAAACTGCCATGAGAGCAACTCGCCAATCATAACCAAAGCCAAGCACTACTGTATATGCAAAAAATGCATTTAATCCCATTCCTGCCGAAAGTGCAAACGGAAGGTTGGCGAGGAGTGACATAAGTATTGTTCCTATGAACGAAGCAATACATGTCGCCAGAAGAACGGCAGTTGAATCCATTCCTGCTTCACTGAGGATGCTAGGGTTAACAGCCAAAATATAAGCCATTGTCATAAAGGTTGTAATACCTGCTGTAATCTCAGTTCTGACGCTTGTATTATTTTTCTTTAGCTTAAAAATCTTCTCTAGCATTTTATACCTCCTCGTTATACTCAGCTATATATGGCAGGTTTCTAAACATTTCTCCACAATCGAGTCCGTATCCTACAACAAAATAGTCCGGAATTGTAAAAAGTGCCACGTCAGGGGTAAATTCTACGACACGTCTGTCGGGTTTATCAAGCAAAGTTAAGACCTCGAGAGAAAGCGGATTTCTTGTTTTTAAAATCTTTACTACTTCGCTCAAAGTTCTGCCTGTATCTACTATATCCTCGACAATAATTACGTGATAATTCGAGATATCCTGGGTAACATCCATAGTTATTGTTACATTACCCGAAGACATTGTTGAGTTATAATAGCTCTTTGCACACATAAAGGCGATTTCGCAAGGCATATCTACTGCCCTACTCAAATCAGACATAAACACAAATGCGCCTTTTAATATACTTATAAGTAAAAGTGGCTTGCCTTTATACTTCTCTGTTATTCTCTTACCAGCTTCTTTTACAGCCTTTTGAATTTCATTCTCTGAAATAATAACCCTTTTGATTCTGCTATCGTCAAATGACATTTCACTGTACCCCCACGATTTATAATCACAAGATAATTATAACTTATTTTCTTACCGGTTGCAACTAATTTTGACAATAAATATTGAACTATTGCTTGTTTTTACTTATTATGGTATACTAAGAACAACAACCACAAGTAATATAGGAGGGATAGTAATGTTTTGGATAACACTGATGCTTATTCTTTTTATTCTATGTGGTGCAGGTGTTTTTTTCCTTGCTGCAAGAATAAAAAAGCTCAAAATATTTGATAAGCTCGCAAGTAAAAACAATAAGGTTTGTTTAGGGGCTTCAATAGCCTTGGTTTTGTTATTATGCTTATGCTTAGGACTTATATTTGGTTCATTCACGGCCATAGTTATAATTTTACACATTATTCTAATTACTGCACTTTTCGACCTTATTGCTTTTGTTATAAAAAAACTTTCAAAAAAGTCCTTGCCGGCAGAAGCTCGCGCAGTAGGTGTTATAGTATTAACAGTAGCTTACTTTACATACGGCTGGTTGTGCGCTCACAATGTTATAGAAACCGAATACACTATTAATACTGACAAGAAAACCGGTGATATAAAAGTAGCATTGCTTGCGGACTCTCATCTTGGTGTTACTCTTGATGGAGATAGCTTCAGTGAAGAGCTACACAACATTCAAAAGCAAAACCCGGATATTCTTTTTGTTATAGGTGACCTTGTAGACGATGATTCCAGTAAATCGGATATGCTAGCTGCTTGCGAAGCTCTTGGTGAATTTAAGGCAAAATACGGTGTATACTATGTTTTTGGCAATCATGACAGAGGCTATTCTCGCTCCATAGAATTCTCAGATGATGAACTGAAGCAGGCTCTTACCTCAAACGGCATAAAGGTACTGGAAGACGAGACTGTACTTATAGATAATAGCTTTTACGTTATCGGTAGAAAAGACCGTTCTGATGAATCGAGAAAGGAAATTTCAGAGCTTGTCGAAGGACTAGACAGCACTAAATACACTATGGTTTTGGACCATCAGCCAAACGATTATGATGCAGAACAAGAAGCAAAAGTTGACCTTGTATTGTCCGGTCACACACACGGCGGACATATCTTCCCTGCCGGCTTCATTGGGGTTTTGATTGGTGCAAATGACAATGCATACGGTCTAGAAGAACGTGAAAACACCAGCTTTATTGTAACCTCCGGAATTTCCGGCTGGGCTATTCCATTTAAAACCGGTTGCGTCAGCGAATATGTCATTATAAATATTGACGGAGAATAAATATCAAAAATAATAGCACAGGTACTTGACAATACAAAGTAGCTGTGCTATACTTATATCAAGCTACTTTGGAATACCAAGTAGCAACAGACACAAAGAGGTGATTATATGGATAATGCTCAGCTTATGAAAGGCATACTTGAAGGGTGTGTTCTAGGAATAATCTCCAAGGGTGAGACCTATGGGTATGAGATATTAAACGAGCTTGAATGCTTTGGCTTTGAAGAGCTTGGCGAGGGCACGTTATATCCTATTATCACAAGGCTTGACAAGGGCGGGCTGATTTCCTGCAGAAAAGCAAAATCCCCTCTTGGACCCATCAGAAAATACTACTCCATCACACCACTTGGTACAGAAAAGCTAGAAGAATTCAAGGCTCGCTACAAGACAATAACCGAGCTTACCAATAAGATATTATTTAATTAGAGGAGAACAGATATGAACTATGCTACATTAGAAAGCCAGCTTAAAGGCGACTATCGAGAAGTGTTATCTAAGGTTATTCTATATATAACATCAAAGAACATTTCCGATTCAGTTGCTCAGGAAAAGATTTGTGACCTATATGAAATTCTACTCACTGCACAATACGATTCTAAGCCTGTAAACAAAATAGTCGGAAATGATATAGCGAGATTTTGCAAGGATTATTTTTCCGATTACACATTAAAGGAACGTTTTTTATCTATATTTACATGGCTATTCAGATGCATGCTGTTCCTTTGTGTGTTCGAGGTTATATGCACAGTATCGGCAAGTGATTCGGTATCGGATATTACTAAGATAACGTCGGACATTGCGCCTTATTCTTTAGGAATATTATGTGGCGTTATGTTTAACTTTATTGTTGCTGAAATCATACTGCCGCTTAGCTTTAAGGGCAAGAAAATTCCGGACTGGGTATATCTTTCGATCTCAGCAGTTATATTCATTGTGCTGTTTGCAATTGCACTAAACGTCCCTGCACCGAGCATCGAGGTGCCTTCATACATACTTATAATAATTTCCGGGGCTTATACGCTTGTTTACTTAATCGGACTTGTTATTTACAGACGCAAAAAATATGGCACTATCAAGAACCCGGCAAAGCAGATTATGAAGGACAGCTACTACAAAAATCTCACAAACAAAGACTTCGAAAAGGCTATTTTAGAAGGCTGGCAGGCTCGCTACAAGCGATTAAGCAAAAGAGGCAGGATTACAGAAGAAGAGTATCTTTCAAAGCTTATTAAAGAGCAAGGCTTTAACGAGAAGTTTGATACTCTATACAAGATTATTTTCGGAGTTTTAATAGTTGCTTTTGCAATACCAAATCTCAAGGATGGTGTGTTGGACACTCTACTTCTCTTAGGTATAATGGGTGTATTTGAATACCTTATATACAAGCTTTTCATCGGCACACAGCTTAAGTTTACTACCATTGAAAAAAATCTTATAAACGAATGCATTGAAAAGAAAAAAACTATGCCTTCTTACATTGAAGAAAAGCTAAAGGAATACTAACGCAAACCGAGGGAAGCACGACACAGCTTCCCTCGCAATTTATTTTAAGATACAGACATAATATAAACAAAAGCTAAGAATTTACTTGACATATAGAAAAAAGGGTGATATAATGAATTCGTATTTTAATAAGCCTTTAAATGCAAAGACGGAGAGAAGTAACATGGTGGCTCACTCAAAGTGAGTATGGGATAGTGAAAACCATACAGCAGAGACCTTGCGAATAACACTCCCGAGCAGCAAGCTGAACGTTGCGTTGCAATCAGTAGGTGCGTCGTAGCTGTGCGTTAAACAGGAAGCACTATATAAGAGTGTGAGAGTGACCGTTTTATACGGTAATGTAGGTGGCACCACGGATAGTATTGACTCCGTCCTATTTTATGGGACTGGAGTTTTTTTATTTGCAAAAAACATTTTGAAAGGAAATGATATTATGAAGCACACAGACATCAGAGAGGTATTCGAAAACGCTCAGCTTATCGGTAACGAGGTTACTGTATGCGGTTGGGTAAGAACTGCAAGAAATTCAAAAAATGTTGCTTTTATTGAGCTTAATGACGGTACAACTTTAAAGCATATTCAGATTGTAGTAGACAAGGCTGATAATGCAGATTACAAGGAACCAAGAGTTGGTACATCTGTCAAGGTTTGTGGCAAGGTAGTAGAAGGCAGAAATGGTACTGTTGAAATCGGTGTTACACCTTCTGATATTGTAATTCTCGGTGACTGCCCTACTGATTACCCATTACAGAAGAAGGGACATACTCTCGAATTCTTAAGAACAATGCCACATCTCAGAGGCAGAACAAACACCTTCAACGCTGTACTGAGAATTCGCTCGGTAATGGCTGCTGCTATTCACAACTACTTCCAGAGCAACAACTACGTATACATTAACACACCACTCATCACAGGTAGTGACTGTGAAGGTGCCGGCGAAATGTTCCAGGTTACAACAATCGGCTACACAGACAAGT
Source organism: Oscillospiraceae bacterium (assembly GCA_045602925.1). Lineage (GTDB taxonomy): Bacteria > Bacillota > Clostridia > Oscillospirales > Ruminococcaceae > UBA7477. Next base: position 29,199 of record JAZSCN010000040.1, on the reverse strand, counting down.
ACAAGAATGAGGCTGAATACTGCGCAGACGACTTCTTCGGCAAGAAGGCCGGACTTTCAGTTTCCGGACAGCTCGAGGGCGAGGTTGCTGCAATGGCAATGGGCAAGATTTATACTTTTGGTCCAAGCTTTAGAGCAGAAAATTCCAACACACCAAAGCACCTAGCAGAGTTCTGGCACATTGAGCCTGAAGTTGCTTTTGCTGAGCTTCCTGACGTAATTGAAATTGCTGAGGATATGATAAAGACAGTTATTAAGACTGTTCTTGAATCCTGCCCTAATGAAATGAAGTTCTTTGATGCACACTTTGAAAAGGGACTTATTGCAAGACTTGAGGACCTTATCTCACACGACTTTGCTACTGTTACCTACACAGAGGCAATAGAGCTTCTCAAGAACTCGGGCGAGAACTTCCAGTACCCTGTAGAATGGGGCTGTGACCTTCAGACAGAGCATGAGAGATACATCTCTGAAAAGGTATTCAAGAAGGCTGTATTTGTTACTGACTATCCAAAGGAAATCAAGTCATTCTATATGAAGCAGAATGCTGACGGTAAGACCGTTGCTGCTGTTGACCTTCTTGTACCGGGTGTTGGCGAAATCATCGGAGGTAGTGAGAGAGAGGCTGACTATGACAAGCTTATAGCTGCAATGGAAGAAAGAGGAATGAACCTTGACCTTTACACAGACTACTTAGACCTTAGAAAGTACGGCTCAGTTCCACACGGTGGATTCGGACTTGGTTTTGAAAGACTTATTATGTACGTTACAGGCGTTTCAAACATCAGAGATGTTATTCTCTACCCTAGAACAGTTGGTAGCATAAGATAATATATCCAACTGCCCACAAAAACTCACAGAAAGGATGACCTTGTATGTCAAAGACCTTACAGATTCCCGAAGGCTACAAGTCTGCTCTTACATTAAGAGAGACACAACATGCAATCAAATATATCAAGGACCTTTTTCAGCAGGTACTTTCATTTGCACTTACTCTTGACAGAGTTACTGCTCCACTGCTTGTTGCTAAGGGAAGCGGTATCAACGACGACTTAAACGGTGTTGAGAGAAAGGTTGAATTTTCTATAAAGGAAATTGACCACGAGGCTGAAATCGTTCAGTCGCTTGCAAAGTGGAAGAGAATGGCTCTTTACAGATACCACTACAACGAGGGCGAAGGCATTTACACCGATATGAATGCTATAAGACGTGATGATGATACTGACAACATCCACTCTATATTCGTTGACCAATGGGATTGGGAAAAGGTTATAAGTCGTGAAGACAGGACTATTGAATATCTAAAGCAAACTGTTACAGCTATAGTTAAGGCTATTGCCTATGCTAAGAGAAAGATTAACCTTAGATATCATCAGTTAACAGGTAGCATTTGCGACACACCATACTTTATTACATCGCAAGAGCTTTACGATATGTACCCTAACCTTCCTGCTAAAGAAAGAGAAAGGCTTATAACAAAAGAACACAAGACTGTTTTCATTATGCAGATTGGTGGCAAGCTTAGCAACGGCGAAAAGCATGATGGCAGAGCTCCTGACTATGATGACTGGTCGCTCAACGGTGACCTTATGCTATGGAACGATGTACTCGACAATGCACTTGAGATTTCTTCAATGGGTATTAGAGTTGATTCTGACTCCTTGAAGTCACAGCTCGAGCAGTGCGATGCTACCGACAGAAGCAAGTTTGAGTACCACAGCAAAATTTTGGATGGCACACTTCCGCTTACAATTGGTGGTGGTATCGGCCAATCCAGACTTTGCATGCTGCTTCTTGAAAAAGCACACATCGGTGAGGTGCAAGTTTCAATTTGGCCTAGCGAAATGATGACAGAGTGTGCTGATAAGGGCATAACTCTATTATAAAAAGCAAAACCGAAGGCGAGAAAACCGGGTAGTAGCAAAGAAATACTTCTTTACCGCCACCCGACTAATGCTTTCGGTTTTTTGTTTTAGAGTATGATTCCGATACTTCGTACTGCTTGGCTGATTGTGAATTTCGTATTGGAAAATGCAAGCTTCGTGCTATTGTCACAAGCATTGATGTAGAGGGTGCACACGAATACTTAAGTATGCATTAACACACTTTAAAATTCTCAAACGAGAGGAGATGTAAATAATGAATATATTTGATGGTCATCCTTTTTTCTTCTATGTGGGGAAAGATGAACAGGGCGTATGTGATATAAAAAATTATGGGGAACTATATAAGGAACATCTGTTGCAAATCCCTATCGAATATTAAGGAGGAAAACATTTATGTATACTATTAAGTTAATGAACGAGTATCTTCACGGTCCCATTTGGGTATATCATCCTGACGGAATTTCTGTTTGGAAATATCCCTTGATACATGACGACAGAATATTGATGGAATTAAATGAGCAAGCTTCGGATCTTTTTAGCGCTTATTACGAATTCGACTCGCACGATATGCCGTGTTGGTTCAACCACGAAAAAGAAAAGGCCGAAAAAGATATAATGCTTGATCTTATCGCTAAAATTGTTGTCCGTCTCAATGAGATCAACGATGGTAGCTTTGTAATCGAAGACTTGGAAAGTGAGAGATTAAAAGCACTATGAAAGAACTTGATGTTGTACGTCTTATCAAAGAATTTGAAGGCTTGTCTGTTGGAACAGACGGAACCATTGTTCATGAATATGACGGTAACTTTTTTGAGGTGGAATTTTTCGACAGCGACGGAGACACAATTGATGTCTTCACAACGCCGAAAGAAGTTTTGGAACTTATTATAAAGTACAATTCATAAATCTGTGATTGTCGTGGATTCTTGCTTGGGTATCCATCAACCAACGGCGGCAAAATATAATATGCAAACGAAAAGCCGACAGTTTATCGCTGTCGGCTTTTTGGCACTCCCTACTGGAATCGAACCAGTAACTAACCCTTAGGAGGGGTTTATTATATCCATTTAACTAAGGGAGCATATTTTTTACAACTTTGATATTATAACACAGCAAGCACAAAAAATCAAGTAGATAATGTCGACATAAATAATGGCTCTGAACCAAGATAGCTTCAGAGCCATTTAATGCTTATTAACTCATTGCTTTTAAGAACGCTGACAATGCTGCAGAAGCGAGTGCAAATATGAAAAACAGCACAAATCCGATTCCGAAGCCCTCACGGAACAGTGCATCAGCAGTAGATAGCGATGCACTTATCATTGTAATCAGCGAAAGCAGACTACACGATGCTATTACTTTTATTCTGATACCATTATCAATAGAAATAAAGCAGAATAATAGTGCTGCTACAATACACAATGCTGAAATAATTATTGAGAAGTTTCTGCCTATAGTAAGTGTACCGATATCTGTATCAAAGTCCTTTGAAAGCACAAGGTCAAGCCCTGACATTTCAAGGTCTGAAATTTCAGATACTTCAAATACTTCCTTGCCTGCCAGAGCATTTAATGTGTCAGCAACTTCTTCGGAAACGCCTTGATATTTATATGTAAAGAACGGAAGGAAAAAGCTGAGTAATGCAAGAGCTAGACAAATTTTTAAAATAAAGAAAACTTTTTCATCATTCTTCTCACGGGCAAGGAGCTGTTGTCTTGCGAAATCAACGCTAGACATTTCAGTAGTAGTGGTCGACGACTCAACCTGGCTGGTATTAGTTGTCACTTTAGGTGCAACTCTCGGAAGATCACATCCGCAAAATTGGCATATCTTATCCCCTTCCGAATACTCTGCGCCACATACATTACATTTCATATTTAGATTTCCCCTTTTTATAAAACTTCCTATTTATAATAACACAACCTGCTCGAAATGTCAATTTAAATTACCAAGCCTCGCCAAGACGAGCTTAGCGAGGCTTATATACTATGGTCTGGTAAAAGGAGTATAACGTCTCATTACCCAATCGATTGCTAGGTCTGCCCACTTTGCAGCTACAGGTTGAAAATGTCCCTCCCAGCCATATGAAGCTGTATTAAAATCACAAAGTCCTAGTCCATGTCCGCCGTTTTCATAGATATGGCATTCATATAAAACGCCATGTTCTATAAGAGCTTTCATATAAAGCAGGCTGTTTTGAACCGGAACACAGCCATCGTCTGAGCAATGCCAGATAAACGCCTTTGGTGTATTACAGGTAACTTGGTTTTCAAGGCTCATAAGTGCTCTGAGGTCTTTGTCCTGCTCTTCTCCGATAAGATTTAGAATTGAGCCTTCGTGACAAAATTCACCTGAGGTAATCACAGGATAAGAAAGAATCTGCCCTGCAGGCTTAATCTCCTCCGGCTTACAGCCAAGTGGTTTATATAAAAATTCCTTATCCCAGAAAACAGACACAGATGCAGCGAGGTGTCCACCTGCAGAAAAACCAGCTATAAATACGAGCTCTGGGTCTATATCAAACTCCTTTGCGTTATCCCTGACATATTTCATAGCGGCAGCAGCTTCAAGTGCGGCAGTTGGAAACTTCTTTTTTACGCAAGAATACTTAAGCACAAACGCACATATACCAGCGCCTAAAAACTTAAGGGCAATAAACTGAGATTCTCTTTCAGAGCAGAAGTCGTATCCACCACCCGGACATATAACGACGGCAGGTCTTTTCTTTTCTCCTGTTTCATTGGTTATATCATAGGCATAGCAATCGAGTGTTGCCTTACAGCCCTCAGACGATAGTCCTGCCTTTTCATAATCGACAAAAATTTCGGATTGCTTAAAAATCATATATTAAATCCTCCAAAACTTCAAATTTAGTTTACTATATTTTATCACAAAAACTTTTCAAATTCAATTGTAATATTTACAGATATGTTGTATAATTATGTTATTGAAATGTAAACGGAGGAATTCTTGTGGGACTTACAGAGCTTAGAGAAAAGATTGACAAGCTTGATATAGAGCTTCAAAGATTATTTGAGGAAAGAATGGCAATATGCGATGAAGTTGCAAGAGAAAAAAAGCGCACAAATGCACCTGTATTACAGGGAAATCGTGAGCAACAAGTCATTGATGCTGTAAGAGGAAGAAGTAAGGAAGGCTTTGAAGATAGCAGTGTGGACTTTCTAAATGCTATTATGGCTATAAGTCGTGGCAGACAGAAAAAGCTTTTGAGCGAATCTATTACCATTCCAAGCGGTAATAAAATAAATGCTGTAATAGCTTGTGGTGGAAGCTCTTCTAGAATGGGCTTTAATAAACTTTTGCATGAAATTGATGGCAGAGCTGTTATACTAAGGACAATTGACACCTTTGATAGAATTAGTGAGATAGAAAAAATTGTACTGACTGTATCGTCCGATACAAAGCAGGTACTTTCTGAGCTTGTTTCAAAAGAAGATTACAAGACTGACATTGTAATTGTTGAGGGTGGAAAGACTCGTCAAGAGAGCATTGCAAATGGTGTTTTATCTACAGATGATGATTGTGATTATGTTTGTATTCAAGATGGCGCTAGACCATTTACAAGCTGTGAAACAATAGAAAAATGCATATTTGATGCTAAAGATACCGGCTGTGCTGTTGTATGTGTTCCGGTCAAGGATACAATAAAGCAGGCTGAAAATGGCATTGCTACTAACACACCAGCAAGAGAGACGCTATTTGCCGCACAGACTCCACAGGTTATTTCCAAGGAAATATATCTACTCGCTTTGGAAAGTGCAAAGTTGCTTTCTAAGGAATACACAGATGATGTATCTCTATGCGAGGCTATAGGAATTATGCCTAAGATAACTCTCGGAAGCTACGACAACATAAAGCTTACAACACCTGAGGATATTGCCATTGCAGAAAGCATTGCGAAAGGAAGATAAATTATGAGGATTGGTCATGGATATGATGTGCACAGACTCACCGAAGGTAGAAAGCTTATAATCGGTGGTGTTGAAGTGCCTTACGAAAAGGGCTTACTCGGTCACTCTGATGCTGATGTTCTTACTCACGCAATTATGGATAGCCTGCTTGGTGCATGTGCTTTAGGTGATATTGGAAAGCACTTTCCTGACACTGATGAAAAGTATAAGGGTGCTGACAGCATTGAGCTTTTAAAACATTGCGTAAATTTACTTTCTAAAAATGGATATGAAATTGAAAATGTTGATTCAACTATTTGTGCTCAGTCGCCAAAGCTTTCTCCTTACATTGAGGCTATGAGAGAAAGGCTTTCGCAAGCAATGGGCATAGATATTTCCTGCGTTTCTGTAAAGGCGACAACAGAAGAAAAGCTTGGCTTTACTGGCGAGGGACTTGGAATTTCGGCCACAGCAGTTTGTCTTATAAAGTAACAACAATTTAAACCTGCTTTGTATTATACTTAGCAGGTTTATTTTTATAATAAACACAATAAAATATACTTGCATTTATTATAAAAAGATTGTATAATTATAATGATGTATTATGTATAGGAGGTGCTTATGTGAAGATAGCTATTATAATCGCTGTGCTTATCATTGTATTTTTAATTATTGAAAACACAAGAATCAGCGTTTCAAGATACAGAGTTACTTGTCGTAGCTTACCTAAGGAATTCAGAGGCTTTCGTATCCTTCACCTTTCCGACCTTCACACAAAGCGCTTTGGCAAGGATTATGAAAAACTGATTGCTAAAATCAAGCCACTTAACCCTGACATAATCTTCTTTACAGGTGACCTTATCTCAAGAAGTGAAAAGAAAATATCTCGCAAAGTCATTCTTATGAAAAGGCTTATGAAGATTGCACCAGTATATTATTCCCTGGGAAATCACGAAGTTGACAACAAAGACGTTGCAAAGAAACTTTGCGAAGAACTCATGGCAATCGGTGTACATGTTCTTATAAATTCCCGAGAAATCCTTGAACGTGAAAATCAGAAAATTCAAATTTTCGGTTTAGCACTTGAATCCTACTTTTACAAAAACCCTGATGGAAGCTTTAAGAATCTCCCACAGGTTACAAGGGCTGAAATTACAGAGCTTTGCGGAAAGAATGATGATGATTTATTCTCAATCCTGCTTGCACACTCACCCCTGCCTTTCGATGAATATGAAAAATGGGGTGCTGACCTTGTTCTTTCAGGACATATGCATGGTGGTATTATCAGGATACCTATCTCAAGCAAGGGTGTCCTTTCACCTGAGAGGGTTTTCTTCCCTGACTTCACAGAAGGTGTATTCAGAAAGTTCGGAGCTAATATGGTAGTATCAAGAGGTCTTGGAAAATTCAGAGTTTTCAACCCGTCAGAAATTGTACTTATAAGCTTAAAGTAACATATAAAGCGCAATGCTTATACTATGGGCATTGTGCTTTTATTGTAGATTTACGAAAGGAGAGATACTTTGTGATAGCAATTAATGAGCGACTTCCCTATCTTCGTGACAAGACAGCAAAGCTAACAGACAGGCCCGGATGTTACATTATGAAGAATAAGGACAAGGATATTATTTACATTGGCAAGGCTAAAAGCCTTAAAAACAGAGTATCCTCTTATTTTAGAAAAGACGCTGACCATCTACCAAAGGTTGCAAAGATGGTTTCTAATGTATTTGACTATGACTTTATAATTACCGATAGCGAATTTGAAGCACTTGTGCTTGAATGCTCGCTTATAAAACAATACAAGCCAAAGTATAATATTCTTCTCAAGGATGATAAGGGCTACAGCTACATCAAAATTACTAATGAAGAATTTCCAAGGCTTAAGTCTGCTCTTCAAAAGGAAGATGATAAGGCTCAATACATTGGTCCATATACAAGCTCATTTGCAGTAAAGCAAGCAGTACTCGAAGCAAACAGAGTATTTAAGCTACCGACCTGCAACAGAAGATTTCCACAGGATTTTAAAAAGCAAAGGCCTTGCCTTAACTACCATATCAACCGTTGCATGGGCTTATGCGAGGGCAAGCTTGATTCTCCTACCTACAGACAAATAATTGACGATGCTGTTGAATTTATAAAAAGTGGCTCGGAGCAATCTATTGAAGAAATGACAAGACAGATGCTTGAAGCCTCTGAAAATCTTGAATTTGAAAGAGCTGCAATGCTAAGAGACAGGATAAATGCAATCACGAAGGCAGCTGAGAGTCAGAAAATTGTAGACGAAAGCAGGCGTGATTGTGATGCTATTGCAGTTTCTGTACTTGGAGAAAATGCCTGCATTAGTGTTGTTATGTACAGAAATGGCAGGCTATTTGACAAGGCGAGCTTCTTTCTCGGACTTGAAGATGATACACCTCAGTTACGCGAAGAATTCATAATTCAATACTACTCTGCCAGAGATTATATTCCTAAAGATATTTTCATTGATATAGACCTTGATGAACAGGACAAGGAAAACCTTACAAGCTATTTAAAGAGTTTATGTTCACACGCTATAAGCATTTCTACGCCTAAAAAGGGCAATCCTTTTGCACTTGTAAAGCTTTCTGCCAGCAATGCTTCTGAATACCTATCTATAAGAGTCGGACGCTCGGGCAGGGAGATAACGGCACTCGATGAGCTTGCAAGAGCTCTTGGAATTGTTAAGCCACCAAGAATTATAGAGTGTTATGATATTTCAAATCTAGGCTCAACAAACATTGTTGCCGGTATGATTGTTTTTGAAAACGGTCGACCTAACAAAAAGCTGTACAGAAAATTCTCTCTTAAAAATGTTTACGGCAAGCCTGATGATTACGCTAGTATGCGTGAGGTTATTGAAAGACGCTTTAGAAGGTATTTAGATGGCGATGAGGGCTTCTCTGTCTTCCCTGACCTCATTTTCTTAGACGGTGGGCAAGGCCATGTCAATGCTGTAGCTCCAATACTTAATGATTTAGGTATCGAAACTGCATTATACGGACTTGTGAAAGACTCAAAACACAGAACCAGAGCTATTGCAACTGGTGGGAGTGAAATATCTCTATCGACAAGAAGCGAAGGCTTTAAGCTTATAACACGCATACAAGACGAGGTGCACAGATATGCACTTTCTTTCCAAAAGGCAAAAAGAAAAGCCTCAGCATATCAGCTGGAGCTTACCAAGGTTAAGGGTATTGGTCCTAAGAAGGCTATGCTTCTTTTGAAAAAATACAAGACAACAAAAGCATTAAAGCAGATTCAAATTGAAGAACTTTGTGACACAGCAAAAATCAATGAATCTACTGCTCGAGAGCTTATGGAAATTATAAAAGATATGTAGAAAGGTAGTGACAGCTTGAATACTAAAGAAGCTTTTGAATTTATCGATTCGTTTGGAAAATCGGGTAAGCCTGTCAGCGACCTTGGTCGAATTAAGTCGCTTCTCAACGAGCTATCTAATCCACATGATTCGCTTAAGTTCATACACGTTGCAGGCACTAACGGTAAGGGCTCTGTTTGCGAAATGCTGACAGAGGCTATATGTCACGAAGGATTAAGGGTAGGAACTTTTACTTCGCCATACATTATCGAATACTGCGACAGAATAAGAATCAACAAGAAAAACATTCCCCTGCACTACCTGACAAGATATGCAGAGGAGGTTTCTAAGGCTATCGAAAAAACAGAATACAAAAATGATTTCTCACAGTTTGAAATAACAATGTGTATAGCTCTTTTGTATTTTAAAGAGCGTGCTTGTGATGTTGTTGTTTGGGAGACTGGCATTGGCGGAAAAAACGATTGCACAAATGTTATCGAAAATCCGCTTGCTTCGATAATTTGCTCTGTATCCTTTGACCACACGGCAATGCTCGGAAGTACTATTGAAGAAATCGCTACACAAAAATGTGGTATTATAAAAGAAGGTTCACCTTGTATCATGTCTTTTGGAAATGATGAGAAGGTGCAGGATATTTTTATAAGAACTGCGATTTGCAGGCGTAGTCCTGCTTTTATACCTAACTGCACAATGCTCGACATAACCTCTGACACACTCATGGGATGTGAATTTATATACAAGGGAAAGAGCTACAAGACATCTATGTGTGGAATTCATCAGGCTGCAAATGCTTCTACAGTTATTGAAGCCTTCCACGCCATGAGATACACGCTACCTATAAGTCAGGCGTCTATAGAATACGGAATTTCACACGCTGTTATAAGAGCAAGAGCTGAAGTTATAAGCCAAGAACCTCTTGTTATTCTTGATGGTGGGCACAACCCGAACGGCTTTTCAGCTTTATCACATCTTATAAGGAGCAAGACTTCGGGCAGAAGAACAGTTCTTATCGGTATGCTAAAAGACAAAGAGGCTGTTTCTGCATTAAGCCAACTTGTTCCTACATGCGACACCTTTATAACTGTTGACGGCTTCCACCCAAATGCAATCGGCTCTATAGAGCTTGCTGATGAAATCGGAAAGCTTGGTGCTACTGCTTATCCTTCACCTAGTGTTGAGCAAGGCTTTGCGAGGCTGATGAGATTTGCTCAGGAAGGCACCGGCATAATCTGTGGCTCGCTATATCTTGCGTCACAGATACTAACGCAGGAGCTCCCTAAGCTTTAATAAAAGCTTTTTCTCTCTGCGGGATACTTGGACTTGCGTCATATAAAGCTCAGATGCTATTTGCGTCTGAGTTTTATTTTTTACATACCTGAGATATATAAGTTGTCTATCGCTTTCATCAAGCTGTGACAGTGCCTGCTTCAGAGCCAGAGAGTTTATAATTTTATCATCGGGTGCACTTACAGGCAGGTCGATTTCGTTATTTGTATCGCTATCGTCACTTGGCGCCGTAAGACTAATTGGTGGCAACGAAACATTAAGTGCTTCAACAAGCTTTTCTCTATCGACATCGCACAAGCAACATAGCTCTTCAACAGTAGGCTCTTTTCCATGATTTTTTACATATAACTCACGTTGTCTTGATACTTTTAAGGAAAGCTCTTTCAGACTTCTGCTAACCTTTACTGTACCACCATCACGAAAAAGACGTTTAATTTCGCCCATTATTACCGGCACGGCATAGGTAGAAAACTTATATCCAAGGGATTCGTCAAAGGCAGTAACAGCCTTCATCAGACCTACACACCCTGCAGAATACAGCTCATCGTACTCTATACTCTTGCCCTTGAACCTATTTGCGCACAGATGCACAAGTCCTAAATTTTCGCTGGCAAGCTTTTGTTTTTCAACGGTTTGCATTCTTGACCTTTCTTGTTTCGAGTCTTTTTCGCATAGTAACTGTAGTTCCCTTACCCTGCTTACTATTTACAGACAGCTTGTCCATAAAGCTTTCCATTACAGTAAAGCCAAGGCCTGCTCTATCCTCATCTGGTGCTGACGTAAAGAGGGGTTCCATTGCTTTCTCGATATTTTCTATTCCACAGCCACTATCCGAAATGCGTATGTAAATTTCGTTATTATCCAAAATTCGCACAAGCATTCTTACTGTTCCGACACAATTCCTATAGGCGTGAACTATACAGTTGGTGACTGCCTCAGAAACTGCCGTTTTGATATCGGAAAGTTCATCTAGAGCAGGATTAAGCTGAGAAACGAAGCCACTAACTAAAAGCCTTGCAAGACTTTCATTTTCTGAGAGACTTGGAAATGAGCATTTAAGCTCATTGTGCACTGATTGTCTGCTCATTCTTATTCACCTCCTTAGGATTTTCTTCAAACTGTCTTTTAAAATCGCCTTCAACAAACTTAGCGAGTCGATTCATTCCAGAAAGCTGCATAACCTTTCTAATTGTTCCAAAGCAATTTGCAACATATAGCGTTGCACCGTACTCTCTAAGAATTCGGTATCTACCCATAACTAGACCTATCCCTGAACTATCCATAAAGGTTACGTTAGAAAAGTCGAGAAACACCTCTGATGGACAATGAGTATCGATTGTAAGGTCAATTTTCATTCTAATTCCACCGGCATTATGATGGTCAATCTCACCACTTAACATAACAAGACATCTGTTCTTTCGGTCAAGCATAATTTCAAGGCTCATGTTTTTCATTCCTTTCTTATATTTTCTAGCATAATAATAACAGCCCAAGACAAAATAATTTGTCAAAGGCTGTTTTCTTCATAAAAAACTATTCTTCGATTTGTTTTCCTAAAAACATTGCTGTTGCCTTGGCAAGTGTGTGCTGAGTTTCTGTCACAAGGGTGTTGCCTTCTGAAGATACATAAGCTACTGCACCGGTCACATCCCCCTGAGAAACAATCGGAAACACCGCCAGAGCAGACCTATCTATTCCTTCGATTGGGATAAGCTTAGATGATGTCGATTCATCTGCTACATAACCTTTCCTGGCTTCCATAATTTCTTCAAGTGCAGGAGATATACGTCTCTCGCTATACTCTCTTTTTGCAACTCCTGCAACTGCTACGACGTGGTCGGTATCAAAGATAACGGCCGGGGCACCACCAAGCTTATACATAACTTCAGCTGCTTGGATTGCATTTTCTGAAAGTTCACTTACCGGCGAATACTTTCTAAAGATAACCTCCCCCTCATTACTTGTATAAATTTCAAGTGGTGCACCCTCTCTTATTCGCATAGTTCTTCTTATTTCCTTAGGAATTACGACACGTCCAAGGTCATCTATTCTACGTACTATTCCTGTTGCTTTCATATAATAACCTCCATTAATAATTTCAGATAATCTTCAAATTTAAACTCAAAAAACACTGCAGGAATATTGTTTGCTTAAAGTCTAATTTTATGCAAAGGATTTTTAATATCTTTATGTGAAACAGTTGGATAATTCTAACAAGATTATTGTCAAATTATAAAATATCCTTTGTCACATTGACACGAAATTTAATGCGTGTTATAATAAATAATATCGCAAACAAAAGATACATAGAGAGAAAACATGGAGGTAACACTTTGAATCTTAAGAAAATAATATCGACAGCACTGGCTATTATGCTCTCCGTCAGCGCCTTGCCGCTATCTGTTTTTGAAAGAACTGCTCAGGCTGAGGAGATTGAAGAAACAAAGATTACAAGCATTTTCACCGGTGAAGAATACACAATCAATCCTAAGCTTGCCGGATATTCTATAATAAATGGTGTTGACGTATCTAAATGGCAGGGCGAAATCGACTGGAAGGGTCTTATGGACGAAGGTGCTGAATATGCAATCATAAGACTGGGTTATCGTTCTACCAGTGGAACGGGTGCAATGTATCTTGATGACAAGTATGAGCTCAATATCAGTCAGGCTAACGAAGCCGGAATACCTGTAGGAGTATACTTTTACTCACAAGCTACAACTGTAGCCGAAGCTAAGGCAGAAGCTAATTTTTGCATTTCAAATCTCAAGAACCATAATATTCAAATGCCAATTGTTATGGACTTTGAATACGCATGGGTAAATGGTGGCCTCGGTGGCAGACTCTACAACGCTCATCTATCTGAGGATAAGGCTACCGAAGTTATTATGGCTTTTCTTGACACTGTAAAAGCTGCGGGCTACGAGGGTATGCTGTATGCTAATAAGTCAACCTTGATAGACAGCATGCATGCTGAACAAATCGAGAAGGAATACCCTATCTGGCTTGCTCATTACATTAATGACACCGATTACGAGGGTGAATATTACATCTGGCAGTATAGTGATGATGGCATATGCAAGTCGGTAGAAAGTGACTATATAGACTGTAACTTTATGTTCTCGGCCAAGGAAGCCGAAGAAATTTCATTCCCACAAGAAGAATATATTGTAGCACAGGGACAATCATTCAGAATGTCTGCACAAACTGTTCCTGAGCACTGCATATCTGAAATCACCTGGCAAACAAGCAATCCTGCTGTTGGTTACTTTAGCACTACCACGTCGACATTTATGGCAATTTCCCCTGGCGTGACAACCGTCACAGCTACAACTGATAACGGAAAAATTGCTACCTGCAGAGTAAGAGTTGTAAGGTCACTTGAAAATGTTACTGCAAGCACTCTGTCCAGCTACACCTACACAGGCTCGAGCATTACACCAAATGTTTCACTTAGCTATGTTCGTGAGATTAATGCTGTTACAAACACAGAGGCACCTATTCATATTAAACCATCTCGAGTTTCAAAGAAAATTATTACTATTCCTTCAGGTACATCGGTAGAAATTATGGGCAGTACTACTGTTGCAGGAAAGAGCTTTTATGCTGTATGTTATGATAACGGAGTTTCTAAGACATACGGTTACATAAACTGCGACTACATAGACTGCGAGCAAGAAAAAGTAACGCTCGTTGAGGGTTCTGACTATTCTAAAACCTATTCTTCAAACAAGGCTGCCGGAACAGCTAAGATTACTATTACTCCTCTTAGTGATAGTTTTACATCAAGTAAGGAGCTTTCTTTCACCATAAACCCTGCTAGCATCACACTTGCAGATATTAGTAATATTGCTACGCAGCAAGCCACAGACTCAGCTATCAAGCCTTCTGTTACTATATACTACAGAGGCACGCTTCTTACATTAAACAAAGACTATACTGTAACATATTCAAATAACACTAATGCTGGCACTGCAACTGCAACAATCAAAGGCAAGGGCAACTTCAAGGGTAGCAAGGTTATAGAGTTTGACATAGTCGATTCTAAGCTTACAAGTCTAGCTGATGGCAGTATTACTGTGTCAGATTCGGCTTTGAACCTTGATGGAACACTAATTGAGCCTACTGTAACAGTAAAGAATGCCAGTGGTAAAAACCTCACTAATAATACTGATTACAAGCTTAGCTATGCACTTTTCCCACAGAAAAACTATGCGATAGTTACTGCTACAGGAATTGGAAAATACACTGGCTATTTAAGTCAAAAATTCACGCTTGATGGCATTGCAATTGACAGCTTTACTGCTAAGCTCAGTTTTAGTAAAGCGACTTACACCGGTAGTGCAATAAAGCCAACCGTTACATTAACTAACACAAATGGTACTAAGCTTAAGGAATTCACAGATTACAAGGTTAGCTACAAAAACAACACTGCTATAGGAAAAGCAACGGTAACTATAACCGGTCTTGGAAAATACACCTCAAGTATAAAAAAGACCTTTACTATTGTAGCTGCTGATATTTCATCGGCTACAGCAAAGACAGAGTTTGAACGTTACGATTACACAGGAGCTGCTATAACACCTACTGTTAAAGTAACTTTCAATTCAAAAGAGCTGCAAGAAGGCGTTGATTACACTTTAGCTTTTTCATCGAATACTGAAATCGGCAGAGGTCTTGTAACAATTACAGGAATAGGAAATTTCTCAGGTACTCTTACTACTGATTTCGATATCATACCAAAGAGGCAGACTATTTCAAAGGTTAGCTCCCCTAGTGACCGAACAATTGCTGTTACTTGGAAAACTGATGCTCAAGCTGATGGCTATGAGGTACACTACAGCTCAAAGGATAGCTTCTACGGCGGAATTTATGTAAAAGTGCAAGACAACGGCACTTCACAGACAAGCTTCCAAAGTGGACTTGTAATTGGCAGAACCTACTACATCAGACTACGTTCATACAAAATTATAAATGGCACTACCATTTATGGTGAATGGAGTGAGGGTGTATCTTTAGTTTTAACACCTAAACCGGGTGTCCTCACATCTGTTGATGTTCCTGCAAAGAGGACTCTTTCTGCACAATGGGTAGCTGACCCTCTTGTTTCCGGTTACGAAGTACATTATACTTCCAGCGCAAACCTCACCGGTGGTCTAAAGGTTGATGTTCCATCAAAGAACACCACAAGCGTTTCGTTTGACAAAGGCATTGTCATCGGCAGAAAATACTATGTCAGAGTTCGCTCCTACAAGCTTATGGGTGATGTTAAGGTCTACGGAAAATACAGTAATGTAATGTCAGTAACACCTTACCCATACAAGCAAACCATAACATCGGTATTTACTCCGGGCTACAAGACAATTGCTATTAGCTGGAAAAAGGACACAACGATAACAGGCTATGAAATTCATTATTGTTCTAAAGAATCCTTCGAAGGTGGAAAGTTTGTTTTAATAAATGATAATTCCATTACGCAAGCAGCCTTTACCAGTGGACTTGTCGAAGGTAGAACCTACTATATTAGGATGCGTGCATACAGGGAGACTGATGGACAAACCGTATACGGTGAATGGAGTACTGCTTCTATCTATAAGCTCACTTCACAAACCCCTGCGATTAATTCGATAAGCTCACCTTCTAAGAGGCTTATCGAAGCTAGCTGGCTATCTACAGATAACGCAGACGGTTACGAGGTTCACTATTCATCAAAGGCTGATTCCTCCGGTGGAATTACTGTTGACGCAGGTAATACTACAACAGCTTTATTCCAAAGTGGTCTTGTTGTTGGAAGGACTTATTACATAAGAGTCAGAAGCTATATGACCATTAACGGCGTCAAGTACTACAGTGAATGGAGTAACGCTGTTCCATACGAGCTTTTACCACAAAAGCCTGTAATCACGTCCATATCGACTTCAGCCAGCAAAAAAATTACCGTAAAATGGCAAAAGGATTCTACCATAACAGGCTATGAGCTTCACTACTGTTCTAAGTCGGATTTTTCAGGTGGATTTACTATACAAGCTCCAAGCTACTCCACTACATCTGCAACATTCCAAAGAGGACTTGTAGTAGGAAGAAAATACTACATCAGGGTACGTTCCTATCGCATAACTGACGGTAATACAGTTTATGGACCATGGAGTGACGTATCGACATACGTTTGCAAATAGGCAAATTTAAAATACCACCGAGTTTTAAACTCAGTGGTATTTTTCTGGTTATATTAGCTTCATCAGCTTACATTGTTCGAGACCGTTACTCCAAAAATCTGAAATTTCAAGATTTTTTACTTGACATATGATGGCAGAATTCATGGCACCGTGACCGACTATCAAAACATCCTTCCCATCTTTCACAAGAGGCATTGCGACTTCTGTTAGAAAGCTTTTTGTACGAGAAAAAAGCTCGGCAAAAGTTTCGCTGCCTTCTATTGAATCGGTATATAGCTCGGGGTTTTGAAAGAGCACGTTTATTGGGCAACCAGGCATCTGAAAGCTATATGCTATTCCCTCATAAGCACCGAATGACATTTCGACAAGTCTATCATCGGTAATTATAGGAATATTTCTATCTCTAAGTATTATCTCGGCAGTTTCTTTAGCTCTAACAAGCGGTGAACAATAGCAAACGTCAAAATGCACGTTAATATATTCGTCGTGAGCAGCACTAGCCATCGCACGACCGTCGCTGTTTAGTGGAATATCTGTTCTTCCTTGCATTTTGTTAAGTTCATTCCAACTCGTTTTTCCGTGTCGCATTATATAAAGCATTTAGATACCTCGTTTTAATCATTGCTTGAATAATCAGCATATTACAAGGCACTCTTGACAGTCACATCAAAAGTGCCTTTTATTGCATATATTTAGCTTTTGAATTATCCTCTTCTAAGCATTTCATCGATGCAGACTCTTGCATTTTTAATCTGCTCATCAGTAAGCAATATTTCATTTTCGTTGTTATCTCTACCTATTGATTTTAGCACATTTAACACACCTGTAAGAGTAGTAAGCTTCATATCCTCACAGACAAGCTTCTTAGATAATGTATAGAACTTTTTATCAGGACACTCATAGCTTAAATGCTCAACAATACTGTTTTCTGTACCTATAATAAACTCGGTTGCGTCGCTTTCTTTAGCAAAGTCCATAATACCTGCTGTTGAGCCGACGTAATCAGCGAGCTTTACTACCTCCGGCTTACATTCAGGGTGAACGAGCAAGAGAGCGTTCGGATAGAGCTTTTTAGCACTTACGACATCCTCGGCAGTAACTCTGTTATGAATTGGGCAACCACCGTTTATAAGCTTTATATCTTTATCAGGTACTTCCCTTTTTACATAGTCGCCTAAATTACAGTCAGGTATAAACAAAAGCTTATTATCTTCCATTTCTGAAACTATTTTTAGTGCAGATGAAGAAGTTACGCAGACATCACACAGTTCTTTAAGCTCGGCTGTTGTATTAATATATGCAACGACCTTTCTATCTGGATCAGACGCTTTAAGCTCTGCGAGTTCTTTAGCTGTCATCTGCTCTGCCATAGGGCAACCAGCGAGCTTATGAGAAATATATACTCGCTTTTGTGGTGAAAGAAGCTTGACTGTTTCTGCCATAAACCTAACACCACACATAAGGACATTTTTATTAGGTGCGCTAGCAGCCTTTTTACTAAGAGCAAATGAATCCCCGACAAAATCTGCAACCTCTGTAACATCATGACTTAGATAGCTATGTGCAAGAAGGCAGACGTCCTTTTCATTTTTAATTCTTAGTATTTCGTCCTGGATATCTCTAATCATAAATTTATCATTCCTCAAAAAAGTTTAAAGCTCTAGCTTTCTTAGAGTGCTCTTGTCAAACACCATATCCTGTGCACCCATATCTTCTTCTATCTGCCATACCTTGCTTGCAGAAAAGACAGAACTAACAAAAAACGGCTGACTATTAAGGTAACCGAGCACTACAACTGCAGGTGCAATTTTAATTTCATCACAGAGCTTTTTCACCTTAGCAAGTCGTGCAAGATTAGCTGTGCTGACAAACTGTCCTTCAATAATATTCTTGACAGATTCTCCCTTAGCGAGCTTAGAGAAAAATCCCTTTGCCTGTGGTGAAAATGCCATTACAGGAAAATTATTTTTAGTATACCACGCATATTCAGTACTATCCATACTAACGAGTGTATCGTCACCGAGCATATCTGAACTAAGGTGAGCAAAGCTGTAATTAATCTGGCTAATTCTGATTGGCTCCATACCGTGCTCTACTGCAAACTTATTTGCCTTTTCAATTCTAGCTGTCTTCCAGTTAGAAACACCGATAAAACGTGCTTTACCTGAAACAACAATATCATTAAGCACCGGCATAATTTCAGCTACATCTATAGTTTCGTCATCACGGTGGAGGAGAAATACATCGACATAATCGGTGCCTAAAACCTCTAGACTTCTGTTAATATCGTATTCGATTTCTTCTCTTGAGAGTCTGGAGGTATAGAGGTCGCTGTGATTTGGGTGGCCACCCTTGGTAACAATTATCATTTTTTCACGATTACCTCTGGACTTCATCCATCTACCTATAACGCCCTCGGAGGTATCTGCTCCATCCTCAAGCCAAGAGCAATACGCTCTGGCAGTATCAAGGCATGTTCCACCAGAAGCCACATAGGCATCGAGAAGTTCGAAATATGCTTCGTCCATATCATTTCTTTCGAAATGAGCCGTGCCATAGGTAAGTGCAGGAATTTCGAGCTCATATCTATCATTTTTAAGCTTATAAGTAATCATAATTCTACCCCCACAATCAATAACTATATTTTTCTTACGTCAAATTACATATTATCTTATATATCATAACACATTTTTTAATGAATTTCTACTGTTTTGAAGAAAAATTATATTTTTAACGAAAACTACTTGACAAAAACTTTTTGAGGTTGTATAATTGTAAAGGTGTTAAGCTTTACAGCTATAAGTGAAAGGGGCGTTTGTTATGAGCAAGGACCTTCGATTTTCTGAGCTTCTTGAATGTTACGGAGCTATGCTCACAGACAAGCAACGTGATGCTCTTGACCTTTACTACAACGAGGACCTTTCGCTTGCTGAGATTGCACAAGACCTTTCAATTTCAAGGCAGGGCGTTCGTGACAGCATTAAGCGTGGCGAAGAGACCCTTACGACGCTTGAAAATGAAGTTGGATTACTTAAAAAGCAGAAGGCATATAATAATTTTCTGAAAGAGATGCTAATGCTTGCTACAAGCCTAAAGAAAGAGCTTTCAACAGAAGGCTCCCCTTCTCACATTCAAGAGAAGGCTGACAGGCTTATTCAAGAGATTGAAACTAACCTTAACATACTTGATTAACAGAAACGGAGGAATACGATGGCTTTTGAAGGACTTTCAGATAAGCTTGGCGGCGTTTTTAAAAGACTTCGCTCAAGAGGTAGACTTACAGAGAGTGATGTAAAGGAAGCTATGCGTGAGGTTAAGCTTGCGCTTATTGAAGCTGACGTTAGCTACAAGGTTACTAAGGATTTTGTAAACAAGGTTACCGAGAGGGCTGTCGGCGAAGATGTTCTTAAGAGCTTAACTCCTGCGCAACAGGTTATAAAGATTGTTAATGAAGAGCTTATTTCCCTTATGGGTAATGGTGACCCTAAGATTAACTTCCCAAGCAAGCCACCTTGCATAATTATGATGGTTGGCCTTCAGGGTAGTGGTAAGACAACGCATGCAGCTAAGCTTGCTAAATACTTTAAGGGACAGAACAAGCGACCACTTCTCGTAGGTTGTGACGTATATCGTCCTGCTGCTATTGACCAGCTCAAAATTGTTGGTGAAAAAGCTGGGGTTACTGTTTTCGAAATGGGACAAATAAACCCAAGAGAAATCTCCAAGAAGGCTCTTGCTTACGCTAAGGACTATGGTTATGATATGGTTATCTTAGATACTGCTGGTCGACTTCACATTGATGAAGAGCTTATGCAGGAGCTTATTGATATCAAAGAAATCACACAACCGCACGAGATTATGCTCGTTGTTGACGCTATGACAGGTCAGGATGCTGTCAACGTTGCTTCTTCCTTTGATGCGGCACTCGGAATTGACGGCGTGCTTATTTCAAAGCTTGACTCTGACACCAGAGGCGGTGCGGCTCTTTCGGTACTCTCAGTAACAGGTAAACCGATTAAATTTGTCGGTATGGGCGAAAAGCTTGATGAATTTGAGCTATTCCACCCGGACAGAATGGCTTCAAGAATTCTAGGTATGGGTGACGTGCTTACTCTTATTGAAAAGGCACAGCAAACCATCGACGAGAAGGACGCTATGAAGCTTGCTGACAAGATGCAAAGCGATGGCTTCGACCTTGACGACCTTCTAGCACAAATGAAGCAGATTAAAAAGCTTGGATCTATGAGGTCAATTCTCAGCATGATTCCTGGTCTTGGAAACAAGATTGGTGATGTTGAATCAGAGGCGAGCGAAAAGGCTCTCAAGCAGACTGAGGCAATCATAAACTCTATGACCTTAAGAGAGAGAAGAAAGCCTTCTATCATAAACCCATCCAGAAAGCGTAGAATTGCTGCAGGTAGCGGAACTGAGGTTCAGGATGTAAACAAGCTTTTAAAGCAATTCGAGCAGATGCAGAATATGATGAAGCAATTCGGATTTGGCAAAAAGAATGGAAAGAAAGGCAAGATAAATCGTGCTGCTCTTCTAAAGGGACTTGGTGGCAGCGGCTTTCCTATGTAATTAAATTCAGCTAGTCGATGCTAAATATGCATTGATATATACATTATTTTTTCGGAGGTGAATTACCAATGGCAGTAAAAATCAGACTTAGAAGAATGGGTGCTAAGAAGGCTCCTTTCTACCGTGTTGTTGTTGCAGATTCAAGATATCCAAGAGACGGTCGTTTCATCGAAGAACTCGGCTACTACGACCCAACTAAGGAACCAGTAGTATTCAACGTTGACGCTGATAAGGCAAAGGACTGGATTGGAAAGGGTGCACAGCCAACTGATACAGTTAAGTCACTTTTCAAGAAGAACGGCGTTCTTTAATCCGCATTTAACACTTTAGCTTTCATTAAACGGAGGTGCTCCATATGGAAAAGCTTCTCAGAACAATTGTTACCGAGCTCGTTGAAGACAAGGATGCAATTGAAATTACTGTTGACCAGCCTAACGAGGAAGGCACAGTAGTTTATCATCTCCATGTCGCTCCAGACGATATGGGCAGAGTTATCGGAAAGCAGGGCAGAATAGCTAAGGCAATCAGAACAGTAATGCGTGCCGGAGCTTCCAGAATCGACCAGAAGATTATGGTTGAAATAAACTAGCCCAGATTTCAGATTAAAATTTTCACTTCATGCCAATACTGGTATGGGGTGATTTTTTTATGCGTAAAAACAAAAAGCTTACGATTTGTTTAGTTGGTGCGGTATGTGGTGCAGTAAATGGGCTGTTCGGTTCAGGCGGTGGGCTTATTGCTGTTCCGGCACTAAAAGCTTATGGTTTTGATGTAAAGAAAGCACACGCATCATCTATTGCTATGACTGCGACATTTAGTATGATAAGTGTTATCACTTATCTATCGGGAAGTGCAGTCGACATATCGTTAGCTCTTGGATTTATTCCTGCGGGAATTATTGGTGCACTTATTGGAACTATTTTACTAAGGCATATATCCCCTGTTTTTCTCAGCCGTATATTTGCGATAATTATGATATATTCTGGTGCGAGGTTGTTAATATGAGTTTGCTTGAATACACACTTGTAGGACTTGCTTCAGGGCTTACTGCTTCTCTTGGTCTCGGGGGTGGAATGGTACTTCTGATATATCTAACGACAATTCTCGGAATACCACAACTAGTCGCTCAAGGAGTCAATCTACTATTCTTTTTACCGATTGCTCTTATTTCGCTCATAATTAACCTCAGAAGCCATCTTATTGACTTAAAGGGGTTGCTTCCCTCTTTAATTTGCGGTGCCGTCTGTGCGCTTTTATTTTCGTTCCTGGCCAGTGCTATAGGAAGTGAGATGTTAAAGAGGTGCTTTGGTATTCTTATTATCATAGTAGGAATTAGAGAGTTAACAAACAAGACTGTCACTAAATAAGTAACAGTCTTGTTAATGTTAATATTAGTCCTCGCCCTCTTCGTCAGGCATATCCCAGTTATGATATACATTCTGAACGTCGTCGTTTTCCTCGAGCATATCGAGGAGCAGACGCATCTTCTTGATAGCGTCCTCATCTGTAAGAGCTGTATAGGTTGAAGGAACCTGCTCATCTTCAGCAGAAACAACATTATAGCCCATTGTTCTGAAGCTTTCAGCAACCTTCGTTACGTCATTAGGCTCACAAGTAACCTCAACAATTTCTCCTTCGATATTAAAGTCGCTTGCACCTGCTTCAAATACATCTTCCATAAGCTTATCCTCGTCCTGACCAGTATAATCAAGAACGATTGAGCCTTGTCTTGTAAACATAAAAGAAACGCAGCCGGTTGTGCCGAGATTTCCACCATACTTATCGAAATAGTGGCGGATATCGCCTGCTGTTCTGTTCTTATTATCTGTAAGGCATTCTACGATTACTGCGACACCGCATGGGCCGTATCCTTCATACACGTTGCTTTCGTAGTTTGTCTTATCTGCATCACCGGCAGCCTTCTTGATAATTCTATCGATATTATCATTAGGAACGTTGTTTGACTTTGCTTTAGAGATAAGTTCACGGAGCTTTGCGTTATTGTTGGGGTCAGGGCCGCCTTCCTTAACTACAACGGCAATTTCTCTACCGATTTTTGTGAACACCTTAGCTCTAGCGCCGTCGGTTGCTTCCTTCTTTCTTCTTATGGTTGCCCATTTTGAATGTCCTGACATAAAAATCCTCCATTTCGTGATAGTTCACGTTATTATTTGTTATTCAGGTTATTATATGAACCGAAGACGTCCTCCTCGGAACAATTCCATACAAATTCGAAAATCTCGTCCAGTCGCTCGTTTTTCCCTTCCAGGAAGAGAAAGCCAAACAGACATTCGAGACCTGTTGCAAGTCGATACTGGGTTGCTGTTGAATGCTTCGGTGGTGAAACCCCAGTTGCATTCTTACCTCGTCTTGCTATATACTGTTCATCCTCGCTAAGAAACCCTTCTTCTAAAAGCTTATTCATAGCCATTGCCTGATACTCGGCGCAAACCTTTTTTACGGCAATACTATGGAGCTTATTTGCAGGCATATTAGCGTACAAGACGATTTTAGCTCTGACGTAAACCTCATACACCGAGTCACCCAGAAAAGACAAGGTAAGCGGGCTATACTGATTTACGGTTCTATGGTCTAGTGAGATATTCATTCTCTCACCTCTTACTTGACATATTCAAATTCGAAGTCGAAGATAGAAACTGTATCGCCTTCGTTTATGCCCATTTGTTCAAGCTTTTCGATAACGCCTGTATCTCTAAGCACTTTCTGGAAGTACAGGAGTGAGTCATAGCTTTCCATATTGACGTTACGCAATATATCCCAGAGCCAAGGTGCTTCGACGAAATAGATATCGTCCTCGACAGTAACCTCGAAATCTCTATTGGTAATAAGCTTTTCACGAAGTTCATCCTCAGAAAGTGGCTGTGCTTCAAACTCTTTGACTGGTGGCAGTGATTTAAGTGTTTCACCGACAGCCATTGCTAGTTCTCTGGTGCCATTCGTTGTTGCGGCAGATATCTCAAAGAAATCAAAGCCCTGTTCTTCGATATAGCTCTTGAACTCGTTTAGCTGTTCCTCTGTAGCCATATCAGACTTATTGGCAGCAACAATCTGCGGAGCACCTGCTAAATCCTCACTGAAATTTCGAAGCTCGCGATTTATAATCTCGAAATCTTCCTTCGGGTCTCTACCCTCAATTCCAGAAACATCGACAACGTGGACAATAAGTCTACATCTTTCTACGTGTCTTAAAAACTCGTGACCGAGTCCGACACCTTCACTTGCTCCCTCGATAAGTCCGGGAATATCGGCAACGACATAAGAATAATCTTCGTCGACCTTTACAACACCGAGCACTGGGGTAAGCGTAGTGAAGTGGTAGTTAGCTATCTTAGGCTTAGCTGCTGAAATCACGGAGATAAGCGTTGATTTTCCAACATTAGGAAAGCCCACAAGTCCGACATCTGCGATAAGCTTAAGCTCTAATATTACATTATATTCGTCGCCTCTGAAGCCTGGTTTAGCAAACTTAGGGATTTGTCTTGTAGAAGTTGCAAAATGGGCATTACCTCTACCGCCCTTACCGCCCTTAGCGACCACGACAGGTTCATCGCCTGACATATCGGCTAAGATTCTTCCACTGTATGCGTCCTTAATTACGGTACCTCTTGGGACCTTGATAACAAGCGGCTCTGCATTTCTGCCTGAACAATTTCTTGAAGAACCGTCATTACCCTTAGAGGCAACAAACTTTCTCATAGCACGAAATTCTATGAGATTTGTCATTGAGGTATCGACTTGAAATACTACATCTCCACCTCTGCCACCGTCACCACCATCAGGACCACCTGCTGCGACATATTTTTCACGGTGGAAGGACACGCAACCGTCTCCTCCGTCACCTGCTTTTATATAGATTTTCGCCTTATCTACAAACATCTTTTTCTCCTTATTACTTTGGCAATTCAACAAAAAACCCCAAGCACTAAAGCTTTGGGGTTTATATGCTTGTAAGTGAAATTATGCCTGTGGGTAAACAGAAACCTGCTTTCTGTCCTTACCCATTCTTTCAAACTTTACAACGCCGTCAGTTGTAGCGAAGAGTGTATCATCAGAACCCTTACCTACATTTGTACCTGGGTGAATATGTGTTCCTCTCTGACGAACAAGAATATTTCCAGCGAGTACGAACTGACCGTCAGCTCTCTTAACACCGAGTCTCTTTGCCTGTGAGTCACGACCGTTCTTTGTAGAACCGGAACCCTTCTTATGAGCAAAGAACTGCATAGAAATTCTAATCATGGTAATCCTCCATTCCTTATTGAAATGTAACATGTAACTAAACTTCTTTAGTTACGATTTTAATTGCTCCTGGGAACTCGTCGGAAAGCATATCCATTTGCATTAGTAGACCAAGCAAAAGCTTATCGCCGTTTCCGTCTTTATCCTCTATGAGCTTTAAGAGTATTTCGTTTTCATTAACCTCTACCTTGGCATTAATCTTATAAACCTCAGTAATGGTATTTGCAGTAAGCATTACTGCTGAGGAAACGCTTGCACAAGCAATATCGCTTCCATAGTCGGAAAATCCTGCGTGCCCTGAAATATGAAAGCCGAGCATTTTATTATCCGACGAATTATAGAATCTGGCTGTTACCATAACTACTATGCGTTGATAGAGTCGATTCTAACCTGTGTGTAAGGCTGTCTGTGGCCCTGCTTCTTCTTCTCGCCCTTCTTTGGCTTGTAAGTAAATACAGTTATCTTCTTAGCCTTGCCGTTCTTAAGAACTGTTGCTGCAACGCTTGCGCCGTCAACGTAAGGAGCTCCTACTGTTACGTCGCCATCCTTGCCTACTGCAAGAACCTTATCGAAGTTAACCTGTGCCTCTGCCTCTGCTGAAAGCTTTTCGATAAAGAGGATATCGCCTTCCTTAACCTGATACTGCTTTCCGCCTGTTTCGATTACTGCGTACATTCTTGATGCACCTACCTTTATTATAGAACTCGCTGCGCACCGGCGTGGACATAATCCAGCTTTACTTTGCCGGGAACATGCGGCTTTACTATTATATAATATTTACCCTTTAAAGTCAAGTAATGTAGGATTGTATTTGAAAAGTTAACAGAAAGTTTACATTTAAACAAGCTTATTTTACTTTCCCATCGTATCAAAGGCTTGTCTTATACTAGAAACGCCGACGATTTCAATATTAAACCTAGTACTATCGAGTTCTGAAAGTGCAGCTTTAGGAATTATAGCTTTTTCGAATCCAAGTCTTTGTGCTTCAAGTAAGCGCTGTCTGATATGGGAAACTGCTCTTATTTCTCCTGCAAGTCCAACTTCACCAAAAGCTATGAGGTTATCAGGGACAGGCTTATCTGTAATTGATGAATATAGAGCCATTGCTACAGGAAGGTCTGCTGCAGGTTCATCGAGCTTTAGTCCACCGACTATGTTAATAAAGACATCAAGTCCACCACAATAGAGACCAAGACGCTTTTCTAGCACTGCCAAGATAAGATAAAGTCTATTATAGTCAAAGCCATCGGCAGTTCTTCTTGGTGATGTAAAGGCGCTTTTAGTAGCTAGGGCTTGAACCTCAGCCAAAATAGGTCTTGTACCCTCCATAGTACAAGCAACACAGCAACCCGACACGTTCTTCGGTCTTTCAGACAAGAGCATTTGGGAAGGATTAGGAACTTCCTTCAAACCGTTATCGACCATTTCAAATACGCCGATTTCATTAGTAGAACCGAAACGATTTTTTTCTGCTCTTAGTATTCTATAGGCGAGATTTCTTTGACCTTCAAAATACAATACGGCATCAACGATATGTTCCATAACTTTAGGGCCTGCGATTGCGCCGTCTTTATTAACGTGACCAACAATAAATATTGGAATTTCGGCAGATTTTGCGGTATGCATAAATAGATTAGTACATTCTCTAACTTGAGTAACGCTACCCTGCGAAGAGCTCAGACCACTGATACACATAGTTTGGATTGAGTCGATAATAACGACTCCGGGGCTTGTTTTTACAATAGTTTCGCAAATTGCTTCGGCGTCGTTTTTTGCTAGTACATAGAGATTATCGGTATCTACACCGAGTCTGTTTGCGCGAAGCTTAATTTGTCTAGCAGATTCTTCTCCTGAAACATACAAAATTGTATTATTCTCTCCAACAAACTGACAAATCTGCAAAAGAAGTGTTGACTTACCTATTCCGGGCTCGCCACCGAGCAACACTAGACTTCCCTTAACAAGACCACCGCCGAGAACTCTATCAAGTTCACACAAACCGGTATTATATCTTACCTCATTGGAAGCATAATCAATAACATCGAGTGAAAGAATATCATCCTCGTTATAGCTACTTACTGTAGAAACAGACGATTTTCCCGAAGAAGATTTACGAACTGTGACTTCCTTTTCCTCAAAGGTATTCCACTCTCCACAATCGGGACATCTGCCATTCCATTTAGCGCATTCATACCCACATGATGAGCAGACATATAGAGATTTTTGCTTAGCCATTTTAACACATCCGTTTCATTTAAACTAATAATTTTCACTTATAAATTCATTAATTCCACAAGCTATTGTAAAGGCGACCTGCTTTTGATACTCCTCAGATTCAAGTTTTTTACATTCTTCCTCATTAGAAAGAAAGCCACATTCAGCCATAATCATCGGACAATTTGAGTAATATAAGAGATACAAGTCATTGCCGATTTCTTTGATTTCTCTGGTATTATCCGGTTGAAGCTTTGAAACAAAGACATTTTGCATACAATCAGCAAAGTCTTGACTTAATTCATTTGAATTAGAATAGAACATTTGGGCACCACTATACGTGCTATCGTTAAATTTGTTCTGATGGATAGAAATTGCGACCGCATTTTCATATGAATTTATTATTTCAAGCCTATTCTTCATATCAGACTTTTTCATATTTCCTACACCCTCGACGCCATTATCGTGGATGGAAATATCGGTATCTCTTGTCATAACAACTTCGTATCCCATAGAAGTTAGAATGTCTCTGAGACAAATTGAGATAGCTAGGTTAATACCTTTTTCAGGTATTCCATCTACTGAAACACATCCACCGTCTATTCCACCGTGACCAGGGTCGATGATTATCACAGGAGCTTCAGAATTTTCTATTGGTGAAAAATCGACAGGCTTAGACAATGGTGATGCGTGCAAAATTGCAATAACAGTCACAAAAAGTGCAGTTATAGTCAAGGCAGCGACCGTTGAGTTAATTTTCCTTCTCAGTTTATTCATAAGCTTGCCTCCAAACATTTGATATATAATGTTATGACACTAAGGCTGGCATTATGATATGGTATAGAAATTATATCACATTACTGTAGTTTTTTCAAGAAAATTAGGCAAAAACAAAAAACCCCCGATTAACTCGGAGGTTTACTGCCCAGGAAAAATCTGGTTGGTGGACCATCGGGGACTCGAACCCAGGACCTACCGGTTATGAGCCGGGAGCTCTGACCAACTGAGCTAATGGTCCAATTACAAATTCAAGCCAATGCTTAAAATCTGAATAAAATAATTAAAGACTACACAAGATTCTCAAGTGTAGTCTTCATGGTGACCCGTATGAGAATCGAACTCATGATGCCAGCGTGAGAGGCTGGAGTCTTAACCTCTTGACCAACGGGCCAAATTGGTGCACCATCGGGGACTCGAACCCAGGACCCACTGATTAAGAGTCAGTTGCTCTACCATCTGAGCTAATGGTGCATATATGTCGGCAATACCAATTTTCCCGTGCAGTCACCCGCAAAGTATCGTAGGCGAGGATGAGCTTAACTTCTGTGTTCGGAATGGGAACAGGTGGACCCTCATCTCAATAATCACCGACTAATATATTTTTGTGTGAGGTTGTATCCTCAAAATTGAATAAGAAGAAAGAGAGAAAGCACTTAACTCTTAAGGTCAAGCATCGACCGATTAGTACACGCTGGCTAAATATGTCACCACACTTACACCTTGTGCCTATCAACCTTGTAG
>JAZSCN010000039.1:0-22933 GCA_045602925.1 Oscillospiraceae bacterium | reverse complement strand
ACCTTTCTCGCTCAGTACTTTTCCATACTGACTATGCATTCATTTTACAGTCTTAATGCTTGACTTCTTAAATTACTCAAAGTAATTTTACAAGGGTTTTTTCTTGTGTTTTCGATTGTTCAATTTTCAAGGTGCTGGGCTACCCCTCGTTAGAGGTCAGCTTGATTATTATAACACAGCTAAAAACGTTTGTCAATACCTTTTTTGAAATTTTTTCAAAAAAGTTTTAAAACGCTTCTCTGTACTATACAAATAAAAAGTCCGCACAAAAACGTACGGACTTTTGGAGGCGCCACCCGGATTTGAACCGGGGATCAGGGTGTTGCAGACCCACGCCTTACCACTTGGCTATAGCGCCGATGGAGCGGATTACGAGGCTCGAACTCGCTACCTCCACCTTGGCAAGGTGGCGCTCTACCAGATGAGCTAAATCCGCATTAAATAATGCCATAGTCAGTGCGTTTCATTTCGTCCATACTATATAGTATTCAGTTTTTAGAAAATGGTGCCTCCGGGCGGAATCGAACCACCGACACGGGGATTTTCAGTCCCCTGCTCTACCTACTGAGCTACAGAGGCATTTCCTCTTATCTCACCTAGGAGCAAGGAACGAAATATGGCGACCTGGATGGGACTCGAACCCACGACCTCCGCCGTGACAGGGCGGCGTTCTAACCAGCTGAACTACCAGGCCATAATCTCCGATATGTTCGGAGATAAATGGTGGGAACAATAGGGCTCGAACCTATGACCCTCTGCTTGTAAGGCAGATGCTCTCCCAGCTGAGCTATGCTCCCACGTTGTCGCTAAAGGTTATGTTCTCCAACGACGGATTTTATTATACTACATACAAAAACATTTGTCAAGCACTTTTTTGAAAAATTTTAGTTTTTCGTAGCTTTTTCGCAAAGTGCCAAAATTTCCTCAGAGGTGAACACATATTTTTTGTCACAGAAGTGACATTCAACCTGAGTTTGCTTGTCCTTAGCCATATCAAGAAGCTCGTCCTTACCGGTACTGATAAGGGCAGTTTCGACCTTTTCTCTAGAACAGGTACAGCGATAGCTAACCTTAAAATCGTCAAGAACGTTCGGCTCGAGTCCGTCAAGCGCCATCATTGCGATATCCTCGACAGTCTTACCCTCGCTCATAAGGGTTGTGACAGAAGCCATGTTCTTTATATTTTCTTCAATTGTAGAAACGACTTCTTCCGAAGCAAAAGGCAGAAGCTCAACGATAAATCCGCCTGCCTGCTTTACTGTAAGGTCAGGGTTAACAAGCACGCCGAGCGCACAAGCTGAAGGCACCTGCTCACTTGTTGCGAGGTAATTTGTAATATCCTCGGCAATTTCTCCCGAAACAATCGGAACCTGGCCACTATACGGCTCTTTAAGTCCCAAGTCCTTTACGACGCCTAAGTATCCATTTGTGCCGACAGCTCCCTTTACGTCGAGCTTGCCGAACTGGTTAAGTGGAATTTCGACAATTGGGTTCTGCACATAAGACTTAACGTTTCCGAAGGAATCGGCAACAGCGATAAGGCTACCTGTCGGGCCGCCGCCGTTCATTCTTATTGTGATAGAGTCCTTTTCGCCCTTAAGACCGAAGCCCATGAGCGAAGCTGCCATAGAAAGCCTGCCGAGTGCAGCAGTTACGACAGCTGAGGTTTTATGAATTCTCTCAATTTCAGACACTATGTCCTTGCCGTCGATTGCACTGCATACAACAGAAGCGTCCCTTGAGATTGTTCGTACTATTCTACTCATTATATAATCCCTCTGAAATTATTTTTTCTTTGCACAAAAAACAACTCTTTCGCAAAGCTCGTCGGCAGGTGTATCGCTAAAGCCGTCATACATTCCTATAACCTCGAAGCCTGCTTCGCTGAGCCACTCGCTTATGCTGTCGAGCGGATAAGCCTTTTCAGTAAACTCCTCCGAAAAGCGAAGATGTGTTCCGTCCTCCTGCTCCTCAAAAAAGTCGAGGCAGATATCGACGCTGTCGTCCTCCTCGTTGTAGAAGTTTTGCCAACAGCAGAAAAGTCCCTCCTGCTCAAAGACATAGACATTCTCGCCGAGGAGCTCTCTATGCTTATATGCAGTATTGACGTCAAAAACGAGCAAGCCGTCCTGCTCTAAATACTCATAAGCCTTTGCAAAGGTCTTTCTTACAGCCTTCTCATCCTCCAGATGATTAAGGCAGTCGAGTGCCGAAACTATAACATCAACTGTTCCGTAAAGCTCCAGTGAGGTCATATCCTGGCAGACATACTGAATGGACAGCTCCTTCTCGCACATTTTATTATATGCACAAGAGAGCATCTCGCTCGATAAGTCCACGCCGATAACGTCATAGCCCTTCTGCGCCATTCTTTCCGAAAGCGAGCCGGTTCCACAGCCCAAATCGAGAAGTGTTCCACCCGTCTTGCCGTACCTTTTTATTAGGCAGTTATAGAACGAGGCGATTTCGTCATAGTTGACGTCGCTCTGCAGGGCATCATAGAACCTCGCAAAGTGGCTGTACTGTGTGTTCTGCTTTTCGCACATTTTATTATTCTTCGCCTTTCTGTTCGTCAAGACGCGAGAATACTATACCGTATCCACCTGCTCCGTCATAAGAAAGCGAGCGATTAACACGGCTGATTGTAGCTGTAGAAGCGCCTGTTTCCTGCACGATGTCGTTATAGACATAATCCTTAGTAAGCATTCTTGCTACCTGATAGCGCTGTGAAAGTGCCTTAAGCTCAGGAATTGTGCATAAATCCTTAAAAAACAGCCTGCACTCCTCGATAGTTTCGAGGCATAAAACTGCTTCATAGAGGTCGTCGAGATTTTTAATTTCAAGCTTTTCCTTCATAAATACTATTCCTTTCGGTAAAATATTTCTTCAAGGCTATTTTAACACATTACTTTGCGAAAGTAAAGACTTTTTCACTTTAAATTCTGAAAAATTTTATCCCCACGTCTGAAGCACGGCATATCCACCCCTGAGAAGCAGCATAACTGCGACAGGGATAAGCGTCGACAGTATAAATGGTTTCTTTTTAAGCTTTAGGCTGCGAAGCGAAAAATATACGCCGATTTCGAGCAGCACAAAGCCCAGCAGGGTGCAAAACAGCACTATTATACCGAACGCCTTTTCATTCCTGCCCGACTCCTGCGAAAGCACGCCCATAAGGTCGAGCCCGACATAGATAGGATTAAAAAGGAAGAAGCCCACTACGGCATAGCATACGGCAATAACGCCATAGATTTTATTCTTCAAGAGGCTCGTCCTCCTCTGCGACAGATTCTATATATTCTCTGAGCGTATCGATTCCCTCGCCGTTTTCTGACGAGGTTGCAACCCAGGTTATATCCTCAAAGCAGGGAATCTCCGTCGGGAAGGCTTCGAGTCGCTTTGCTCTTTCGGTTTTATTGAGCTTGTCAGACTTTGTGAATGCGATAACAAAAGGCAACCCCTCGTCGATAAGGTAGTTGACCATCTGTATATCCCCCTGCGACGGTGCGTGACGCATATCTATGAGCTGAATTATAAGCCCGATATTTCTGTCGGTGTCACCGAGGTAACCACCTACGAGCTCTGAAAACCTGACCTTTTCGCCCTTTGCAGTTTTAGCAAAGCCGTAGCCCGGCAGGTCTACAATATGCACATTCTCGCAGGAATAGAAGTTCACTGTAATCGTCTTGCCCGGCACAGAGCTGACTCTTGCGAGGCTTTTTCTGTTAAAAAGCTTGTTTATGAGAGAGGACTTTCCTACATTCGAGCGTCCTGCAAAGACAACTTCTATTTTCTCTGACGGAGGAAGCTGGCTTGCCAGTCCGTACGCTCTCTCAAATTCTGCTTTGTTAAAATTCATATTAACGTCTTCTCCCGTGTTAAACGAGTGCCACGTCGAGCACGTCGCTTATTTTCTCGGCAAGCACAAACTGCAAGCCTTCCTTTACCACTTCGTCGACTTCCTCGAGGTCGGACTCGTTAGCCTTTGGTATTATAACAGTCTTCATACCGTTTTTATATGCTGCCATTGTTTTTTCTCTTAGCCCACCGATAGCGAGAACCTTACCCGTGAGGGTGATTTCTCCTGTCATAGCGACATCGCTTCTTACCGCTCTGCCGGAAAGCACCGAGATAAGTGCAGTAGCGAGTGTTACGCCTGCTGACGGGCCGTCCTTTGGAACTGCGCCCTCGGGAGCGTGGATGTGGATATCCTTCTTCTCGTAGAAGTCGGGTGCTATGCCGTACTTATCGCAGACACTTCTGCAATAGCTTATAGCAATTTTAGCGCTTTCCTTCATAACTTCACCGAGCGAGCCAGTGATTTCAGTCTTGCCCTTGCCTTCTAAGACGATTGCCTCAAGTGGCATAATCACGCCACCTGCCGAAGTCCACGCAAGACCGTTTACCACGCCGACGGCGTTTTTCTTGCTGGAGATATCCTCCTTGAACTTCTCTGCTCCGAGGAACTCGCCGACATTCTTTCCACTAAAGGAGAGCTTTTCGCATTCGCCCTTAACGAGCTTTACGGCAGCCTTTCTGCAAAGTGACGCAATTTCTCTCTCGAGCTGTCTTACGCCGGCTTCCTTGGTGTAGGAATCTATAAGCTTATATATAGCAGTTTTATTAAAGGCAACCTGCGAAGCTTTGAGCCCCATTTCCTTCATCTGCTTAGGTACGAGGTGCTTCTTAGCGATGTTGAGCTTTTCCTCTCTGGTATAGCTGGAAAGCTCGATGACCTCCATTCTGTCAAGAAGTGGAGCAGGGATAGTGTCGAGGCTGTTTGCTGTTGTAATAAATGTAACCGCCGACAAATCAAACGGAAGCTCGATATAGTGGTCGCGGAACTCCTTATTCTGCTCGGAATCGAGAGCCTCAAGAAGTGCTGCGGCAGGGTCACCTCTGGAATTGCTTGTGAGCTTGTCTATCTCATCGAGTAGCATAACAGGGTTTTTGGTGCCACATCTTTTGAGTGCGTCGATAATTCTACCCGGCATTGCACCGATATATGTCTTTCTGTGTCCTCTTACATCCGCCTCGTCGTTTATACCACCGAGCGAAACTCTAACATACTTTCTGTCGAGTGCTCTTGCAACAGACCTACCTACAGAGGTTTTTCCGACACCCGGAGGGCCGTAGAGGCAGATAATCTGTCCCTTTGCTCTTGGCGAAAGCTGTTTTACTGCAATAGTTTCGATGATTCTTTCCTTGACTCTCTTGAGGCCGTAGTGGTCCTTGTCGAGAATTTCCTGAGCCTTCTCGATGTCGTATGTACTGTTGTCATACTCGTTCCAAGGAAGAGCTATGCAGGTTTCGAGATATTCAGCGATAAGGCCTGCCTCCTGCGATGCTGACGGAAGCTTTCTCATTCTTCTAAGCTCCGATAAAAGCTTGTCCTGATATTCATCAACAAGGTCAAGCGCGAGGATTTCCTTATAATACTTGTCATCAGAGCAAAACTCGTCTTCTTCGGTAAGGCTTTCGCCGAGCTCGTCGGAGATAGCTCTCATCTGTTCTCTAAGGTATGCTTCTCTTTGCAATCTGTCAAACTGCACCGACACCTTCTCCTGGATATCCTTTTCAATCGACATAACCTCGATTTCCTTGGAAAGCACCGACGCTAAAAGCTCGAGCTTATCCTCGATAGTCGGAGCTTCGAGGAGAGCCTGTCTTTCGGGAGTTGAGATAAATATACTATGTGCAACCGTTTCAAAGAGCGACTTTGTGTTAGGGGCAGTATGCACCATAACCATAAGCTCCTTTGGTATTCTGCCGAGCAGGTCGGCATACTCCTTGAACAGCTTTCTTACCTCTCTGTCGAGTGCAGATATTGTATTCTCGTCGACCTCGCTCTTTGCATAGTTCGGCACGAGGTTAACCTTACACTCGAGCATATCATCGTCGTTTACATAGAGCTTTTCGAGTCTGCCCTTGCAGATACCCTCGACATACACTCTTGTTACCTTCTCAGAATTTTTTGCAAGCTGCTTTATCTGCACAACCGTGCCGTACTCATAGACATCCTTTATAAACGGCTCTTCTACTCTGACATCCTTTTGTGCAGTCAGAAAAACTCTTCTGTCGCCCTTCATTGCCTTGTTCAAGGCATTAAGAGAGCGTTCTCTTGCGATGTCAAAATGCATTGTCATATTAGGGAACACGACAATATCCCTTGTAGCTATACAAGGCAGGATATACTTGCCCGGTTCAAGACCGTCATCTGTCATTCTGTTGATTTCGTTTTCCATCATTTTCTCCTTTTATAATAAAACTCTTTCCGGGAGCGTACTTTGGTATATTCTCACGCTTTAATCTATTACAATGAAATTATACCAAAATACGCTTCTATTTGCAATACTTAAAATAAGCCACTTTGTTTTCCTTAATTCTGTCGCAATTAACAAAGGCTGCACGAGGATGCCCCTTGAGGCAATTCCCGCCTTATGCAAAAAAGAATTAACCCCGCAGTTGTAAAACGGCGGGGATTGAATGCTTCTGTATAACGGGCGTACCTAGATACAGCCCCTTAGTTAGTTTATTCAAAGATTATTCAGCAGTATAAGGAATGAGGGCAACGTGTCTTGCCTTCTTGATAGCTGCTGTAAGCTCTCTCTGGTGATATGCACATGTGCCTGTTACTCTACGAGGGAGAATCTTAGCTCTCTCTGTCATGCACTTGCGAAGCTTAGCAATATCCTTGTAATCAATCTTTTCAGCTCTGTCTACACAGAACATGCAAACCTTCTTGCGAGCTCTCTTCTGTGGTCTTCCGCCAACTGTTCTTTCCATGAAGAATTTCCTCCTTTTCAGCGTTAATGAGATAATTTTGTGATTTTAGAAAGGCACGTCCTCGTCACCGATAGCCTCTTCATAGTCGCTGAGCGAACCTATGTCGATATCGCTGTTATTAGGAGCACTTGTGAAATTGTTGTTCTGAGCAGGTCTGCTGCCCTGCTGATAGTCATTCTGGTAGCCACCGTTTGAATAGCTCTTTTCAAAGCTACCCTCCTGTCTTGGCTCGCCTGTAAAGGATGCTGAATCAACCCACACATCTGTTGTGTAGTGCTTCTGACCGTCTCTATCGTAGCTACCTGTTCTGAGGTTACCTTCGATAGCAATCATTCTGCCCTTGCCGAAATACTTTGAAATAAATTCCGCTCTCTGACCGAATGCTACACAGTTTACGAAGTCTGTCTGTCTTTCTGCGCCCTGTCTTGCAGGAGCTCTGTCGATAGCGACTGTAAAAGAAAGCACAGCTGTGCCGCCCTGTGTCTGTCTGATTTCAAGGTCTCTTGTGATTCTTCCCATCAAAATAACTTTGTTCAGCATTAATTTCACCCTTTCTGTCGTTTACCTAGCCTTGTCGATTACGCAACTGTAACCATGAAACGAAGCACACCGTCTGTAATGCTAAGAACTCTTTCGAACTCTGCAGGGAAATCTGTTGCAGAAGTGAAGTTCCAGATTACGTAGTAACCTTCTGTTTCGTAGTTAATAGCATAAGCGAGCTTGCGCTTGCCCCATTCGTTGATTTCAACGTCTGTTGCAGCGGCCTTAATCATCTCGTCGAACTTTGCAGTAAGCTCCTTAACAGCTTCCTCGCCGTTCTTCGCGCTGAAAACGACCATAGCCTCGTACTTTTCGTTAAGCTTTGCCATTACTCTTACACCTCCTTTTGGATTACGCCCGTACCTTCATACGAGCAAGGACTTGCCGCCGCCTTTTGCGGTCAGCCTACTTATTATATCACAGCGGTTTTAACTTGTCAACAGCTTTTTTTATTTTAAGCAAACTGACTAAAACCACCCTAATACCGTACTTCTATACTTGACAGCAAGCAGTACAAGTATAGTAAGTGCTGCGTGCAGGCATATTGAGAGAACCATAGCTCCCATGCTTGTTCCGCCCTTTGCAGTAATCACACTTGCTGCGCTGTCCTTGTCGCCGTCGCTTTTCGCCTTAGCCTTCTCGATAACCTTCTTTGCGTGCTTGTAATACCAATAGTTTACAAATATTCCACAGAGAATCTGCAATGCCCACGAACCTATCCAGCAGACGTCGTAGAGTCGGTTGAGCAATTCGTTCTTAAGGTTTACGTCATTAAGAAGTGGTGTAAAAAGCTCAGACGAGCCAAACACCTTATCTATATAATCAACGTTAAAGGTTATTATCATACTTGGCAGAGAAACAAGCCATGTGAGCAGGAATATTAAAATTCCCCTGCCGAACATTTTTCTGTAGAAGAAGTAATATTCGGGGAACAAAAATCCCACAAAGCTGAATGAGCTCTTCGCCTTTGTCTTTGCAAATCTGAAGAACTGAGTGAGGAAGTACAGTCTGTTCTGTCCGACGAAGCTGGCGTATTCGCCTGCTGTGTTGCCGTCAAGGTCAGTGTCGGGCGTAATCTTCTGAGTCTGCATAAAAGGCATACCCATCGGGCCCATTCCCATAGGTCCCATACCCATAGGAGTACCCTGCATATTAGAGCCACCCATATCGTTAAAGTTCTGCTGTGCACCACTTGTCTTCATACCGAGCGGAAGTCCACAGCTTTCGCAAAAGAGCGTCTGGGGTGGATTTTCCGTGCCACATCTTGGGCACTTTATAGGGCTGTCGGTAGAAAATTCAGTTCTGTCAGCTTGCTGCTCACTCTTCCACGAACCACCGCTTTCATGGAGCTCGTAATTTATACATTCGCCTTTTTCAAGGTAGCATTCTCTGTGGTAGGGCGTTCCGCAATCGGGGCAGACAACTATGTCATCGCCTGTTGCGAACGGCTTTTCGCACACGATACATTTCTTACCTGTATAGTCAGCCATCAATTGACCTCCTTAAATTCAACTTCTTGTTTATATACTATACCACAATATTTTATATAAATCAAGGACAGTAAAATATATTTCACAAAATTATCACAGCACGCCCGATAAGTTCGCATTTATCGTAGTTTTGTTTGGGCGTGCTCCGAGTTTCCTGCGAAAACTCCCGATATAGCTACTTATCTGACTCCGACAACGAGTTCTTAACTTGGTTTGTAAACCCCGAACAAGTAGCTTTTGCGAGCGATGTCAAAACTACGCAGTTCTTGATTTCTTCGTTCTTCTTTATCAAGAAAGAAGAACATAAAAGACGTTGTCTTTTAGCTTCCTTTCAAGAACAAAGCAGATAAACTTCGCTGTTTTAAAACCGTCTTTTATTCTATCCCCACAAAGCTTGCCTTATGTCTTACAAAATACGCCACTCTGTCAAACCCTGCGTTCTTTGCAATTTTAGCTCCGTCTGCGATGTTTGCACCGAGATGCTCAACAAAATGAGCGTCAGAACCGAGCGAGATTATCTCGCCACCCATATCCTTGAAGAGCTTTACATACTTTTCTTCGGGGAACGCCCTGCCGTACTTTTGTCTGAGTCCTGAGGTATTAATCTCGATTCCCTTACCCTTTTGTGCAAGCTCCTTGAAGCTGTCGGCGATAAGCTCGTCGTACTTTTTCATATTGACCTTAAAGCCGTTTTCGCCCTCGATGTAGCGAAGCGTGTAGGTAAGGTGTCCCAGTACGTCGAACTTTCCCCATCTGCAAAGCTTATAAATCTGCTCAAAATATCTGTCCATAAGCTTGTCGATGTCGCTTTGGGTGTAATCCTTGTAATCAATAAGTGCGAAATCCTCTGTCGCAGGGAGCTGGTGAAGTGAGCCAATCATAAAATCGAGCCTTTCATCCTTGAGGACGTCCTCTGCAATCTCAGGGCACTCCTGCGCCTGGCCGAGCTCAGTACCGCAAATGAGCTTGATTTTACCCTTGTATTCCTCTTTTAGCTGTGTTATCGCACTGACCGACGCCTCGTAATCCTTGCCCGAATCAAAATACGGGTACACCTTAACGTCGCCGTAGTATTCCTTTGAGTACCAGCGATTTGCTTCGCAGTGGTCTGTTATCGCATAGGCAGTAAGACCTAGGTCAATTGCCCTCTCAATCATCTTTCTTATATCAGCTTCGCTGTCTACCGAAAACTGTGTATGTGTATGACAGTCAATAAGACCTTTAATGCTCTGCATTTTATTCAATCCCTTCTTTAGTATTGTAAATCGAGATTAGTATAACACAATTACACAAAAAAGTAAAGTCGCATACCTCCAAGTTTTGTTACAAAAGGACTTGTCGCAAGGCTATGAAATGTGCTATAATAACTGTGACTATATTTAATAAAGAAAGGATATGTCTTTTATGAGAGCTATCATCACAGTTATCGGCAAGGATACAGTAGGTATTCTTGCAAAGGTTTCTTCAAAGTGCGCACAGTATAACGCAAACGTAATCGAGGTTACCCAGTCTATTCTTCAGGACCTGTTTTGTATGATTATGCTTGTCGACCTTACAAAGCTCAACGAGCCTTTTGCTCAGCTTTCAGACGCTATGACTCAGCTTGGCAAGGAAGAAGGCCTCGAAATCCACACCATGCACGAGGATATTTTTAACTGTATGCACCACATCTAGTCCGGCGAGCCGCCGGAGGCGGAAAATTCCGATACACTCTACCACATCTAGTGCTATATATATTATAATAGTACAACCACTACCGTTTAAACAAAGGAGTAAGACCTATGATTAACGCTTACGACATTCTTGAAACTATAAGAATGATTCAGAATGAATGCCTCGACATTCGTACTATAACTATGGGTATCTCATTGCTCGACTGTATCGACAGCGATATTGACGTCGCTTGCGAGAAGGTTTATAACAAGATTACCTCTTGCGCAAAGAACCTCGTATCAGTCGGCGAAGGAATCGAAAAAGAGCTCGGCATACCTATTATTAATAAAAGAATTTCTGTTACACCGATCGCAATCGTGTCGGCTGCCTGCAAGTGCAGTCCGGTAAAGTTTGCTATCGCTATGGATAAGGCGGCAAAGGCTGTCGGAGTCAACTTAATCGGTGGCTACTCTGCTCTTGTGCAAAAGGGCTTTTCTGCAGGTGATATGGAGCTTATAAACTCTATCCCCGAAGCTCTCGCTTGCACAGAAAGAGTCTGCTCGTCCGTAAACGTCGGCTCGACAAAGACAGGTATCAACCTCGACGCCTGCAAGCTTATGGGCAAGATTGTCCGTGAATGTGCAGAAAATACGGTAGATAAGGCATGCTTCGGTGCAGCAAAGCTTGTAGTATTCTGCAATGCTGTCGAGGATAATCCTTTTATGGCAGGTGCGTTCCACGGTGTCGGCGAGCCTGACTGTATGATTAACGTCGGCGTTTCAGGTCCGGGCGTTGTAAGAGCAGCCCTCGCAAAGTACCCTGATGCCGATATTACCGAAATTGCAAACATTATAAAGAAGACCTCATACAAGATTACAAGAGTAGGACAGCTGGTAGGTCAGCTCGCTTCACAAAGACTCGGCGTTCCTTTCGGAATCGTTGACCTCTCACTTGCTCCGACGCCTGCAGTAGGCGACAGCGTTGCACATATATTAGAAGAAATCGGACTAGAACAGTGTGGAACACACGGAACAACTGCTACCCTTGCCCTCTTGAACGACGCAGTAAAGAAGGGCGGAGTTATGGCTTGCTCAAAAATCGGTGGACTTTCGGGAGCATTTATCCCTGTATCCGAGGACGCAGGTATGATTGACGCTGCCAAGAGTGGCGTTCTCTGCATAGAAAAGCTCGAGGCTATGACAGCCGTTTGCTCGGTAGGTCTTGATATGATTGTTGTGCCTGGCGACACTTCCTCTGACACAATCGCAGCTATTATCGCTGACGAGGCTGCAATAGGTATGGTTAACTCCAAGACAACTGCCGTAAGAATTATCCCCGCTATCGGCAAGGAGGTCGGCGAGGAACTCGACTGGGGCGGACTTTTCGGCTGTGGCCCTGTTATGCCACTCAAAACTGCCTCTGCTTCTAAGTTCATAAACCGTGGTGGTCAGATTCCTGCACCTATGCAGTCACTCAAAAACTAGGCTAATTTACTTCCATTTAAGCGAATTTTGTACTATATGTACATCTCAAGGCGCAATATTTTTCAAAGATTGTATATTTTGTCAGTTGAAATTACCCCTAACGTGTGATATTATTACAAATGTAAAGTATATTTACCTTTGCAACAGAACAAGTTCACTATTTTATATTAAGGGGAAAAGAAAATGAAGAAATTACTCGCAGTTTCACTCGCACTCGTTTCAAGCCTTGCAATGCTCACAGGCTGTAAGGATAAGGACGACGACAGCTCAAAGGGCAAGGTTGAAAAGCCTACTATCACAGCAGAATCAACACATGAGGTTGGCGCAAAGCAGGATAAGAATACTACCCTCCTCAGCGACCTTATGAAGAAGGTCGAAAACAGCAACAGAACTCTCGACACTACATACACCATTATGGGTATGACTGTTGATATGTACTACACAGCTAATGCAGATTGTGCTTATTCTGAGGTTAACATGTTCGGTGTAAATGTGGTTACCCTTGACAACAAGGATGGCTCATACGTTCTTGTTCCTGAGCATAAGAAGTACTACAAGCCTGAAGAAGCTACCGAAACAGAAGACGCTGTAGCAGAGTTCCTTGAAGGTCTTGGCGAATACGAGGCTTCCTACGATTACAAGATTGACGGCAAGAGCTACACAAGCGAAAAGTTTGTTGACGAAGAAGGCGTTGTATCCTACCTCGTATTCTTCGAGGACGGCTCTGTTATCGCTGCTGAAAGCATCGAAGGCGAAGAAGTTCTTTTCTTCCCTTTAGAAATCTCTGCAGAGG
Source organism: Oscillospiraceae bacterium (assembly GCA_045602925.1). GTDB lineage: Bacteria > Bacillota > Clostridia > Oscillospirales > Ruminococcaceae > UBA7477. The sequence continues at coordinate 10,187 of JAZSCN010000039.1, read as the reverse complement.
TTGACGAATCCAAGTTCAAGCTTCCTAGCGACTACTCAGAAATGACCGAGGAAGAGTACATGGAAATGCTCTGGGGCGACGTTAACATGGAGGGTGCTGAATAATCAGCAGTCAAAATCACATAAATTACAATAAGCCAGCGAGAATTTTCTTGTTGAATTATTGCAGATTATAATTATTAATATTAATGGGGGAAAATCAAATGAAAAAATTACTCGCAGCTTCACTCGCACTCGTTTCAAGCCTTACAATGCTTACAGGTTGTGGCGGCCCAAAGCTTGAGGACCTTCCAACTCTCAGCGCAGGCGATAAGGTTGTTATCGGTGAAGAAAAGAACACCAAGGACAGACTCACAGAGGCACTTCTCGAAGAAGTCGAAGACAAGCAGAGATGTACTGTCGAAATAGCAGTATCTCAGGAAGGCGTTACTGTATATCTCCTCGCAAGCCGTGACGACGACGAAGCATACGTAGATATGGAACTTATGGGTATGCACGTCGAAACCTATGTTGATGGTGACGAGGGTTACATTATCTGCGATGAGCTCGAAGGCTATGTAGAGCAGGAATTCGATGAGAACAAATTCCAGGATATCGAAGCAGCAGACATTCTTTCTACTGCTACAAATACATACGTTGCAACATATGATGTAGAAATCGACGGAGAAAAGTATATTGCAGAAAAGTTTACTGACGCCGAAAACGGCGGATATATATACCACGTATTCTATGAGGAATCTGTTATCGGTATCATCAACGAGGACAATACAGGTGCACTGACTCTCACACCGGCTAAGATTACATCCGGCGCAGAAAAGGACCTTCTCAAGGTTCCTAGCGGCTACGACGAAATCTCTGAGGAAGAGTATACTGCTGCTATGCAGTCAAGCCTTGCAGGTCTTATGGGCTAATTTAAAATTTCAGCGCTTGCCACTATGCTTTGCGTAGTGGCTGCTCGCTGTGCCGACAGGGCGACTTGTCGGTAGAGTGAACAGCAAAGCAAACAAAGCTAACAAATATTTGGAGGAAAAAACATGAAAAAAGCACTCGCACTTTTACTCGCGCTCGCTATGAGCTGTACAATGCTCACAGCCTGCTCCGAAGACAGCTCATCCGACAAGGACAGCTCATCAGCTCCGGGTGGAAACACTCCGAAGCCTGTAAAACCAGTCATCAGCACAACTGACTCATCTGAGCCTGGCTCATCAACACCTGACTCCTCTGAGCCGGATTCATCTGTACCCGACTCTTCAGAGCCTGATTCTCCTGTAACACATGATGTTACACTTACAGGCCACAGCATCAGCTTCGGCGACAAGGTAGACAGCAACGGCTCTGTTACAATCTCACTTTTTGATACTGTAAAGAACAACGACAAGATCGCTTTTGAAAGCGTTGATGCTGCAAACAATGTTACTATTACCTGCTATGTGTCCGGAACAAGTTCCTACACAGTATACTCCGGCAACAACACCTCTGTTGCAATTATCAATCAGCACGACTTTAACAATACTTATTTTATAGATGAAACCAATTCTACCTACTACGAGTTCCCCGGCGAAAATGACTTCAGCGTTTTAGGAGAGCTTAACGTTCTTAAAACCTACCAGGAGATACCTGACCTCACAAACGCTTATGTCGAAACAGTAGAGGTTGTACTCGATGGCGAGAATTACTGTGCAGAATACTTTAACCTTAACGGCGAAGAAATGTACTTTATTTATGATACAAGTATGACAAAGATTCTCACAATCATTTCTGAAAATGAGCTCGCAAACGAAATCGGTGCCTGCACAATTTATGCAAGCTATGTAGAGCCAAGCTACGACATTCCTTCCGGCTACGCCGAAACAACACTCGAGGGTGCACAGGCAAGATTTGCAGAGGTCTTCAATATGGAAGCACCATCCGTCGATCCACCTGCAACCGACAGCCGTTACGACGACCTCAAGGCTATTGTAGAAAGCGGAAACTTCGGTCTTGCTCAGTATATCGAGCTCGGCACTGATATATATGCTTATACATACTTCACAACAGACGGCACCTCCAATTACTACTACATCGAATACCCTGACGAAACAGAATCCTCTATCTTAGAGACTTCCGACGGAATATACCTCTTTGACGAGGAAGCTGAAACCTACACAGAAGGTTCAAGCGAGCTCCCTGATGTAAAGAAATATATAGACGAGGCTCTCGCTTACTTCGATGGTACCTTTGTTGAAGAAACAGAAGTAACTATTGAAGAAGACGGCGTTTACTCCGCTGACGAGGTTAAGCTTTCAAACGGCGATATCATCTATGTTGTATACGGCGACGACGACGCTTATAAGGGTGTTCTCATTGACGATTCCGACTCCGACAGCCTTGTTACCCTCCCCGGCCTTGTAGAAACTACAGCAGATACAGACTACCTGGAAGTCCCAAGCTGGTTCACCGAGAAATAAAAAGGAGGCTTTTTAAATGAAAAAAGCTATCTCTGTGTGTCTCTCACTTGTGATGAGTATGTCACTTCTCTGCTCCTGCTCTAAGGATGATAAAAAAGGCTCCTCTAAGGATAAGCCGATTATCCATTCCAATACCTCGATAGTTATCGGCGAAGAAATCAAAACCGATGAAAGACTTCTTTCAGAGCTTGAAGAAAAAATCAACGAAAACAGAGAACAGACAGTCATAATAGACGCTGCCGATATGGACTACCCGATATATTTCTATACCACTCACGATGGCAATAACGTCTATACCCGAACTATCATTACAGGTAGCGAAATGAATATTCTTTCGAACGAAGGCGGTACCTATATACTTGACGGCAAGAAAAAAAGGTACTACAAAGACGAAACTGCTATTCCAACCTACCCTGTAAACTACATAACTACTCAGCTTGCTGACTCTACCTCTTACCTCGGTACATATAACGTGACTGTTATCAGCACGGATTATGTTGCCGAAAAGTACAAGGACGATATCGGCTTTACATACTTTGTGTTCTATACCGACGGTACCGTTATGGCTATGCTTTCACAGCTCGAAGAAGGCGGCCCTGTAGTTGTCACACCGACAACCATTACAGCCGAGGCTACCGACGAAAAGCTTAAGCTTCCAAAGGACTACACCGCTATGACCGCGGAAGAATACGTCGATTTCTATAATCGGCCTTCCGGCTTTGACCAGCCTTATGTGGAGGAAGAAGCTCAACCGGAGTCAGAGGAACAAGCTGACAGCGAGGCTGCATAATCGGCAATTTTGATAGTTTTTCGCACAAAAATTGTGCGGATTGTCAAAAATCAGTTTTTATGACGATTTTATTTAGTGAAATAAAGTATTGAAATCGTTATAATTAAATGATATAATTCATTTGTGTGATATGGTGGTTTGTTGCACAAATTGCGTCTTACAATAGAAAACCACAAGTAAACTCAACATTCCTGCCACGCGCTGTGGTAAAATAGCTTTTATATGGAGGAAAATTTATGAAAAAGACACTTGCACTTTTACTCGCACTCGCTATGAGCTGCACAATGCTCACAGCTTGTTCCGAAAAGGATGATAAGGACAGCTCAAGCAAGGCTGACAGCTCATCTGTAGTTGATTCATCTAACGTTGATCCAGGAACAGAATCTTCCGAGCCTGATTCTTCCGAGCCAGATTCATCTGTACCAGATTCTTCTGAGCCAGATTCCAGTGAACCAGATTCTTCCGAGCCAGATTCTTCCGAGCCAGACTCTTCCGAGCCTGATTCTTCTGAGCCAGACTCTTCTGAGCCAGATTCTTCCGAGCCAGACTCTTCTGAGCCTACTTCTTCTGAGCCTAATGGTCCTGTAAGCAGCAACGGCATCGTATTCGGCGACACAATTGAGACAAGCGACAGACTCTTCGAGACACTCGCTAGCGAGCTTGAAAAGGGCGCTTGCACAATGGAAATGGACGTTGAAGAAGACGGTATGGCAGTATACATGTACATGACAACCGACGGAAAGACAACTTACGTTAGCATGGACTTTATGGGCATGGCTATCACAATGCTTACAGATGATACTACTTCCTACTACCTCGATGAAGCTAACAAGAAGTACTACTCTGTACCTGCTGATCCAAGCAACCCAACAGACGAACTCGTTGACACAGACGCTCTTACCGGTGAAAACCAGGAATACATCAGCACAGGCACTGTAACAGTTGATGGCACAGAGTACACAGCTGAAAAGTACACCATCGACGGTGACGAAGGCTACTTCGTATTCAACGATGCAGGCGATCTTTGTGGTATTATTACTGTAGATCCAGTTTCAGAAGAAACTCTCTTTACACCTGTTGTACTCAAGGCTTCAGCAGAAACAGATAAGCTCTCACTCTCAAGCGACTACACAGCTATGACTGATGAAGAATTCGCTGCATTCATGGGTGTTGACATGGGCTCAATGCAGTAAGCCAATATAAAGAATACTTTATAAACAGCTTCGGCTTCCCTACTTTTAGGGAAGCCGTTTTTGTTTGCTTAGTATGTGAAAGCCTTCTGCTCGCTTGAAATCGGTATAGTAATAGTGTATTCTATAAGTCCGTCATGCTCAACCTTGCGACTGTCAGCCTCAACGCCGGCAAGCTTCATAACCTCAAGTGCCTTGTTAACCGTGTTCATAAATAGGCGAACATCCCGAAAAATCGCACCTCTACGGCGAATGCTGTCCTCTCTCACCTTCTGCGAAAGATACGCCTCAATCAATGCTTCGGTCTTTGCAACGTTCAGTCCCCTGCCCTCTATTTTGGAAAGCATAAACAGTCGCTGTTCGTCACTGCTTAGCTTCAAAAGTGCCCTTGCGTGCCTCTCGGTCAGGCCTTGACGCTCGATTTCTGCTATGCATTCATCCGATAAACGCAACAGTCGCAGCTTGTTCGCAACAGCAGCTTGAGATATGCCAAGTCGCCTCGCAACCATTTCTTGAGTAAGACCGTATTCAGCTGTCAGTCGTTCTATTCCCCTGGCCTGCTCGAAGAAGGAAAGCTCCTGCCTTTGCATATTTTCGACAAGCGCCATGATAGCCGATTGCTGCGAAGAAAGCTCGACAACAACGCACGGCACAGCCTTAAACCCTGCCATTTTTGATGCTCGAAGTCGCCTCTCCCCTGCTACAAGCTCATATCCGTCACCAAGCCTGCGAACAGTAAGCGGTTGCAAAATTCCATCCTGGGCAATACTCTTTGCCAGAGAAACAAGCTCATCTCTGTCAAAGTGTTTCCTCGGCTGACTGCGATTGGGCGAAATCCGTGAAATTTCTACCTCAATCACCTCGCCGATTCGTTTTTCTTTTCCTCTCTGTATAAGTGTGGTCATAATGAGTCATCTCCTTAAAAATTTACATTTATTTACAGTCTCATTATAACATTTATTTCCATATTTTACAAAAAGAACTTGTCGACGAAAGCTTCCATAAAAATAAAAAAACCCCGATTTTACAGGGGTTTCTTTGTCATTTGACCTCGATTGCGAGGATATTTTGACGGAGTCTGCGATATTTTCCTTATAACAATAAGAGTGCGACCGTCGCCACACGGCAGGCTGTAGCTAATCGACTTCTCTACCCTACCACCCAGCGTTTTTATGGCGTTCTGTGCGTTTTGAAGCTCCTGCTCACCGCTTGAGCCCTTTAGCGCAACAAACATTCCACCAACCTTCACAAAAGGCAGACAATATTCGCAAAGCTCACTTAGGTTTGCAACCGCTCTCGCCGTCGCAACATCAAACTTCTCTCTGAGCTGTGGCACTCTGCCCTTCTCCTCTGCCCTGCCGTGAATGCAATCAGCCGACAAGCCGATTTCATCAGACAAAAGCTTTAGAAAGTTAATTCGCTTGTTTAGGCTGTCAAGCAGCGTGAGCTTTACATCATCACGCATAATCTTGAGTGGACAAGACGGAAATCCCGCGCCCGTTCCTACATCTATAATAGAGGCGTTTTCGGGTAGCTCGACCATAAAAAACGGCACAATACTATCGTAAAAATGCTTTTGCTCAATCCCCTCGCTGTCTGTTATCGCAGTGAGGTTGATTTTTTCATTCCACTCGCAAAGGAGCTGTGCATATCTGTCAAGCCTTTGAAACTGCTCGCTAGAAAGTTCAACCGAGCCTTCCTTAAACAGCCCCGACATTCTATTTTCGTCAAGCATCGTTCTCCCCTGCCTTCCTTCTGTTTTGTTCAAGCCAAACAAGCAGCACGCCCACGTCTGCCGGGTTAACTCCGGAAATTCGGCTCGCCTGACCTACCGACAACGGCATTATCTTAGAGAGCTTCTCTATTGCTTCGAGTCGCAAGCCCTTAATCTGCGAATAATCTAGGTTTTGCGGAAGCTTCTTAGCCTCAAGCTTTCTCATTGCCTCCACCTGCTCTTGCTGGATTGCAATATATCCCTCATACTTTATCTGGAGTTCAACTTGCTCCTTGACCGCATCATCTAGTGGTTTACGGTCTTTATCGAACGGTGCTAGCCCCTCATAGCTAAGCTGTGGGCGCTTTATAAGCTGTGATAGCTTGCAGCCGGTTGTGATTTTCTCGGTTCCGACCGACTCAAAGTAGCTCGCAAGCTCTTCCGATGGTGGCACGTTTACATGCTTTACCCTCTCGATTTCCTCAGCAATAAGCCTCTGCTTTTCGCAAAAAGCCTCGTATGTTCCACGTGGAACAAGACCGATTTCGTATCCAAGTGGCGTGAGGCGTATATCGGCGTTATCCTGCCTCAAAAGAAGCCTGTATTCGCTTCTTGACGTCAGCATTCTGTACGGGTCTGAACAACCCTTAGTTGTGAGGTCGTCAATCAGCGTTCCTATATAAGATGTCGCTCTGTCAAGGACAATCTGCTCTCTACCGAGAAGCTTAAGCGACGCGTTTACGCCTGCAACAAGCCCCTGTGCAGCAGCTTCCTCGTAACCACTTGTGCCGTTGAACTGGCCTGCACCATACAAGCCCTCGAGTTTCTTGAATTCCAGCGTCGGCAAAAGCTCCGTAGGGTCGCAACAATCGTATTCTATAGCGTATGCGTTACGCATAATCTCGACTTTTTCAAGGCCCTTTATAGTACGCAAGAATGCCAGCTGAACCTCTTCAGGCAGCGAGCTTGACATTCCTTGCAGGTAGAATTCATCGGTAGAAAGTCCCATAGGCTCGACGAAAAGCTGGTGACGTTCTCTATCTTTAAATCGCATAATTTTGTCCTCAATAGACGGACAGTAGCGAGGGCCGATTGCATTGATTCTACCGCTGTAAATAGGCGATTTATCGATGTTATCAAGGATTACCTTGTGGGTTTCCTCGTTCGTATATGCAACATAGCACGGCACAGTGTTTTTAAGCTCGCCCTTGGTAGAGAAGGAGAGTGGCACGATTTTTTCGTCGCCTTCTTGTTTTTCGAGTCTGTCAAAGTCTATCGAGCGTCTGTGAACTCTCGCAGGGGTACCGGTCTTGAAACGTCTTATTGTAATGCCTCGATTTGCGAGTGAATCTGTAAGCCCAACAGCAGGGGACACAGAATCAGGGCCACCCGGATAAGAAACCGTGCCGACGTGAATTTCTCCACCGAGGTAGGTTCCTGTCGAGATTATAACAGCTCTGGCACTATATCTTGTGCCTAGCTTTGTGACAACCCCCGATACCTTGTTTCCATCGAACTCGACTTCGGTAATTTCTGCCTGCTTTAAATAGAGGTTTTCCTGCGCTTCGATAGCTTTTTTCATATATTCGTGATAACGAACTCGGTCGCTCTGCACTCTGATGCTATGCACAGCAGGGCCTCTGCCAAGGTTAAGCATACGGCTCTGGATAAAGGTTGCGTCTGCCGCCTTACCCATCTCACCACCGAGCGCGTCTATTTCACGGACGAGATGTCCCTTTGCAGTACCACCGATAGACGGGTTGCAGGGCATATTTGCCACGCCGTCGAGCGATAGGGTAAAAAGGGCAGTCTTCAGCCCGAGTCTCGCACTCGCAAGTGCTGCCTCACAGCCTGCGTGACCTGCGCCGACTACCACTATGTCAAAGGCTTCAAGTTCGTTCATTTAAATCACCGTTCCTTAATTTGCTTTGGGAATGTTCCACGTAGAACATAGATGAGCCGTTGGCTCATCTACTATCGTTTCGCTCTGCGAAACTCTTGGATTTTATCCATAGATTCGCTTTCGCCTCATCTACTATCGTTTTCTTCGAAAACTCTTGGATTTCATCCACAGATTCGCCGTTGGCTCATCTACTATCGTTTCGCTCTGCGAAACTCTTGGATTTTATCCATAGATTCGCTTTCGCGTCATCTACTATCGTTTCGCTCTGCGAAACTCTATGGATTTCATCTATAGATTCGGTTTCGTTTCATCTGTTGTTGTTTGCTTAACCACTAGATATAGTAGTTAAATATAAAATATTGCTGTAAATATACTATTAGAGGGTAGGGGAGAGCACTTACTTGCCGACGCAGAAGCTCTCGAACACCTTATCGACAACGGCTTCGGTAACCTTTTCGCCGGAAAGCTCGAGAAGAAAATCCGTGCCCTTGTCAATCATAATCGTCACAGCGTCGAGCGTTTCGCCCATTGCGAGCGCCTGCCTTGCCTCAGAAAGATAGCTAAGGGAATTATCAGCACACAGCTTCTGCCTCTCGTTTGCAAAAATTACGCCGTCGCCCTCAAAACGTTGCAGCTTTAAAATCTCCGTAAGGGCATTCTCGATATCAGCGATGCCCTCGTTTTCCTTTGCGCAAATCTGCACGACATAAGAAAACCGCGAAAAATCGTTCTTTTGCAGGGCAGGAGAGAGGTCGGACTTGTTGAGAATTATTATCGTTTTCTCGTTAGGGAGAAGTTCTAACAGCTCCTTGTCCTCCTGCGAAATCGCCTGCGAGCTGTCAAAAACTGCGAGTGTCAGGTCTGCGTTACGGAGCTTTTCTCTCGCTCTTTCGACGCCAATGCTCTCTACGGTATCGCCCGTTTCGTGAATACCGGCAGTGTCACTCAGCTTTAGCGTAACGCCACCGACCACGGCACTTTCCTCGACTATATCTCGTGTTGTGCCTGCGATATCGGTAACAATCGACCTTTCGTAGCCCAGGAGCATATTCATAAGGGTTGACTTTCCGACATTAGGCTTGCCGACAATTGCCGTATCTACTCCACTACGGAAAATTCTGCCTCTATCGTAATTTGAAATAATTTCAGAAAGCGTCGTAATCGCCTTGTCGAGCGTACTCTGGAGTGCAGACTGCTCGACAGCAGGGATGTCCTCATCGGGATAATCATTCCATGCGGCAAGCTGTGACAAAAGAACTACCAGCTCATCCGATACAGCCTTAATCTGCCTAAAAAGCCTGCCTTCTCTGGTGAGGTTCGCGCTCTTGAGCGACTGTCTTCCACCGGCGTTTATAGTTTCGATAACCGATTCTGCCTGCGTTAGCGAAAGCTTGCCGTTCAAGAAGGCTCTCTTTGTGAATTCACCGGGAAGTGCCGGTTGACAGCCGTTTTTAATGCAAGCTCTGAGCACAGCCTTTGTAACATATATTCCACCGTGGCAGGAAATCTCGGCCGTGTTTTCTCCCGTATAGCTCTTCGGAGCAAGAAAAACCGTCAGGAGTGCATCGTCAATAACCTCGCCATCGCAAATCACCTTGCCATACGCACAGGTGTGACCTGCCATTTCACTCACTTTTTTGTCGCCAAAGGGCACAAAAACTCTCTCGGCAACCGTGATAGCCTCATCTCCGCTGATTCGTATAAAAGAAATTCCACCTGCACCCTGCGGAGTGGAAACAGCACATATCGTACTCATTGCAAAGACTCCTTGTTCCTAAATTTCGCATAATTACAGTTATTATAGCATATTTTACATCATTTGACAAGGTGCAAAGGGGCTGTTCGGTAGGGGATTTTCAAGGCAAAAACGCCCTTATATAAAATATTTTTGAAATATACTATAAAAAATATAAAAAAGGGCTTTTCAAACGGGTTAAAAAGTGGTATAATGTTTCTATTAGACGGCTTTTAGGGGATAGCTATGCCCAAATGCTGATTTTTGAAGGGGAGAGAGGTGCGGAAAAGACCATGGGACGCGTAATTGCTGTGTCAAACCAGAAGGGTGGAGTCGGCAAGACAACAACTGTTGTCAATCTGTCTGCGGCGCTCGGTCTTAGGGGCAAGAAGGTTCTCATCGTGGATTT
>JAZSCN010000038.1:0-16548 GCA_045602925.1 Oscillospiraceae bacterium | reverse complement strand
CTACAGACCACAGTTCTACTTCAGAACAACTGACGTAACAGGTGTTATCACACTTCCAGCTGATAAGGAAATGTGTATGCCTGGCGATAACGTTGAAATGGACGTTGAGCTCATTCAGCCAATCGCTATCGAAGAAGGACTCCGTTTCGCTATCCGTGAGGGTGGTAGAACAGTAGGTTCCGGCGTTGTAATTTCTATCAACTAATTTTAGTTTTTAGATTATAAAGCTATCAAGCGGTGCACAATTTGTGCACCGCTTTTTTAGTCCGCCCTAAAGTTTATCGTGAATCATACTGCTCATTGGCGGACTTACGAGTTTCCTTTGGAAACTCCGAACAACTAACATGTTAAACCTCGCCCTAAAGTTTATCGTGAATCATACTGCTCATTGGCGGACTTGCGAGTTTCCTTCGGAAACTCCGAACAACCAACAAGTTAACCCCCGCCCTAAAGTTTATCGTGAATCGTACTGCTCGTAGGCATGCTGAAGTGCAAAAATCCCCCGAGAACTTCTAATTGAAATTCTCAGGGGTTGTTTTTGTAAGCTAATACCTTCCTTAAAACGTGACATCAATTCCGTCAGATAAGTACAGCGAGTAAATTATCGAGCTCTTAATCGGCTTGTCTAAAATAAGATTAAACGCCGACTTGTATAGTAGTAGCTGTAGCGAGTAGCGTGATGCAAGCTCTGAGAGGTCGCTTACCCTGTCAGTCTTGTAGTCAACAAGAACATATCCACCGTCTTCTTCAAAAAGACAGTCAGCAATACCTTGTACCATACCCTGAGAATTTGCCGTCTCGCTGAAAATTTCTTCCGGTAAGCTTAGGTCTGAAAGCTTTACAAGGAACTGCTTTTCACGAAGAATTTCCTTCGAGCTAAGCATCCTTTCAGCAAACTTACTCTTAAAGAACTTTTTAAGAGCATCAGTGTATACGCTATTAGCCTCAGCCTCAGTAAAGTGACCGAGTAAGGTAAGCCTCGAAAGCTCTGCATCTACGCTCGTGTTTGCAAGCTCAAAGTCGCATACTTCAAGGAATTTGTGAGTAAGCGTGCCCTTGTATGCAGCAGAGAAACCGGCAGTTTCTTCTGAAAGCTTAGGAATCTGTGGGAAGAATGTCAGTGCACCATCATTACTCCTTAAAACCTCAGATACGGAAATTTTAGCAAAGCCACTAAGTCCGTCATCGTAAGGCTCTTTGTCAAAGCCATCGATTAATGCCCTTACAACAGCAGGGTCAGCAATCGCAGTCGAAGCAGTCGCCCTCTTTGGAAGATATGGTGCACTTGCTGTGTCCTTGATTTCAAGCGAGCAAGTATCAGGCGCAGTGCCTGCAAGCGTGTAGGTTATGCCGTATTCCGTGAGTAGTTGTTCACCTGCTTGATGGAAAGCCATAGCAACAAGAACCCAGTCAAGCATACTGTCTGCAAGTGCTATGCTGTCTGGAGATAGCTCACCACTGTTAGCCGCACTTAAAAGAATACTTGAGATTCGGTTTTGTGCTGACTTGTCAATCTCTGCAGGGAGCATTATAAACAGCTGTTCCTTAGCACGCGTAATCGCAACATATAAAAGTCTCAGCTCCTCACTGATAAGCGAGCGTTTTAACTGATTCTTTATAACAATGTGCGAAGCCGAGGTCTGCTCTGCGCATATTGAATTATCAAGAAGCTTTAATCCGGCACCGTAGTCCTGGTCGAGAAGAAGCCTCTTTGAAAGGTCTTTTGTGTTGAACTTGTGCTTTAGGTTGCATAGGAAAACAAACGGGAATTCAAGCCCCTTGGATTTGTGCATGCTCATAATGTTGACAGCGTTGCTCTTTTCTGTAACTATAGAAGCCTGCGTAAAGTCAGCGTCGTTTTCTGTTATGCTGTCAATGTAGCGAATAAAACCAGCAAGTCCACCCGATGAAGCATTATCGTAGGATTGCGCCATATCAAGCAAGAGCCTGAGGTTTGCCTGACTCTGCGAAGCACTCGAGAATGTGCAGGAGAGTATGTAAAAATCAGTCTCATTGTAAAGCCTGCGAATGAGCTTTTCAATAGAAAGTGTAGCAGCAAAATATCTGTATAGCTTTATCTGCTCACAGGTGCGAGTGCACTTTTCTATAAGCTCGCTCGGAACGTCGTGTTCACCCTTTGAAGCCTCAAGAATAAGCTGATAAAGTCTGTTTTGCCACTTCGATTTGGACTTTATTACAGCAACCTCTTCTGCCGTGAACATAAACAGAGGCGACATCATAACCGACAGAAGTGCCATATCATTCATAGGGTTGTCAAGTACTTTGAGAAGATTTATCATAAGTGCAATTTCTCTCGAGCTCAGATAACCCATAATTTCCGAGCAGGAAATATTAAGCCCAACAGCACTAAAAGCCGCCGCGTATAAAAAGCTCTGCGACTTGGTTCTTGAAAGAACACAAAAATCCGAAGGAACACACGGTCTGTACTTTCCGCCTTCAAAAACCTTGGCACCGCTATCGAGCATCGAGCGAATTTTCATAGCAACAGCAATGTGCTCGTTTTCGGAAAACTTTAAAAGCTGTACAGGTCGGCTCTCATTGTCGTAAGGAGCACCAAAGCTCAGCTTTTCAGTGCCCTGATAATCAACACCACCAACGCTTTTTGACATAAGCTTTTCGAATAAAAAGTTGGTGTAGTCAACAACCTCTCTGCGACTGCGATAGTTCTTTTCCAGCGCGATTTCGCATAGCTTTTCAGCGTTTGCCTCGTCTATAGCATCATCTCTCGATTTTGCAAAAAGCTTAGGATTAGTCTGTCTGAAGCCGTAAATAGCCTGCTTTATGTCGCCAACAATAAACATATTCTTGCCGGCAAGCGAGATGTCATCTGTGTCAGAAATGCTCTTGAAAATAAGGTCTTGAAGATTGTTGGTGTCCTGGTATTCGTCAATCAAAATTGCAGCGAATTCCTTTCTCTCAACAAGCTCCTTGCAAAGCTCTGTCCTTACTATCTTGTCACCCTCAAGCTTGCAAAGAAGCGATACAGTCATAAGCTCAACATCAGCAAAGTCGAGACCGCCTCTCTGTGCCTTTTCGTGAGAAATTATCTCAGCCGTGCGCTTCGTGAGTTCCCATAGGTGTGTCAGAATTTCTGCCGATTGACTAAAAAGCTTGTCGTGACTTTCTCTTGAAATACAAATAGCTTCAAAAATATTATTTTGTAAAATATCCTTGTACTCATCACGAAGCGAGCCAATTTTAGAAATAAGCATTCTGTCGCTCGCTAGTTGCATAGCGTCAGTATAATTCTGTTCTTCCTTTTCATTTATGCTACGCTTGATGGAAGGGTAATTGTATTTGTGTAGCTCGTCAACGAGTGAATCCCAATCGTTATAGCTAAGATGCTTTTTAAGCCTGCAAATATGCTCATAGTCCGGGTCGATAGTGTTGTTAATATTATAGTCAACGCTGATTCTAGACAGAATGATTTGCACCTTGCCAATGAGACTCTCCACTCTCGAAAGGTCGTAGCGTGCCTTCTCCATGATAATGTCAAGATACCTGTTTCTCTCAGAAACCTTATAGAGCCTGTCAATACAGTCCTGCATATATCTATCAGAAAAAGGAATAGAGCGTAGGAAGCGATAAAGCCTCATTACAGTCTCTTCAATATCCTTGTCAGTTGTGCAAATAGGGGATATGTACTTTTTTATCACATCCGGATTCTGAGCGTACAGCTCGTCAATAGCCTGCCTTACAGCCTCAGCTTCGATAAGACTTACCTCGTTGTCCTCGAGAATGTCTATGTTGCTTTGCAAGCCCAGTAGGTGAGAATTGTTCTTTACAAATTCCAGCGAGAAAGCATTGATTGTCATAATCTTAGCCATCTGCAAAAGTGTCTGCTGCTTTGTAAGCCACTCGTTGGTAGGATTATCACGGATTTTGTCCGAGAGCGCACCCGTCAGCTTTTCTCTTAGCTGTGCAGCTGCAGCCTTAGTAAAGGTAACAACAAGCAGTCTGTCTGCAGGTATGTTTGCATCCTTGTCAGCAAGCTGTCTTATAGTTCTTTCAACAAGAACAGCAGTCTTTCCGCTTCCTGCCGCAGCAGGGACAACTATGCCCTTGCCACGTTGCTCTATAGCACTTAGCTGACCGTCATTCCATCTAACTTCGCTAGCCATTATTTCTCCACCTCCTCAGCCTTATCTCGAATAAGCGAAAGAAGCTTTTCTCCGTCATCCTTTGTAATATCCTGAGCATCTTCTCTGTAGGACATTCCGCATACCGACGCATAGTCGCACCAGTCACAGCTGTTGTACGTTCCGTCATCCGTCTTCGGCATAGCCTGAATGTGTCCCTTTTCAAGCTCGTTGCCCATATTGATAACAGAGTCCTTGGTGAACTGACAAAGCCTTTCGATTTCTGTCGCCGATAGTGCAAAATCAGCAGCTCTTTTGGAAAATACACCGTAAGGATTCTTCTTGTCAGGCTTGTTGAGCGATACAGGTGCAAATACAGCACTTTGCTCCTTGCCCATATTCTTGGCAATTTTAATGTCATTTATAACTAAGCCGTTTCTCTTGTACGCTTGATACTTCTTTTCGGAAGCCTTCTCTATAAGCTCACCGATTCGTGATAGCTTTTCAGCTTCAAGAGTCGAGTATAGCTCGATTTCTTCGTGCGCATTCATATATATGATGCCTGCAGGGATAAGCGAGCGTGAAGGATTTAGCTTGTTTACCGTAGCTGTTACAGCAAGCAGATAAATAAGCATCTGCTGGTTTATACCATTGTAAACATCTCTGTATCTAAAGTCCTTTTTGCCCGTCTTGTAGTCAACAACCCTGACATAGCATAAATCGTCTATAGTGAGAAAATCCACACGGTCAATATAACCCCTTAGTTCAATAGACTTTCCTCCGGCAGTCTTTAGCGGAAGAATAGAATTGCCACTTTCGTCTGTCAGCGAGAATTCAAAAGCCGTAGGAACAAAGTCTGTGTAAGAAAGCTCCTCTCTTACGTTTTTAACAATCTTGCTGACACTTTCTTGAAGCCTATCAATCGTGTAGTCGAACGAAGCCGACTTCGAGAAATCTCCACCGAGGTTTTCTTTGACATAGTCAGAGATTATCTTTGCAACTTGAACTGAAATCTCCTCATCAGTCATTGCCTTAAAATCCGGATTGTAGAGCGTCTCTCCGTCTTTTTCGTAGCTCATAGTCTTTTCAAGACAAAGGTGAGCTATCGAACCGGTGCTAAGATGGTTAATTCCAACCTTGCTTATCGGAGAAATCTTAAGTCCGTACTTGCAAAAATATGAGAACGGACAGTGATAGTATGAATCAAGTCTTGTCGCAGAAAGATTAAGCACCCCATTCCAGAAAAGGTCGCCCGCAGTCTTTTCGCTAAGGCTGTGTTCCTTTAGAGAAGATAAGCTGTCTATGTATGAGAACTTTTCCGAGTATAGCTCATCATCGCCGATAGCCTCTTTAATAGCCTTTGCAAGTTGAGGACTCTTGTCCGAAAGCTCAGAGTACTTGTAGAATGCCGCCTTCCTTGTAGGGCAGTAAAACTCAATCGGCATATCATCAGCATGAATGAGTATATCATCAGCGTATAACGAATTTACACTCTGTATAAGCTGCGAAGGTCTTAGCTGTTCGCCCTTGCAGTTGGCAGAGGTGTAGCAAATATATAACCTGCTTGAAGCTACCGTCATAGCACAGTAGCAGGTAAAGCGTTCACGCTGAATAGAGCTTTCGAGTCGTCTCTCCATATTTATCGAAGCACACTGAAGCAAGGCCTTTTCTCTGTCTGTGAAAAGACCATTATCTCTTATAGTTTTAGGAAAGGCACCATCATTTGCACCAATGATAAACGCAGCCTTTATGCCGGAAACTCTCGTGTGCTCTGCACTAGCAGCAATTACTGCACTGAGTTTTTGAGGTGGAGAAGAAACCTTCATCTGTGAAAGCATCGATTTTAGTAGCTCGTAGTATTCCTTCAAAGTCGTAGGCTCATCAGCTAATACCTCGTATATAGAAGTAATCGCCGACAGAAGCATAGTCCATAACTGCTTGAAAACTCTTATAACCTCAAGCGACGAATCCTTGTCCTGAGTGCTCATGAGAAGGTCGCCAAAGGTCTTGTCATTCATATCAACGCTTCTTAAAAATTCGTTGAGTGCCAGCGAAATTCCACTTGCAGTCGAATTTTCACAAGCCGACCTGAGTGCCATAAGCGGCTCAATAATCTTACGCCTTATCTCGTTTATCTTTGTAAGCTCTGCCTGGCGCTTGTGCTCACCTCTGGCATCGCTGGCAGTAAAGTCGCTGAGCCAAACATCACCATCAACAGACCACTTAATAACGTAGTCCTCGATAAGTGCAGCTTCCCACATCTCAATACACGAAAGTGGCGATTTTATGTAGCAAAGTAGCTTTTTACTGCTGAGCTTTGCCGATACAATGCATTCAAATACTGAGTTTATAAAAAGCACCGGAGCCGACTGCGAAACACCTATCTGTGTGTCACAAAACAGCGGTACATCATACCTTTGTGCCATATCCTCAAGTAGCGATTGAGTTTCCTCAAGGCTTCTTGAAATTATCGCAATTTCAGAGTACCCAAGCTTTTCTTCTCTGACAAGCCTTGCAATCTCCGAGAATACATACTGAGCCTGCGAGTAGTCATCATTAGCATGTACAAGCTTTACTCCGTCGCTGTTTTGCAGCAGGGGAGCCTTGAAGAAAAAAATATTGTCCGATAAGTGCCTTATAGCTTCGCTCTTAAAGTCAACCTCATTAGCCTTGACCTCGGTAAAGTCGTGCCCCGTGCTCTGTGCAAGCCTCATAAGCTCCGACTTTGTTTTAAGAGTTACAGCAAAAGGCGAGAGGTTTGTCCAAAGATTGTTACCACAGCCTATGTTAAGACAAGTCGTAATGTCGTTTGCCTGCAAGAATATCTCATTGAGAAGTAGTAGCTGGTCGTGTGTGAAGTCGAAAAAACTGTCTATGTATACATCACATTCAGAGAATATTCCGTTCTCGGTGATGATTCTGACTGCCTCAGCAATCTTGGAATTTGCATCTTTTAGATTGTGTGCCGAGAGTTCTTCTTCGTATAAAGCGTAAAGAGAAGCCAGGTCATAAAGCTTGTCCGAAACAGTTCCGCTTAAAACCTCGCTGGCCGACAGCATGTCCTGAGGAGTAACTAAGTCCTGCCTTAGCTCTGCAATAAGAGAGCATGCGTTGCCGAAGAATTCAGCCTTGCCAAGAGTCTTTTTGTAGTATCTTAGCCCGCCTTTTTTCATAAGCGACTTGCTTGCCCTGTGCATCATTATAAGGCGAGTGTTTTCGTCACAGTATTTTCCACTCTTTGAGCCGTATTTGTCAATAAGCTTCTGCGAAAGCCTGTTTAAGCCGAGAATGGTAATCTTGTTGAAGTCACGAGCGCCGAGAATTTCATATATCTTTCTGTCATAAACAAGCGAGAATTGGTCAGGAATCAGTATGTAAACCTGCCTGCCGTCGCTAAGGCTCTTTTTTACAAGCTCAGCCAGCATAAGAGTCTTGTCACTTCTATCCGTGCCCGAAATGATTCTTAGCATAATTGCCCTCCTTTTTGATAATTTGTGCGTCTATAATATTATAGCACATTTTATCAGCCTTCGCAAGCTTTAGCTGTCCGTATAAATGTACTTAAAACAGACTTTTAAGAAAATCTATAAAGAAGAAGCCGACCTCAACCTCGCTCGATTGTATAACCACTATTTTTTCATCTTCCGGCTCTGAATATTCTTCAATAGCAGGCGAAGCTATAAACCCCGGCAAGAAACAGTCCCTTTTAATTTTATATGGGAACCCCGATAAAAACAGCGAAGCGATAAGTGATAATGTGATAATGTGTCTTTTCATAAAAAACGTCCTTTCGTTATGCCTTGTGATAAAAGCATTGACAAAAGGACGTGTGATATTCACTTTTTAAAAATTATTTCTTGTAAGCCTTTACAATCTCACCAATGTAAGCGTAGTGATAGTCGCCCGCAGCATAGTTTGCCTCGCATAGTGACTTATCCATAAATGCCTCTGGCACAATCTGCTGGCAGAAAAGCTTTTTGCAAATAAGTATAGTTTCAGCTTCCTCAAAAGCAGGAACACCGTCAAGCATTATAGGCGTAAGTCCTGACTCTTCAACCTTGTTCTCAACGTTGTAGCCGCTGTTTGCACCACAGTAAACAAGATTTGAACGGTATTCTTCAGGTAGGAACGAAAGTGAAAAATACTCGTTTTCGTCAACAAACTTTTTTGTAAATCTCTGAGGTCTTATAACAGTAACAGCAGTGTTCTTGTTCCACATAACACCCATAAAGCCCCAAGAAGCCGTCATAGTGTTTATCTTTTCTTCATTGCCTGCAGTTACTAAAAACCACTGCTTTCCAATCTTCTCGAATGGATTAAAGCTTTCCTTGGTGATATCAATTTCATTAAACATATATATCCCTCCTGTAGTCTATGTATATTCAGCCTATAGCTTTTTTATCTTAGCGAATTTAGCCATAATCTTCTTTGTGCCGACCTTATCAAATGCAACCTCAAGCGACGTGTCAGTAGCCGTCGGAATAGCGTTTAGTACAGTGCCCTGACCGAATATTTTGTGCTCAATTCTGTCGCCGATGTTGAACTTTTCTGCCGGTGCCGAAGTTGTAGCCATAGCACTCTTCTTTATGCTCGAGAGCTGTTTTTGCAAAGACATACTGCTGACAGCCATCGTCTTTTTCGGCGCAAATCCCTTTGGCTCGGACGAACGCTGAGAAGATACCTCAATGTTATCGGACGGAAGCTCAGAAATAAAACGTGAGGTAGAGTTGTAGCTAACGTTACCGTAAAGCAAGCGTTCTCTTGCGTGAGTGAGATATAGCTTCTGCTTTGCTCTTGTTATCGCTACATAAGCGAGTCTGCGTTCTTCTTCAATATCAGCCTGCGACTCTAAGCTCCTCGGCGACGGGAATAGGTTTTCCTCCATACCTACAACAAATACAGTAGGGAACTCCAGACCCTTTGCAGAATGCATCGTCATAAGTGCAACATAATCGCCGTTTTCGTCAAGCGAGTCAATATCTGTATATAACGCAATTTCCTCTAAAAATCCGCTTAGTGAAGGCTCCTGTGCCTCCTCCTGATAGCGCACCATATTTGACTTAAGTTCGTTTATGTTTTCAAGCCTCGATAAGCCCTCATCACCTGCAGTAATAAGTGCCGCAAGATAGCCCGACCTTTCCATAAGCTCGTCTAAAAGCTTGTCAAGAGGCTGTGCCTGCGCAATTTCAGATAGCTCATCAAACATCTCTGCCAGAGGAACAAGCTGTTTTGCTCTCCTTGCAAGAGGCATAAGATTTTCCGAATCTCGCATTATCTGAAGTGGCGTCTCTCCAAGGTCTGAAGAAATCTGCTCAATTACCGTAACAGTCGCATCACCGATTCCACGTTTAGGCTCGTTAATTATTCTCTTTAAGCGAAGTAGGTCAGCGTTGTTTGCAATAACGTGAAGATAAGCGAGTATATCTCTTATTTCTTTTCTGTCATAGAACTTTACGCCGCCGAAAACCTTGTATGAAATTCCACTTGCAACAAGTGCCTGTTCAATAGCGTTTGATTGTGAGTTGGTACGGTATAAAACAGCGTGGTCAGAGTACTTCTTGCCCTCTCCGATATTCTGTAGAATCTTTTCAGCAACAAACTTTGCCTCGCTCTGTCCACTGTCAGCCTTGTATACAGTGACCTTTTCACCATCACCCGACGAAGTCCAAAGCATCTTGCCCTTACGCTCGTTGTTGTTCTTTATAAGCTCGTTAGCGCAGGTGAGAATATTCTGTGTCGAACGATAATTCTGTTCAAGCCTTATTACAGTGCAGTTGTCAAACTGTTCCTCAAACTGTAAGATATTCTCAATAGTAGCACCTCTGAACTTGTATATACTCTGGTCATCATCACCTACAACACAAAGATTGTGATGCCTTGCAGAAAGCATAGAAACAAGCTTGTACTGTACCATGTTGGTGTCCTGATACTCGTCAACAACTATGTACTTGTAAAGATTCTGGTAATGCCTTAGTATGTCAGGCTCTTTCTCAAAAAGCTCAACAGTCTTTACAATAAGGTCATCAAAGTCCATAGCGTTAGCCTCGGTGAGCTTCTTCTGATAAAGCGAATATGCCTTTGCGTAAACGCTCATACGATAGTCACCCGAATTGCTGTTTTCAAAGTCTTGTGGAGTAATCATCTTGTCCTTGCACTTTGAAATAACACCCAGTACCGATTTTACAGGGAATAGCTTGTCAGAAATATCCAGCTCTGAAAGACAAGCCTTTACAATACGCTTCTGGTCGTCAGCATCATAGATTGTGAATGACGATGAGTAGCCCAGAGCCTGAGATTCTCGCCTGAGAATCCTCACGCAAGCCGAGTGGAAGGTCGCCGCAGTTATGCCTTCGCCGTCAGCACCGAGCATATTAGAAAGTCTATCTTTAAGCTCCCCGGCAGCCTTGTTGGTGAAGGTGATAGCCAGAATGTTCCAAGGGTTAACGCAGTCTACTGCAATGATTCCTCTGAGTCTTTGCGAGTCTGTCGTAATGCCACTTGCGTAGTCTTCAAGAAACCTAAGCTCTTCCTCGGTAACCTGTGGCTCAAAATCCGAGTTGTACGCATTACCAAAGAAAATCATATTCGCAATTCTGTTTACAAGAACAGTCGTCTTTCCACTGCCTGCCCCCGCAAGAATAAGTAGTGGCCCGTCTATCTTGAAAACAGCCTCACGCTGCCTTGTATTCATTCTTTCAAAGTATTTTTCTAAAGCCGCCTGCTTTAGCTGTGCGTAGTTTTTCATATATGTGTTATCCTCTCTGTTCGCATTAAGTGTAAAATTAGAGTAAGACAAGCCCACAAGAGCCGTCATAAACACCTATAATAATTATACCATATTTGCATACTTTTTAAAAGACCTTTTTTCGTGCGAGAGTAAATAAATTTTTTATTAAATATTCAATTACCTCTAGCATTTTTTAAAATAATGGTGTATAATTTAAGTATCTGTAAAATATAAGGTGGGAAGCTGAAAAATGAAGTTCTACTCGAACAAGAAATATAATACAATTGCGATATATGCCATACTTGTTATAGCAGTTAGTATGCTTATGGTTATCGCAATATTCAAGTTTTCAACGATAGCCGCTATCGTAAAGAAGATTCTGTCTATACTTACACCGGTGTTCTGGGGAATGGCGCTCGCGTTCCTTTTGAATCCTCTTATGAATACCGTCGAAAAGACGCTCAAGAATTATGTCATCAAAAAGCCACATCCAAAGCTTACAAGAGCCATCTCGGTTGCAACAACAGTAGTATTCTTTATAGCAGTGGTATGTGGACTCCTCTATATCGTTATCCCTGCGTTTGCCGATAGTATCTCGAGTATGACCGATAACGCAAAGGTCATATACAATAAACTCTATGATTGGACAGAACGCTTCTTAAGCGACAACCCTGAGCTTGAATCAATTGTAAAACATAAGATTGACGACTTCACCTCGAACCTTAACTCCTTGTTTGATAAGGTACAACCTATGGTCGATAACGTGCTTTCGGGCGCGTGGAGCTTTGTCAATGTTCTTATGGACTTTGCACTCGGCTTTATCGTTTCAATCTATATCCTTGTTAGTAAGGAAACTCTCCAGGCACAGTTCAAGAAGCTCTTTGTTGCAAGCTTTAAGCGAACAACCTGCACTAAGATATTCAGACTCTCAACAATGTGCTGTAAGACCTTCGGCAACTTCCTTACAGGAAAGATTATCGACTCTCTCATCATCGGTATTATGTGCTTCTTCGGATGCTGGATACTCGATATTCCATACTATGTCCTTATCGCAGTTATTGTTGGTATAACAAACGTTATCCCGTACTTTGGTCCGTTTATCGGTGCAATCCCTTGCGCAGCACTTGTACTTTTTGTAGAACCATCCAAGTGTATCGTGTTCGTAATCTTTATATTCATTCTCCAGCAGTTTGATGGCAATATCCTCGGCCCTAAGATTTTGGGTGGCGTTACCGGACTTCCTACCTTCTGGGTGCTCGTGGCACTCTTTGTCGGTGGTGGTTTGTTCCAGGCAATCGGACTTCTCCTTGCTGTTCCTACCTGCTCAGTTGTATACGAGCTCGTTAAGGAGAGCACAAGAAACAAGCTTCGCAAGAAGAATCTCCCGACCGAAACCAAGGACTATATCTCGGATATATCACTTATATATGCACATACCGAAAAGGCCGAGCTTCCTACAGCCGACGAGCTTGAAAGTATGGTAATTCCTTCTGCAGAAGACGTAAACGAGGTTAATCTCGATGTCTGATTTAAGTCGTGATGTTGCGTATATGCAAAGGGCCCTCGAGCTTGCACAAAAAGCAGCCGAGCTGGGCGAAGTCCCCGTAGGCGCAGTCGTAGTCAGAAAGCGTGACGGAAAAATCGTCGGTGAAGGGTATAACCTTAGAGAGTCGGATAAAAATCCGCTCGCACACGCCGAAATCATCGCCATAAACGAAGCTAGCAAAAACCTCGGTGGCTGGCGACTTATAGACTGCGAGCTGTATGTTACCTTAGAGCCTTGCCCTATGTGCTGTGGCGCAATCATAAATTCAAGAGTCGAAAGAGTCGTGTTCGGCGCATACGATAAGAAAGCAGGCTCCTGCTGTTCCGTGACAGAAATGTTCGAGCTTCCGTATAACCATAAGCCCGAGCTTTTGGGCGGAGTTATGGAGGAGGAATGTTCAAAAGCCCTCTCGGATTTCTTCAAAGCCTTAAGAAGCAGTAAATAGTACAAAATAAATTCCACAGTTCTGATTTTTCAGTACTGTGGAATTTTTGTGTTATTCCTTTATGCGAAGCGTCCTCATAGCGTTGCATATCGCAATCACCGAAACACCAACGTCTGCAAATACCGCAAGCCACATTCCCGCATATCCGAGTGCGCCGAGTATGAGTACCAGAAGCTTTACCGATAAAGCGAAGATTATGTTGCACCTCGCAATCGAAATAGCCTTTTTTGAAAGCTTAACCGCAAATGCAGTCTTTGAAGGCTTGTCATCCATAAGAACAACGTCTGCCGCCTCAATTGCCGCATCACTGCCAAGAGCACCCATAGCAATTCCTACGTCAGCCCTGGATATAACGGGTGCGTCGTTTATACCGTCACCGATAAACACAACGGTCGAGTCGCTGTCCTTCTCCTCTATAATCTTCTCAAGAAGCGAAGCCTTGTCTGTCGGCAAAAGGTCTGCATGGTATTCATCAATGCAAAGCTCCTTGGCAACCCTCTGTGCAATAGCCTCTGAGTCACCTGTGAGCATGACAGTGCGTCTTACACCGCTCTGCGAAAGAAGTGTTATAGCCTCTCTTGCGTCTTCCTTGATTTCATCGTTAATAATGATGTGTCCTTCGTACCGTCCGTTTACAGCAACGTGAACAACCGTGCCCTGCCTGTGACACTCAGGTGTATCAATCCCGATGCTGCCCATAAGCTTTGAGTTTCCGCAGTAAACCTTATCATCACCAATCTGTGCGATAATACCCTGTCCCGAAACCTCGCTTATACTTGAAATCTGCGACTGGTCAGGCTTCTTGCCGTATGCCCTGATTACAGATAACGCAATAGGGTGACCGCTTCTGCTCTCTGAAATTGCCGCAAGCTCCAAAAGTCTTTGCTTGCCGATGCCGTTTTCGTGAATTGCAGTAACGGAAAAGCTGCCCTTTGTCAGAGTACCCGTCTTGTCAAATACAACAGTCCCTGCCTTTGAAAGCTGTTCAATGTAGCATGAGCCCTTAATCAGTATGCCTTTCTTTGAAGCACAGCCAATAGCCCCGAAGAATGTCAGCGGTACGGATATTACAAGTGCACAAGGACAGGAGATTACAAGGAATATAAGCGCCCTCTTGACCCACGAAAGCGGATTTCCGAAAACTATCGACGGGATTACCGCAAGTGCCAGAGCTGAGAATACAACAGCAGGTGTGTAGTATCTCGCAAAGCGTGTTATAAAAGCCTCGCTCCTTGTCTTCTTTGACGAAGCGTTTTCCACAAGTTCTAAAAACTTACTTGCCGTCGAGCTGTCATAAGTGCATTCTGTCTGTAAGGTTATAACGCCCGTGAGGTTGATAAATCCACTTTGTACCCTATCACCGACAGTAGCATTTCTCGGTAGCGATTCACCAGTAAGTGCACTTGTGTCAAAGCTACAACTACCCGATAGTATAACGCCGTCAATTGCAACCCTTTCGCCAGGCTTTACTAAAATCACTTCACCAACTTCAACCTCGCTGGGTGATACTTCTGCTTCTTCACCGTTTCGTATAACAGTAGCTACATCGGGCCTTATATCCATAAGCTTTGCAATCGACCTGCGACTCTTTCCTACAGCAATGCTCTCGAACAGCTCACCTAGCTTGTAAAACAGCATTACCGCCACGCACTCGGTGTATTCGCCTATAATCATCGCACCGATAGTCGCTATCGACATAAGAAAGTTCTCATCAAAAATATTGCCTCTTATAATGTTCCTAAATGCTTTTTTCAGTACATCACAGCCTGCAATAATATATGCACAAAGAATTATAGCAAGCGAAATATATCTCCTTCCCGAAAGAAGCATCCCCACTATAAGTAGCACCCCTGATAGTATGATAGAAGCAAGGCTCCTTTTCTGCCTTATTGTCATAATAATTGCTCCTTAACTTAAAATGTAAAGTATCGTGAGGTGGTCTTTTTATAGCTTGCATAAGCCTCACCGAATTTTTCCGACAAGTGTTTTTCCTCACGAAGTATCTGTAAATGCAGCGAGATTATTACTGCTATAACAGTTACCAAAGCAGGTATAGAGAAAAACACTAAAGCAAGTCCTGTGAGCATCAGGTCAAACGACAAAAATGCAGGGTTTCTGCTGAATTTGTAAATCCCGCCCGTGATGAGATTTGTCTTTTCATCCCTTGGTATCCCTGCTCTCCAGCTGTCACGCATACAAATTACCGCCATAGCGAGTAGTATGTCAGAGATAAAACAAAGTACCACGCCAACAGCCTTTGCCCAAAACGGCAGGGGAGAAGCCCCCACAAAAAAGCTTATAGTAAAAATCACAATAGCTAGCGAAATGCTAAGAGAAAATGAAATCTCAACAGCCGAAATCCTCTCCGACCGCCCCATCGCAACAGTCCTTATGCCCTTTTTACGCTGTAGAAAAAGCTTTGAAAAGAATATCACGAGCATTATAATCCCAAGCATCAAAGCCACAATTTCCATAAAAACAACTCCTTACCAACATTTGAGAACACCATTCTCAATTCACATCACCATAATACCATAAACAATGTTGCTTGTCAATAGATATGAGAATAATATTCTCAATTTGTAGACCTGCACAAAAATTCACACCTTGGCAAAGCGAATTGTCATAAAAAACAGCTCCCGAAGAGAACAAAATCTCTAGGAGAGCGTTTATAAGATATTAAGTTTTATAACTGGAATTTGTTTATTTTCTGCAATAGACCTCTATTGCATCGCAGATAAACTCTGCAGTACCGTCGGCGTGCTTATCAATATTATTTTTAAAGCGCTCATCATAAGCGTACATCTGACCGAGACTAAGTAAAATCTCGTTTGTGCAGAGGTAGTAATTTTCGGTGATATGGTTCTGCAAAGTTTTCACCATATTTTGCACTTCTGCACAGTCGGGGGTTTTTTCGCTTTTCATACACACCGCAAACTCTGACATAATGTTGTCCATTCCTTCTGCAAGGTCATTCCACTTACTATCTGAATAATTCTTGGTCTTTTCTGCGTGTTCCTTGAATGCAGACGTTTGTCCCCATTTTTCTTTTGCTTCTGCTTTGTATTTTTCAAATTCACTGTTATCAAATGCTCTCATAACATTTTCTCCTTTCACCGCACTATCAATGGCAAAAATCAGTCTATTAAGCCTTTCTTTTTTGAGTGTGAGTAGGTGTTTTTGCTCTTTCAGTGCTTCTCGTTTGTCATAGTTCGGAGATGACAAAATTTCTTTAATGCTTTTTAAGGAAAAATCAAGTTCACGGTAAAAGAGAATCTCTTGCATACGAAGAAGTGAGTTTTCGTCATAATAACGATATCCTGTAAACTTATCAACATAGGCAGGACGCAACAACCCTATTTCATCATAATAATGAAGTGTGCGCACACTTACACCCGTGAATTTGGCAAATTCTTTAATCTGCATTTTCATATTTATCACCTCACAAAACAGAGTATACACTATGACGGAGCGTGAGAGTCAATAGTTTTTTGAAAAATAATTAGTATTAAAAAATTCCGATTTGTAGAACAGGCACGCCCTACACTATTTCATCAATTATATCATCGCTACCTTCAAAAGTCAATGTAGTGAACCACCCTGACTTAAAGAAGTCAGAGCTTCAATAGGAGCCTTACAGCTCCGTTTAAGAAGATTGGTATTTAAGTTTCCACCTAATCTATGATTAGGCAACCCTTATTCTTATAGGCGTGTCCACACCGCCTCTAGC
>JAZSCN010000037.1:0-17684 GCA_045602925.1 Oscillospiraceae bacterium | reverse complement strand
CGCTTCCCCACCAATAACCGTTACCTTTTTTCCATCGATTTTTGATGGTATGGTAAGGTTTGAAGCAGAGCCGGTATAGTCGGTAATAGTAATGGTATTATCACTATTCACCTCATACTCAAAGTCGCCGTAGGTTTCTGCTGATGCACTGATACATCCGATTATTACAATCGTACATATCGAGAATAAGATTGATAAAAACTTCTTTTTCATTGTTTTCCTCCCATATTGTTGTAAAGTTAAAACATATTACAAGCAATATTATACCACATATCCACAAAATGTCAATCGGTAAATTTTACGAGAATTACAAGGTAGATAGAGCTATTTATACAAAACCCCTCGAGCTTACAAATCATGCCCGAGGGGTGTGCGTTATATAGTTAAAGTATCACGCAGATGAGTCCTGAACAGCCTTCGTTTATCATTCTCTCGACTGTTTCGCGAAGCTTTTCTCTGGCTTCAAGCGGCATTTTAGAGAGCTTTGTATTAAGGCCTTCGCCTACAAGCTCGTGCAGTGACTTGCCGAAGATATTTGAATCCCAGATTTTCTCGGGGGCTTCTTCAAAGTCGTTTAGCATATACAGAACAAGCTCCTCGGACTGCTTTTCAGAGCCGACAATCGGGCTGACCTCGGTTTCTATTTCTGCTTTTAGCATATGGATAGATGGCGCTGTTGCTTTAAGTCTTACGCCGTACTTTCCACCCTGCTTTATAATTTCCGGCTCGTTAAGTGAAAGTTCGTCAATTGACGGCATTACGATTCCGTAGCCAGTCTGCTCGACGTCATCGAGTGCCTGCTCGAACTTTTCAAAACGCTTCTTTATTCTGATAAGCTCCAGAATCTGTGGCATAAGGTCGCTTTCGCCGGTAATTTCGAGGCCTGTTTCCTCGCCTATAATCTTAAAGAAGAGATTCTTTTCTGTGACAAGGTCGATTGTTACTCTACCTGTTCCGAGGTCGACTGAAGAAACCCTGCTCGAGACGATATGTTCGCAGGCTTCAAACTGCTCGGCACAGCCCTTCACATCTCTTATACACTGTACGCTTTCGGCATGCTCTCGTATAGCCGAGAAGATATCCTCCTTGAGCCAATGACCTTTTCTTAAAGCTGCTATCCAGTGGGGCATTTCGACGCAGATTTCTTTCACCGGGAAGGCATAGAGAATCTGCAAAAGAATATCCTTTATATCATCCTGCGAAAGCTCGAGGCAATTAACCGGAATAACAGCCTTATTATACTTCTTGGCAAGCGATTCGCAGAGGGCTTTGGTTTCTTTAGACTTATGATGTGCTGAATTCATAAGCACGACAAACGGCTTGCCGAGCTCGGTAAGCTCTGAGATGATTCTCTCCTCGCACTCGGCGTACTCCTCTCTTGGAAGGTCGGTAATACTGCCGTCGGTTGTTATGACAAGCCCGATTGTTGAGTGGTCACAAATAACCTTTTGTGTGCCGACCTCGGCTGCCATATTGAACGGAACGGTATCTTCAAACCACGGGGTTTGCACCATTCTCGGAGCTTCGTTTTCAAAATAGCCGATTGAGCTTGGGATAATATAGCCCACGCAGTCTATCATTCTTACGCTGAGCTTGAGGTTATCCTCCAGCACAATTTCGACGGCTTCCTCGGGGATAAACTTAGGTTCGGTTGTCATAATTGTTTTTCCACCTGCAGATTGTGGGAGCTCGTCGATTGCTCGTTCTCGTCGAAAGTCGCTTTCGATATTAGGAATCACGAGGTTTTCCATAAACTGCTGAATGAAGGTTGACTTACCTGTACGGACAGGTCCGACAACGCCGATATATATATCGCCTGAGGTTCGCTGTGCAATATCCTTATAGATGTCATTACTCATCGGGGTTCTTCCTTTCTTACTATTTTATATCCGGGATAAGGAGCATTCTATCGTCGCTCAACGCATCTGCTGTGAGGTCGTTCTCGCTTATAAGGGCTGACATTGACAGCTTATAGCGTTTTGCGATATCCCAGACCTTCTCCCCTGCCTTTGCAAAATATAGTATGAGTGCACTATCCGAGGCTTTCTCGCAAGGCTCGTCAGACATTTTTATGCCTGTTACCAATCGTTTTGTAATGAGCTTACAGATATAGCCACCGATAGAAAGCTCGGTTTTAATTTCGACTGCATTAGAGCCTACGAGGGTATAAGAGCAAGCCACGATATTAACGCTGGGCTCGATATAGCTATCCTCACAGACGCACTCTGACTCTATCAGATGCTCGAAGGCGCAGTCGGTTTCAAGGTAGATTGGCATATCGCTATCATTCTTACCGATAACGCAAAATGAGATGCTTCCGCTGACGATAATGGCGTTCTTATCGAAGCTATAACGTCCGCTTACTCCTGAAAGGCTACTCCACACGTCGCAGACACTACTAATCCCACCGTCCTGGCAGGTTAGCGTTGCTACTTCGCAATGGGCTTCGCTGACCTTTACGGGAACGGTTTCGATTCTTTCCTCGCTTACTTCAGGCTCGCACTCGTGCATTACCGAATACGCATCGGTTACTATATCGCAGGTTTCGTACCTTACTGCTCTGCAATTGAGGAGCATAACAATCTCGCACTCTAGTGTCTTCATATTCTCGCCCTTGACGATTACCTCACAGCCACTTGACATAACCTCACAGAACAGCTCGTATCTTTCATCTATTCCGTCGAGGTCTAAAATCTGTGTAAACGGCACTGAAAAGCGCATAGTTTCGAAGGTCTCGCCGTTTTCATTCTCGCTTGTATAGAGAAGGCTGACGGCAGCTTCACCCTTTAAGGCGAGCTTACCGGAAACAATTTTTTGCTCCAACATAGTGATAGTACAGCCGTTTCTGACTATCGCTGTAACGGGTGGCTTTGTTTCAGAAAGCTCGAGTTCTTCGACGATTGTTACACGCTTTGCGGCGTAGAGCCTGCTGGTTGGAAATGTAACGGCTTCGTGCAAAAGCTGGATTCCCTCGCCCTTGACGTCGGATATGACGGCTCTGCCCTTCTCTCCTGTGAGCTTGACCTTGACTGTTACTGCGCCTCTTAGGTCCAGTCTACGCTGGTTGACCACACGGCAATTAATGTAGTCGCACTTTGGCGTAATGGACACGCTCGGGTTTTTGATTCCTGATGGAATATCGCAGGATTTTGTGTAGGTAAGCTTTTGCTCGACACAGCTGAGCTTACTGCTTCCCTCACTCAGATAGATAATTTTCACCTTCGCCACAAGCTCGTAGGTGAGTTTGTCACCGTTTATGCTGTGGGAAACTATCCTTGGCATAAGACGGCACTTTAAGACTCTGAAAATGTCCGGATAGTAGTCCGGAAGCAGAAGGTCCTGCTCGACTGACTGCTCAAAGCTATTATCCTGGAGAGTCTCTGTGGCTGTATAGATTTCTCGGTTTAGTTTAAAGTCCATAGCTTCCTCCCAAAGTTTATTTTGCAAAATATAATTGCTAACTAATTATATTCACAAGATACAGGCTGTATGAATAGAGAGGGAAAAATATATGTTTATTTGTTCTGACTTAATATCAATAGTCAGACTACATCTGTCTAGGAGCATCAAAACTAAACTAGCTTTCGATTATATAAAGCTACGAGGTGGGCTATTAGGCACTCGCAGGTACACCAATTAACCGTATATTTCACAACAGACTCTAGGACAGACTAAAAAAGCCCCCAGAAAACATCTGAGGACTTAAGTATATTATGCTTTTTTACATTGTGCCGAAGGTACAAGACGGTCAAGCGTATGGCTTGAAAAAGCACCAAGCGAAAATGCTTGGTGCTTTGCTATCTTTATATTCTATTTTAGTTTATACCCTCGGAGAAGGATATAGGCAGGGCAAACATTACGCCTGCGTTTGGCTTTGTAAGGTCGCCGCAAACCTCGTGAACTACATCCTTTGCCACTTCAAGCTTATCATCCGGAAGCGCAATCATAAGCATCTTGCTGTTTGCAACAGGTGCTGAGCCGAGCAATTCGCTGATTGCATCTATAATATGAATGTCGGAAGAATTCTTAAGGGACTTCGCCATACCTGCTGTTTCGACAACAGAGCCGCCCTTTACTCCTTCTTCTGCCAGACGCTGCATAAGGGTATCGACTACGTCGGACTTCTTTAAAATAACTACTAATAACTGATACATATTTTTCCTCCATTTCTAACTTCGGTTTAAAGCGTATGAAAAGTATCCCTTAAGGACACTCAAATGAACAAGCTGTCCAATCGCCGAGGCTACGCTCTTCTAAAAGCTTAAAGCCTCTTTCTTTGATTGAAGAAACAACCTCGTCACGTCTTTTTTCTATAATTCCGGAGACAACGAGTCTTCCACCCTTTTTCACGAACTCCATAAAGTACGGACTCATTGCGATAAGCACGTCGGCTACGATATTTGCACAGACTACGTCATAGCCCGAGCCGATTTCTTCACGAAGCTTTTTATCGTCGATTATATTACCGCAGGCTGCTGTATATCTATCCTCGCCGATGCCGTTTTTAAGGGCGTTTTCGGCGGCGATTTTTGCGGCGTTCTCTTCGATGTCGACTGCATAAGCTGAGCTTGCGCCTAAAATCAGTGCACCGATTGAAAGAATACCACTGCCACAGCCGAGGTCTAAAAGTCTGTCGCCTTCGGAAATATTCTTCTCCAAAAGCTCGAGGCACAGTCTTGTTGTATTATGCTGACCTGTACCAAAGCTTGTTGCAGGGTCAATTTCTAAAATTTTTCTCTGCTCGTTCTCCTGAGCCTTTTCCCAGGAAGGCTTTACAAGAAGCTTATCGCCAATCTCGATTGGCTTAAAATACTGCTTCCAATTATTAGCCCAATCTTCTTCACGGATACCTGAGAGCTCATACTCTAGCCTTCCATATATGCTATTTTCGTTTAGCACCGAAAGCTCTGTTAACTGCTGTTTAATAAGGCTTAGCTGTTCTGCGCCGTCGGCATTATCCTCGAGGTATACTGTAATACTTGTTTCGCACTCTCTTAGCTCCATAAGGTCGTCATCGACGTAATCCCAATTGCCGTCCTTATGCTGAAGAAAATCCTCGAAATCCTGCTTATCCTTTATAACAAAGCCTGTGATACCGATATCCATAAGCCTTGAGGTGACAATTTCTATGCCCTCGGTTGAGGTGTAAATTATAAGCTCTGTCCAGTTCACAGACTCACTTCCTTTACAAAATCTTGAAGAACAATATTCATTAGTATAACATATTTATAAAAAATTGTAAAGTGCACAGAGCAAAACACTTGAAATAGATGGGGTATTGTGTTACAATATATTTAATCAAATATAAGAAGGTATGAAAAATGAAAATTTCTTCACTATACGGTAAGGGCAGAACTGTATTCTCATTCGAGATTTTTCCACCCAAGCCGACCAGTCCGATTGAATCTATATACGGAGTTTTAGAGGAGCTTTGCTCACTAAAGCCTGACTACATAAGTGTGACCTACGGTGCAGGTGGAAATGCCCGTGACAACAAGACCAGCGAAATTGCTTCTCGCATAAAGAGTCTGTACGGCATTGAGGCGATGGCACACCTTACCTGCGTAGGCAACAACAAAGAAGACATCCTCGTTCAGCTGGAAGATTTCAAGGCCAAGGGCATTGACAACATACTTGCGCTAAGGGGTGATATGCGCCCTGACATTCCTCTTAAGGAAGATTTTAAGTACGCAAGCGACCTCGTTTCGTTCATTCACGAGAATGGCGATTTCGGAGTTTCGGGTGCGTGCTACCCTGAATGTCACCTTGAGGCAAAGAGTCTTGTTGACGATATTCAAAACCTTAAGACAAAGGTAGACTGTGGTGTTCAGTCGCTTATAACACAGCTTTTCTTCGACAATTCCTTCTTCTATGAATTTTATGAGAAGGTGCAGATTGCAGGAATAAAGGCGCCTATTTGTGCAGGAATTATGCCTGTTACCAACAAAAAGCAGATTGAGAGAATGGTAACCATGTGCGGAGCATCTCTGCCACAGAAGTTTGTAAAGATGCTTCAGTGCTACGAGGGACGCCCAGAGGCGCTTATTGACGCAGGCATTGCGTATGCTGTTGACCAGATTGTTGACCTTATTTCAAATGGTGTTGACGGAATACACATCTACGCTATGAACAACCCTTATGTTGTAAGAAAAATCTCTGACAGCGTAAGAAACCTTCTGTAAAAGATGGATAGATATATTGACCGTAGCTTAGAGCTTTGCTATCTTGGGTACAAGGGTACAAAGCCGAGCGACGAGATTGAAAGAATACTTACACAATGCGAGGAGCTTCTATCGAGCATAGCTGAGCCTCGCTATGTATTTAGGGCATATGACAGAGATGATTGCCCTATTGCTCTTGATTCGAATGAGCTCAAGGCGCATCTTGACGGTTGCGACAGAGTTTTGCTTTTTGCGGCGACGCTTGGCTCGCCTATTGATGCTACCATACGAAAAGCAAGCGTATCGGATATGACTATGGCGACGCTTCTTGATGCTTGTGCGAATGCGTTTATTGAGCGTTATGCAGAGGACTGTGACAGAGAGCTTTCGGGGATATTTGAGGGTTCATATCTCACATGGCGATATTCCCCGGGATACGAGGGCTTTGACATAGCTTGTCAGAAGGCGATAACCGAGCTACTTGATACAAACAGAAAAATCGGTTTATCGGTGAGCCGAAGTCTTATGCTCACGCCGTTAAAATCGGTGACAGCTATAATCGGAGTTTCTGACAAGCCTATTCCTAAAAAACGCATCGGCTGTGCTATATGCAACATGAAAGATAGCTGTAATTTCAGAAAGGCAGGTACACACTGTGGACTTTAAAACACTGCTAAAAAAACCATATATACTTCTTGACGGTGGCTTTGGTACAGAGCTTATAAAGAGGGGCTTTGGTGCAAATGAACGTGCAGAGCTTTCCTCATTCACTCATCCTGACTGGGTAAGGGATATTCACAAAAGCTACATTGAGGCAGGAAGCGACATTATCTACGCTAACACCTTTAATGCTAATCCCTTTAAATTCGAGGGCTGTGAATACACCTTCGAGCAGGCTATTGAAGAAGGTATACGTCTTGCAAAGGAGGCGGCCGAGGGCACAGATGTACTCGTAGGGCTTGACGTTGCGACGCTTGGCAGACTTTTAGAGCCAACGGGCGATTTCACCTTCGAGGAAGCTTACGACACCTACTGCAAGATTATGATTGCAGGAAAGAACGCAGGTGCTGACCTTATTGGGCTTGAAACCTTTACTGACATATACGAGTTAAGGGCGGCAGTTCTGGCTGCGAGAGATTGCACCGACCTGCCTATACTGATGTCGCTGACCTTCGAAGAAAACGGCAGAACCTTTACCGGCTGCAGTCCTGCTTGTGCGGCAACTATTGCGCAGAGCTTGTCTGTAGACGCTGTCGGTATAAACTGTGGACTCGGCCCTGACCTACTTTTACCGATTGTCGAGGAATTTGCAAGACACACATCGCTCCCTATTATAGTAAAGCCAAACGCAGGCTTACCGGACCCTGTGACGGGGGCATTCAGCATTGACGCTGACAAGTTTTCGTCGCTTATGGTTCCTCTTATGGAGTGTGGCGCAAAGCTTATCGGTGGATGCTGTGGAACGTCGCCTGAGTTTATTTCAAAGCTCAAGGCACTCACCGATAGCACTATGCAAAGCCGTACACCTTGCACTACCGAGCCTTGCGTATGCAGTGGCAGTAGGCTTGTAGAAATTTCCGAGCCGAGAGTAATCGGTGAGAGAATCAACCCTACCGGCAAAAAGCTTTTCAAGGAAGCTCTCAGAAACGGAGATATAAACTATATTCTAAAGCAGGCACTTGACCAGGTTGAAGCAGGGGCTGACATACTCGATATTAACGTAGGACTTCCGGACATCGACGAAAAGGAAATGATGGTAAAGATTGTCAAGGCAGTTCAGTCGGTTACTGATGTTCCGCTACAGCTCGACAGCACCTCTCCTGAGGTTTTAGAGGCAGGTCTTAGAGTATGCAACGGCAAGGCTATTATAAACTCTGTAAACGCTGAAGAAAAGAGTCTTTCGACCATACTTCCGCTTGTTAAAAAATACGGAGCTTGCGTTGTCGGACTTACGCTTGATGAGAATGGTATTCCAAAGAAGGCGACAGAGCGTTTTGCACTTGCTAAGAAGATTTTAGACAGGGCTTTAGCACTTGGCATACCGAGAGAAAATGTATTTATAGATTGTCTTACACTTACTGCATCTGTTGAGCAAGAGGCTGTTAAGGAGACGCTTTCGGCTGTAAAAATGGTGACAGATGAGCTCGGCTTAAAGACGGTGCTCGGAGTATCGAACATATCCTTCGGGCTACCTAACCGTGAGCTTATAAACCACACATTCTTAACTATGGCGTTACAAAACGGCTTGACGCTTCCTATTATAAATCCTAACATCGCTTCGATGATGGGTGTAGTAAGGGCGTACAAGGTGCTATCGGGCATTGACGTTAGCTCGGCCAAGTTTGTTGAGGCGTACAATGGTGTTACAGCTCAGCCACAAAGCATCGGCAATACTGTTACCTTAGAGCACGCTATTGAAAAGGGACTAAAGGCTGATGCTAAAACTATAACGAGCGAGCTTTTATCTACTATCGATGCCCAGGAGCTTATAAACTCAAGGCTTATCCCTGCACTTGATAAAATAGGCGCAGACTTTGAATCGGGAAAGATATTCCTACCACAGCTTATTCTGTCGGCTGACACGGCAGGAGTATGCTTTGATGTTATAAAGCAAAAGCTACAGAGTGAGAGGCAGGCTACCGAGACTAAGGGCAGTATCATAATTGCGACTGTAAAGGGCGACATTCACGATATCGGCAAGAACATAGTTCGTACAGTTTTAGAAAACTACGGCTATGATGTAATCGACCTTGGAAAAGATGTTCCCGAGGAGGTTATTGTAAAAACAGCTATTGAGCGTGACATACGTCTTGTCGGACTTTCGGCACTTATGACTACGACTCTTGGGGCTATGGAGAACACCATAAAGCTTCTCAAGGAGAAAAAGCCCGACTGTGCAGTTATGGTCGGTGGCGCAGTTCTCACGGCAGATTACGCAAAGAAAATCGGTGCTGACTACTACGCAAAGGACGCAAAGGCAAGCGCAGATATTGCGAAGGCATTTTTCAGTAAATAAAAACAAAAATCACCTTAGAGCAAAATATAAACTGCTTTAAGGTGATTTAATTTGTCTTAAAATTTTCTGGAAAGGAAGCCACTCGGGTCAGCAAAATTCCCACCATATCTGACTTCAAAATGCAGGTGTATTCCTGTTGACTGACCGGTAGTGCCGATACCACCGATTACATCCCCTGTGAGCACCTTATCGCCGACATTGACATTTCTATATGACATATGCGCATAGGCTGTCTGGTAGCCGTTGCCGTGGTCGATAATTACAAACTCGCCATAGCCGTTCTTGTTATACTCAGAGCGAACTACTGTTCCTGCATAGACGGCATATATGTCGGTTCCTTCGGACACTCCACAGATATCTACGCCCTTATGGAAATCATTATCAAAATCACGGTAGCCATAATCTGAACTTACCCAGCCACCACCTGCACCGACAGGCCACATAAGGTCTGTAAATGTAGCTGTACCAACCTGGATAATTTCATCCACTGATGGCGCCATTGTCAGTGTAGGGAGAACGACTTCTTTTATAACCTCACCGTCAAGCTCGCTGACGATAGTTGCTGTAACGGTAGTGCCTTCCTTCCCCTTTTGTGAAACATAGCTTTCGCCCTTTGGCAGTAGTGGATTATTGACCTTTATTGTATCAAATTCTATTGACTCCTCAGTAAGCTCGATATACTGAGATTCGATTTTGATAAGGGCATCCTCGCCCTCGAAAATCTTCTCTACGACCTCGTCGAGCCCAGAGAGTTCTATTTCTTCATAGCTACCGTTCTCGGTTGAAATGTCGCTTGTCAGATGTGCCGTAGCGTACTTAGAATTTATATTATCGTTTATCTTGCCGCTTATGTAGGACTGGAGCATTGATGCGTCTTCTTCAGAAAGTGTCGCGATATACTCGCCGTCGACGTAGACTCTGCTACCATCGGTACGCTCTTTAGAGGGAGTTCTTATGCTATCTATAATTGGCGTAGGAAGCTCGTTATACACCAGAGCTTCAGTCTTGCTAGCATCCTCTGCCTTTTCTCCGGAAGCTACAGAGGGGCGCATAGCTTCGGCAAAATAGCCCACGCACATCATTGTGACGGCAGCGCACACTATAACACTTGAACGGCTTATATGCAAAATATTCTTAAACAGCTTGCCTGTCATATTACCTCCGAGTTGCTTTAATAGTTACAAAATGGTTACAACTACAAATAGTATAATACCACATATTTAAAAAAAGGTCAAGGGGTAATTTCTCCCTTGACCTAAATTTATTTTGCAAAGTTTTCTGCTATTTCTTCAAAAGGCAAGTTGCCTCCGAATATATCGAGTGCAGAGCCTACAGTAAAGTCGACCTTACCTTCTCCGATTGCCAAAAGCTTATTTATATCCTCTACAGAGCGAATTCCGCCTGCGTATGTAACTGGCAATGGGCTTTTTGAAAGAAGCTTTACGAGGCTTTCGTCTATACCACTGCACTTACCCTCGACATCGACTGCGTGCACTAAAAGCTCGTCGCAATAATCGTTAAAGAGCGATAGCGTTTCTTCGCAAAGCTTAGTTTCGGTGAGCTTTGTCCATCTATCGGTAACTATGACATACTCGCCGTTTACGCACTTGCAGGAAAGGTCTAAAACAATATGCTCCTTACCTACCGTATCGCAAAGTGCATAGAGTTTATCCCAATTCACTCTGCCGTCCTTAAAGACGTAGGAAGTCACGACGACGTGGCTTGCGCCGTTTTCTATAAACCACCGAGCGTTCTCACAGCTTATGCCTCCACCGATTTGCAGGGCATTAGGATACTCCGAGAGTGCTTTTAAGGCTTCTGCTTTATCGGCTTCATAATACTCGCTATCGGTAGCGTTTAGCAAAATTATATGGCCACCTGTAAGGTTATATTTCTTATAGAGCTTTGCGTAAAACTCTGCGCCGACATTCGACACGAAGTTTTCGCTTGCGTTGTCACCGACAAGGCTTGAGCCGACAATCTGCTTAACTTTGCCGTTATGTATATCTATACAAGGTCTGAATCTCATAGCATCTTCCCCTTAAATCATTCTTTAGATATAGTAACATAATTTTAGAAAAAAATCAACGGTCAGCAGGTCTATTGACACGCCGACCGTAAAATTATTAAAGCTTAGCTCTTTCCTTAGCACGAAGTGTATTAGAAAGTGTTCTCTTTCTTATACGCATTGACTTTGGAGTAACCTCTAAAAGCTCGTCGTCTGCCAAGAATTCGAGGCAGTCCTCGAGGCTTAGTATTCTAGGTGGAATAAGTCTTAATGCGTCGTCGCTACCACTTGCACGGGTATTGGTGAGGTGCTTTTTCTTGCAGACATTGACAACGAGGTCATCCTGCTTTGGAGAAGCGCCAACAACCATTCCTTCGTATACAGGAACGCCTGCGCCGATGAACAGCTCGCCTCTTTCCTGGGCGTTATAGAGGCCGTAGGTAATAGCGTCGCCAGTTTCGAAAGCGACAAGAGAGCCTGTTTTTCTTCTGGAAATTTCGCCCTTATACGGCTCGTACTTAGCAAATACTGAGGACATAATTCCCTCGCCCTTTGTATCTGTCAAAAACTCACTTCTATAGCCGAACAGACCTCTTGATGGAATTAAAAATTCGAGTCGCATTCTGCTTCCGACAGGAGTCATCTGGGTCATTTCTGCCTTTCTTGTACCGAGCTTTTCCATAACAGAGCCTACGCAATGGTCAGGAACGTCGATAACAAGTCTTTCTATAGGCTCACAGAGCACGCCGTCGATTTCCTTATAGAGAACTCTAGGAGTTGAAACGCCGAGCTCATAGCCTTCTCTACGCATATTTTCGATAAGGATAGAAAGGTGCATTTCGCCTCTTCCGGATACTCTGAAGCTATCTGTTGTATCGGTTTCATTAACTCTAAGTGAAACGTCCTTGAGAAGTTCCTTAAAGAGTCTTTCACGGAGCTGACGTGATGTAACGAACTTACCTTCTCTGCCTGCAAAAGGTGAATCATTAACGCTAAAGGTCATTTCTACAGTTGGCTCGCTAATCTTTACGAATGGGAGAGCCTCGAAGTTACCGAAGTCGCAGATTGTATCGCCGATTGTGATGCCCTCGATACCGCTTATACAAACGATATCGCCTGCTTTTGCAGAATCTACAGGGACACGGTTAAGTCCTTGAATCTGATAGATAGTAACTATCTTACCTCTGTACTGCTTTTTAGTTTCGTGGAAGTCACCGATTGAGACCTCTTGGTTTACCTTGATTGTACCTCTTTCTACTCTGCCGATAGCGATTCTGCCGACATACTCGTTATAGTCGATTGAAGAAACGAGCATCTGCATTGAGCCTTCGTCGTCGACCTCAGGGGCAGGGATATAGCTTAAAATCTCGTCAAACAGCTCAGAGAGATCGTCACCGAGCTTTGCAGGATTATGAGAAGCTGTACCATCTCTTCCTGAGCAGTAGAGAATTGGGCTATCGAGCTGTTCGTCGGTTGCGTCGAGATCCATAAGCAGCTCTAAGACCTCGTCGCCAACCTCGTTAAGTCTTGAGTCGGGCTTATCAATCTTATTGATAACGATAATAACTCTATGGCCGAGCTCTAATGCCTTCTGGAGAACGAATCTTGTTTGTGGCATTGGGCCTTCTGCTGCGTCGACGAGCAGGATAACGCCGTTTACCATCTTTAGTATTCTTTCTACCTCGCCACCGAAGTCGGCGTGGCCCGGGGTGTCGATAACGTTAATCTTTACATCGTTATAGACGATAGATGTATTCTTAGCGAGGATTGTAATGCCTCTTTCCTTTTCGATATCGCCGGAATCCATAACTCTTTCGTCGACAGCCTGGTTATCTCTGAAGGTACCACTCTGCTTGAGCATCTGGTCAACAAGTGTTGTCTTACCGTGGTCAACGTGAGCTATGATTGCTATGTTTCTCAAATCTTCTCTTATCATTTCTTTCTCCTCCAATGACTGAAAAAACAATCAAATAAAATGTGCCTTCACATTAGCGAAGGCACAAAGTAGGTGGTGGGAGAGGGTGGATTCGAACCACCGAAGCGAAAAGCAACAGATTTACAGTCTGCCCCCTTTGGCCACTCGGGAACTCTCCCATATTCAGAGATGAAAAATGTTGGAGCTGGTGGACGGACTCGAACCCCCGACCTGCTGATTACAAATCAGCTGCTCTACCAACTGAGCTACACCAGCTTAAACAACGAAATTTATTATATCACAGATGAATTCGTTTGTCAAGCACTTTTTCATGCCCTGAAAAATTATAACGCTTTTATGCCACAAGCAAAAAGCAAATGGTCGAGGCGACAGGACTTGAACCTGCGGCATCTTGGTCCCAAACCAAGCACTCTACCAAACTGAGTTACGCCTCGTTACCGAAAGCCGTCTTTATCAGACAGCTTTATTATTATATCAGCAACGGGGCGTTTTGTCAATAGGTTTATATTTAATTTGTAGCTTTTTTCGACTTTTATTCGATATTGAGCTTAGATTTTGTGCAAATATGCATTTTGTTACTATTTTGCGGCAAGCTGCTGGGCTTCTTCCTCATTTGGAGTGACATAGAGCGTTTTATTATTCGTAAAAATCACCATGCCCGGCTTTGCACCGGAAGGCTTTTTCACAAACTTAACGAGGGTATAGTCCACCGGCACCTGCGATGAGCTTTTCGCCTTGGAATGAAGTGCTGAGAGCCTTGCTGCTTGCTCTATCGTACTATCGGGCACCTGCTCGCCATTTGTTTTTATAATAACGTGCGAGCCTGCGATGTTATGGGTATGGAGCCATATATCGCTCTTATCACTATCCTTCAAAGTAAGCTTATCGTTTTGCTTGTTATTTCTGCCGACCAGAATCTTATAGCCGTCTGTAGAGGTGAACTCCAGAGGCTTTGGCGACTTAGCAAGCTTGCCTTTTTCTCTGCCCTTTCTCACATAGCCCTCGTCGGCGAGTTCTTCACGCAAAACGGCGATTTCTTCCTCGGTATTGGCTCTTGAGAGAGAATCGAAGACGCTATCTATATAGACGAGCTCCTCTTCGCCCTGCTTTATAAGCTCGGTAAGCTTTTTCTCGGCAGTATCGGCTTTTCTGTACTCGGCGTAATACTTCTGGGCATTCTGTGGTGGCGTGAGTCTTGTATCGAGCTTAATCTCGACTGTAGGACAGCTTTCATCGTAGAAATTCTGGAGCTTGGCTATACTGTCGCCCTTATTTATTGCATAGAGGTTTGACATAATAAGGTCGCCGTATATTTTAAGCTCGTCACGCATTGCACACTGAGAAAGCTCCTGCTTTTGATTAGAGAGCCTACGAGAGACACGCTCGGTGGTATTTATAAGAAGCCTGAACAGGTCGGCTGCCTTTTGCTTTCTTCTAGAGGTTAAGTCCCTTTCGGTATAGAAAAAGTCCAGAAGCTCGCAGGCTGAAGGAACCTCGCTTGTTACCATAAGGCTACCGTACTGTGAAAGCTCGCAGAAGCAAAATTCCTTAAGGTTGCCCTGCTTGGTCTTCACGAGAGTAAACTTATTCTCGCCATTCTCTATACTCTTTGCAGTTTTTGAAAGAAAGAAGCACACTCTGTCCATAACATCGCTTGTAAGCTCTGCACAGCAGACGTCATTATCCTTCAGTGCATAGAGGGCTACTTCTCTTGCAAACACCGGAGAAACGCCCTCGAGCGTTGCCACAAGTCCTTTTGAAAGTGGCTTTGAGCCTTGCGTTTTGAGCCTTTGTTCGAGCTCTTTTCTCTCAAAATCGAATGGGCTGAGCTTATCCTGCTTTGGAACTGTCTCGTATATCATATTCGGAAGCACAGGTCTTATGCTCGACTGGTCAAAGCCGACACGCTTTATAGAGTCGATAACCTTACCCTCCTGCGACAGCAAGATAAGATTTGAGCATCTTCCCATAATCTCCATAGCGACAGTAATATTACAAAGGTCGCCGAGCTCGTTTACGCTTTCGAAGTCGAAAAGCAGTACTCTTTCAAAGCCGTCTTGTCTTACTGCGACAAGCTTACCTGACGAGAGGTGCTTTCTCATAAGCATACAAAACATCGGTGGGGTTTTGGGATTTTCTATCTGCGCTTTTGTTATATGGACTCTGGCATCGTTAGCAGAGGCGTTGAAAAGGAGTTTAAATGCGCCTTCTCTTGTTCGTATAACAAACACGAGTTCTTCTCTTGAGGGCTGATAGATTTTATCCACCCTGCCACCGACCAAGGCTTGTAATTCATTTTTTACTGTTGATAAAAATATTCCGTCAAGTGCCATTACGGTACTCCTCTAAGGTTAAA
The DNA here is from genome assembly GCA_045602925.1 of Oscillospiraceae bacterium. GTDB lineage: Bacteria > Bacillota > Clostridia > Oscillospirales > Ruminococcaceae > UBA7477. The sequence goes on along the minus strand of JAZSCN010000037.1, from coordinate 2,207 downwards.
TTTCGTAGCTAAGTATATCTCTATTGCTCTTTGCGACCAATACCTCTACATCGTCAAGCTCAGTAGAAATGAGGTTTTTGACATAATCGCAAAAGATATTCTCGGTATGGAAGTGGCCTGCATCGATTATTGACACGCCTGCGTTATAGCTATCCACGAACACGTCATGCTTTACGTCGCCTGTAATAAAGAGGTCACAGCCTGCCTTTATAACGCTTGGGAGCAGACTTCCGCCACTGCCGTTGCAGACAGCTATTTTACTAACGCCTCTGCCCATATCGGTATATCTTACACACTTACAGCCGAGCTTTTCTTTAATGCTTCTAGCGATTGCCTTGACTGAGCTTTCCTCACACTCGCACACACATCCCATTGGTACGCCGTTTTCTACGATGAGGTTATCGCACTTTATAAGCTCAAGCTTTTCGCACAAGAGGTTACACAAGACTGCACTATCGAAGTTTGTATGGGCACAGACTGCTGAGATATCGTTTCTAAGCAGTATTCCCACGGGCGAGCCTGCGTCGACGCTTTTCAGGGCATTAAAAATTACGGGGTGGTGCGAAACTACGACATCGACGCCAATCTCTACGGCTTCCATAGCAACATCTCTTGTTATATCGAGTGCGACGAGCACTTTCTTGACCTGCTTATCTATTGCAGAAATTATAAGTCCGCTGTTATCGTAGCTCTCCTGCACGGAAAACGGTGCGACTGCGTCTATACAGCCATATATATCCTTAACGGTTGGCATTACACTTCCTCCTTTGAAAGCTCATTTATCCACTCGGCAAGCTCAAGATACTGCTTTGCCTCGCTTACGCCTGCTTGTGATTTCATTAGTCCTTCGCCCTTTTTAAAAAGCTTATCTGCTTGCTTTTTAAGCCAGCCCTTTTCATCGGCAGTTTTGTTATCCATCCTGCCGACATAGAGCGATTTTTCGTCGTATTCTGTATTTTCTCCTGTAAACCTTGCCAGGATAACTGTATAGTAAAACTCATCCTTGCAGGCTGTTTCGCTGATAATTTCAAAGCCGTTTTCCCACAGCCATTTTCGCAAGTATTCGGCCTTAGTCATAGGCTGAAGGATAAAGCTTGCGTTATAAAAAGCCTTGCCTCTTGAGATAATATCGGCGATAAGCTCGCCACCCATACCGGCAATAATAACGTCGCTTATTCCATTCGGAGAAATCTTTTCCAGCCCATCTGACAGCACAGCTTGTACCTTATCGCTAAGTCCACACTTTTCGATATTACTCGTAGCGCTTTGGAGTGGGGCGACATTTATATCGGCGGCGATTGCTTTTTCACACACAGAATTTTGCACAAGGTAGCAAGGCAGATAGCCGTGGTCGGTGCCTATATCGGCAACAATCCCCTTCCCACTTACGAGTTTTGCACAAGCTAAGAGTCTATTATCGAGCATTATATCGCCTGCCTTTCTTAATCATTAAAAATTACGTCCACCTCGTCTTACAGGCGGACGCAATTAACTTACATAAGCTTTTACTCAGCGAGTGCTGCGTTGAGCTTCATCACGAGCTCGTCTGCGTCTACTCCGTGAACGGCGCAAGCCTGTGCTACTGTTTCTGCTCTTGCAGATGGACAACCGAGGCAATGCATTCCCATTTCGAGAAAATATGGTGCAAGCTTAGCGTTTTCGTCGAGGATATCGCCGATAATTGTATTCTTTGTAATTTCCATAGCTATAAGCTTCCTTTCTTATTTAAGTCACAGATATATTATAACCTTTTTTTATAAAAATTGCAACACGTTGAAGCAAAAAACAGCCTGCGAAAAATCACAGGCTGAAAAAATACTTTTTTATTCTTCTCTCATCTTTGCAAAGCACTCGCTGCAATATACAGGACGGTCTTCTCTAGGTCTGAAAGGAACCTTAGCCTCTGCGCCACAAGCAGCACATGTTGCTGTGAACATTTCTCTCTCGCCCTTGGCAGCGTTCTTTCTTGCATCTCTGCAAGTCTTGCATCTCTGTGGCTCGTTAACAAAGCCCTTTTCTGCATAGAACTCCTGCTCGCCTGCTGTGAATACGAACTCGTTGCCGCATTCCTTGCACACTAATGTCTTGTCTTCGTACATGATAAATTCCCTCGCTTAAAGTAATAAAAAGATTTGCCAAGTCGGAATTACACCGACACCTTTGTAAAACAACGCTCTGTAATTAAGCTATTTGGCCATATTAACGGC
>JAZSCN010000036.1:0-10062 GCA_045602925.1 Oscillospiraceae bacterium | reverse complement strand
TGGCTGTCCATCCCGTAGAATCCACGTAATCATCCAGCTCTTCATCGTATCTTCGGGAAGCTACCTTTGCTTGGGTGATGATACCTTTGATGGTACTGATACCAGCAATGATCTGGGAAATGATCTCATGCTCGGACAGATAATCCGGGTATTTGTCACCATCCATCCCGATGTTTCTGGTGTACAGCTCAGTAACTCGGAGAGTGTCGGTGTGGTTCTCCAGGTCCACTCGATAAGTGTCGGGTCTGGATGTAGGTTGTACTTGTATGTAAGCAATCATGTTAATCGAATGTAAAGTTCATAAGCTGCGGAACAGGCGCACCAGATGCACAGGATAAGAACTACAAATCCCAAGACCTTCTCAATAATCGCAGCAAACATGAACATAGATTACAGGAGTTCTGTCAGGGGTAGGGGTAATTTAAGGTAGGGGGCCTTTTACCGGTGTGGGGCTATGGTGGCAAGGAGAAACTATTTGCACGGCGCCCCGGGGGGAAAATCTGGGCCGGGAGAGCTGCAATAGAAAATGCAACCGGTGTGGAGGGGTGTGGAAAAAAGTTCCGGAAGGTCGCGGATCCGCCGTTCCGCATTTCCAAAATTTTCTCATATATAATTTTCTATTTTTTCCGCAATTTTCCGTTTTTCCAAAATTTTCCGTATATGGAAAAATTGGATTTTCGTATATAGCCCCAAACAGTTTACCTTATACTCAATTATTTTTACGTGTGCGCATGCAAGAAAGACTTTTTACATATAGGGTAGATCAGAACTGAATTAAAAATTTTATTATATGAATACTTGGAAAAAAATTTGTGATTGGTTTTGGTGTATAGGTATACCTTCTATTATAATATCCGTTATTGCAGGTGTTATTATATTAGGTTATATATGTCATAAAGATTTTGAAGCTCAATATGATTATAAAGTTAAGATAATGGATTCCAGAGATGGAACAACCTATTATGTAAAGAAGGATGATATAGAAATTATCGATGGTATTCTTTTTATTAAACCTAATAATATGACTACTACTACTTTTACTATTACTCCTATTGAAAAGAATTAATTAAAAAATAGATAGTTTCGTCTCCGACATAAATACTCTCACATGTCTGTATTAATAGCTATCTTTAATATTATCTCCTGTACTTTTGTAGTATTGGTAATGTGTTTATTTGTAGCGGCGTCTATTAAGTGTTTTATTTCCGCTACTGCTATTAAAGATACTATATTCTTTTTACTATTTGCTGTTTTTACATCTTGGACGATTTTTCTTATTAATGTTTATATTATGAAACCGGCATGGTTTACGGTTTTTAAATTTCTCGGACTTTAAATAAAAATCAGAACATCGACATACATATTAATGTCAACCGGATAATTAATAAGAGAGTGATTAATCCGATTTATGTTAAGACGTAAAAATATGTGTTGAATCTCTCATTAGACTCTTACAGCGATTTATATTGTGTCTACTATACGGACGCTCCATGTATTGAGTCTAGATTTTGGGGGTATGCCCGAACGGTAAGGGCTCGGTTTGCTAAACCGCAGGCGACCGAAAGGTTGAGCTGGTTCGACTCCAGCTGCCCCCGGTTTTAAAATTTGTCGGTCCGGTAGCCAAGTGGTAAGGCAAGTGACTGCAAATCTCTGATGCGTTGGTTCAAATCCGACCCGGACCTTTTGTTATTATTAATCATAACCGGTGTGTGAATCTTTTGGTTTACACACCGTTAAATATTTTTATCATGCTCGAAAACGTAGATAGACTTATTAATTCTATTTTGATTACCGAAGCTCTTAGAGACGGTTCTGATTTTGTCTCGATGCCATTCCGTTCCGGTGGTCTTCCTGATTTATCCGGTTCTCCTCGCGAATTTAAGGGTATGGTAAAGGCAAAGTCTAAGGTAATGATGAATGGTAATGATAAAAGATTTTTTCTTCAAACTCATCCATGGGATACTCCTCAGGCTAATGTGAAGAAATCTTATAAGTATCGTGCCTGCCTTCTTAATGATGATAAGGGATTGAATCGCACGGTTGTTTTCACTAAATCTCCTTCTACATTTGCCGAGGACCGTCGACAGGATAAACTTGCTTCATACTTGGCAGACGAGTATGGTTATACTTCACAAATTGCCAATGAAATTGTAGTTTCACCTGCAATTGTTAATTTAATTGCAGGAAGAGATTGCACTTTAGGAGAATTTAAGGAAGCAAAAGCACAATGGTTCTCAAATAGAGGATAAATATATTTTGGTTATTATATGGCATTTATGCCGTGGTTTTGGTTGTGAAAGGTTTGGGGTGGTTCCCAAACCTTTTATTTTTTATATAAATATTGATAGACATGTCAGAGAGTTACGTATATATAGATGCTCCAAGTTTAGATAATTCAGATCAGAGTAAATTTCTTTTAAATACTGATTTACAAATCGTTCAAGCCGGTGATGAAAGTAAAGGTTCAGTAGCCAAGTTCCCATTATATGAAAAATTTCTTAGCTCTGAATGGAACACCGCACTCTCTTATAACTCTTTAAGTCGTACAACATTTAAACCGGGTATTTGGTCTTCTAGGAATGAGACCGGGGAAACTGGTGGTGATTATTGTAAGGGTAATGTCGTTAAAGTTTATTCTAAAATATTTTCTCTTGGACGTCTTTTAAAACTCAAATTTAGATTTTTTAATAAAAACGAAATTACTGTTGAAAATAGAAATAGCGAGATGCACCCGGCACAAGTTGCCGATTATGGAACTTATGTACCACGTATTGCGGTATTTGAGTCTTTAATTAAAGATGACGGTTCTATAGATAAAGATAAATTTAAATTTATATCATATGCTACTTTTGAGAGCCAAGACGCTGATGGCGGTACTTATGTTTTAGATAAAGAAGTTTATATAACTGGTAAATCACTTACCAGCTTAAATTATAGTTTTGTATTCATTTTTTTAACTGCTGGACATAGCGCTCCTGAGTTTGTTATAGGAAATACCTATACTCATCTTAATTTGAGACAAGAAGGTCTTGGTTCTGATGATTCTAACTCAGCTGATTATGCAGGATTACGCTCAGTCCCGCGTGGCTCTTTAGATAATGTGAGTTATATTTGCGGAACTCATAATACTACTAATGGTAAAGCTTCTGGACAACCTCGATTATTAGACTTTGATTTTTTAATTGATATAGATTTAATAGATGAATACATAGGTGAAAATTCTGCAAATCATCACCTTGACATCTTAGATGTAGTTGAGTTGAATAAAATACGTTATTCTGCTCCTTTATTCCCTGATTTATCTGTATATAAACGAAAAAATACTGCAGCAGGGTATAGTGATTCTAATAATACTGATTTTGCTGTATATCTTTCAGATTATTCATTATCAAGAGGTAATGCCATTTCACTAAAAAATAAAATCATTTCAGCAATTCAGATTCCTTTCAAGTACAGTACAGATGGTTCTGATTATGAAAATTCTACCATGATTAGCCATCAATTTGATACAGGAAGTGGTGGTATTGTTCATTCAAATCGCCAGATTTATATTGCTCAAGGTAAGGAGGATGGTTCTCTTCCGACAGAAGAAGATTGGATTTGTAGTGATAATATTGTAGCTTATAGCTATTTCCAAGATAATATGATATACCAATGTACCTATAACAATGGTAAAGGTATAAAGTATAATGGTTATGGTTTATATTTCAGAGCAGCTCGACCTGTTGAAGATAGTAGCGGATCCAATAATTTCGGTATTCATTACTATGAAAAATTAGAAGATAATTCAAAATATGCTTATAGCCCCGATGATATAATTCGTTCAACTCGTGACTCAGATGGTTATAATGCTACTGCTCATATAGATGTTATTTTTGATTATAAAACACGTAAAGATTGGTTTGACTATATTGAAAATAAAACAGCTAATCTTACTTCATCTGGTGGAAATAATTCTATTTTTGTAAATTCTATTAGTTTAGGTGATTGGCGTATTGCTGTTAACGCAGAAGGTAATTTAGAAATTTATCATATTTCGGCAACTGAAGATAAAGACAAGAGCATTTTCTATATTCCTACTTCTAATTGATCAGAACTTTTATAAAATAATTTTAGATTCATACAGCAAATATTTTTTAGCTCTGAGAAAGCCGGAATGTTGGTTCGAATCCAGCCGAAGGGTAATACCTTTGTCGTCCAATGGTAGGACTCGTAAAAAATGAATCTAGTTTTTGGGTCTTTAAATCGATGGGCATCGATACCCGCTTGGAAAGCGGCGTGTGCCAGCAATGGCATGGGGGTCGGGACCTCAGAGACCCGTATTAAAACAGAATTATTTTATAAAAATCTTATGATTTATATTAAAGCATTTTTTAAGGAATTTTTTAATACTCTTAAATGGTGGTTAGACCCGTCTACAGTTAGCGGTTTAATTTGTAATTTTATTTTTCATCTTTTTGCAGCAATAATACTCTTTATCCAAGGTCAAACTCTATTAGCAGTTGGTTTTCTTTGTGGCTGTTTGAATGGGTTCCTAAATTACCGTTTTAATACTGCGAAAAAGAATTTTTTATGGTTTATTTTAGGTCTTATTAATACTATTATAATATTTGGTATTTTGATTGCTTATTTCATAATTTACGTTATCTAAACATGAATACAACTGAAATTATTGAAGATTATATTAAATGGTCTAATAATAAGCCATTTGTTCAAAGGATTAATTATTGTTCTTTATGGGCTAAGCCTACAGCTGAACAGTTTTTTAAGTACCTTACTTCGGATGAGGATAGGTTAAGGATAGCTAAGAACATCGCTTCTTGGGATAATAAGAAGCAAATTGATTTTGCTGACGAACTTTGGAGTACTATTGCTGTAGTTCCTTATGTTTGGATTCCTAATAGATATGATGTTCAGAATTTAGATGATTATAAAGCATTTTGTGAAGAGAATCCATCTTGCGAAGATGACCTTTATTTTATAAAATCCCGCTCGATGCGTTCAACCTTTAAGCGACATTTCTGGTCTTCTGTAATTATTGAATTGACTGAATTTCTAAAGAAAGATGATATTTCTTTTGTTCCGCTTGAGGAATATAAAAAGCTTGAGTCAAAGTATGCTAATAAGTGTATAGATTACTCACGTTTAGAATTTAATTCTATCGATAAATCACAAAAAAATGAAAGAAAGATAAAAGAACTCGAGGATAAAATTAGTAATACTAAGATAGCTCATGGTGTTTGTTTTATTTTTGGTCCTTGGATAATTGGTCTTTTGTGTTTCCTTACCTGGGCTATTACTTTTGGTTGCTGCGGAACTGAGAATGTAAAGGCTCATGAAACACAACAGGAATTTGATATTACTGTACAAAATCCTCAGAACAAAGATATAAATCTTAATGTTAACAATGAATAATTCAGATAGATTTAGATGGTTGTTTGTGCTCTTATCTATTTTCTTCGGTCAGTTAGGAATACACAATTTTTATGCAGGACATAATTTTAGAGCTATTTGTCAACTTATTTTGACACTTATATCCTTTGGGTATCTTGCTTGGATTATGATTCCTTTGAATATACTTGAGGCAATTTTTGTTACAACTGATGGTGATGGTAAGAAGTTTGCTTAATATGAAGAAACTATTATACATTATTCTTTTTGGTTGTTGCATCACTTTAAGTGAAGCTGCACCTTTTAATCCACCTAAACTTAATCAACCTAAATTTTCTATAGCAAAAGAAACTTTAAAGGAAATTAAAGATTGTTTAAGATATGATGAATTTAGATGGGGCGTCTTATGTGAGTACTATGGATTATTGAGTGATTATTACCCTGCTGACCATTTTGGTGGTTCAACTGGTATGGTTAAGATTAATAGAAAAAATTGTACTCCATATGGGGCGGGAAAGGGGTCTGCTAGTTTTATAGGAGCAGATGGTGAAATATATAATTTCAATAATGCTCGTCATATGTCATGCCCTCATGCATCAGAGACGTTTCATTTAGCCCAGTATTATTTGTTTTTTACACCGCAAGGCAAAAATACACTTAAAAAGTATAGTAGAGAGATAAAACTGTTAAAGCAATATAATACTTCTAATTAAATCAGAACTAATATAAATTAATTTTACAGTGTTGCAACTAAGCCTGTGAGAATACAGGTGCTTTGGTAGCTGAGGCGAACATGAGTGTTCAGAAAAACTACACATATCCATGGGGAGCGTAATCTGTTGATTACGTCCATGGCGACGGTAATGAGCGTCTTATAACCGGATAAAACTAGTTATAGGGTATGGTCGATAAATAACTCATAAATAAAGCGATAGTGGGGTAACGGTAGCCCGCAGGTTTTCCGATCCTTGAAATCTCCGTTCGAATCGGTGCTGTCGCACTAAATATGAAATATTGGGGCGTAATCCGGCTAGATGAGGAAGCGATCTTGAAAATCGTCGGGGCCTAGAAAGCCTTTGGGGGTGCGAGTCCCTCTGCGCCCGCTCTAACTTATTGAATATTAATAAGTTATATATGCAGAAGTGGTGGAATTGGCGAGACACGTAACACTAAGGATGTTATGGGAGAAATCCCGTGAAGGTTCGAGTCCTTTCTTCTGTATTAATACTACACAGCACCTGTCGATTAAACAGTGGAAGCTGAAGGTATTTTAAGACGCTTACAGCAATCAATTACCTATCATAAGGAATCGTCTTTTAAACGATACATTAATCAGCGTCTAGTATCTGCCCGTGTAGCTCAGTGGTAGAGCGGTTCGTTTACACCGAATTGGTCGGCAGTTCGAATCTGTCCGCGGGTATTTCGGCACATACAGCAAACCTTTTTCTTACATATCTGAATAATACGTACTAGAGAAATTAGTGTCGAGTCTTTGTAGTTTTCTATTTTCATAATAAAAAATCACCGGTTTTTCCGGTGATTTTTTTTTTTGTAAATAAAATATATGTCTAAAGAAATAGATAATTTAATTTATTTGATTGAAAATACGTCAAGTGATGATACTCTTTTGTTTAATGCAGAACAGACATTTTCTGGTTATAATCCTTCAGCTAAAGGTATTCTTAAGGCATTTTTGCAACCTGGTACTGAGGTGCTTTACTTGCCTTCAGGTGAACCAATTGACAATGCAATAAGATGTACTACAGCAGAATCAGCTTTCGATGATGAGAATTTTTCATATCAACCATATGAACACACAAAAGAACTCGATTCAGCTGCATCATTCAGAGAGCAAGGGCCTGTATATAAAACAAGAAATGTTGGTCCTCGTCTTTATGGTAAAGCTGCTCGTAAGGCTTGGAATGATGCAACTAGAACAGCGGAATTAATGTTAGTAACTGAAGATGGTGAAAAAATTAATTGTACAATTGGAAGTAGCGAACTCAAAAAGAAATCATTTACTAGAAATAAGAAAAAATATACAGCTGTTTATGTTCAAGTTTATGATTCTCAGCATAATCGTAGTGGCTTAATTATTTTTAAGATTAGCTTGGCAAATACTCTTAGTCCTGAAGAATCTTCTGCTCGTAGCGAAAAAATTAAAACGAATAGACTCAATAAGATTAACAGCGAAATTGCAGAGTTAGAAGCACGTCTTAAAGAACTTTATGCAAAGAAAGAAAAAATAGAATCAAAGTAAATTTAAGTATAAATGTATTATGACAAAAAAGACAGAAATTGATTTTCTTATTGAACAAATTGAAATGGATAATTTGCTCATAGAAGGTAATTTACCAGAAACATGTAGTGACTGGTTAAAGAATGTTTATAGCAAAGGCAATGCTATTAGATTTGATATAAATTATCTTAAAGATGGTATACCTGATTTAAAAAATAAAGATGATAAAGAAATAGCTAAACACCTTCTTGCTGCTATTATGAAATATGATGTAGGGCAGTATGATACTGATCCAGAAGAAATAAAAATTCTTATTAATACCTATAAAAATGGCGGTTTAGAAAGTACACGTGGAGGTCCTAACCCTGGCGCAGGTGATATTGCATATTATGTCGCAAAGAAAATGGGTATTCAGACTCCTGAGTTGAAGAATGATAGAGAAAAATGGGAATGGTTTAACCAGTCAATACTTGATGATGTTAATCTTTATGATACTACTGGTACCAACGCTACTTCTTATCATGATGCTCTTCATGGTTCAGATGAAGCAAGGGGAAATAATGTTCCTAAAAAGCAAAAGAAAAAGATTTTTGGATTATTTTAAGTATAAATATATATGATGACAATAAAAAGAACAATTAAATGGTTTTTAAAGCGACAGCCCCTGCCGTTTAGTTGATTCTTTTTATCTAGTAGATTTTCATAGTACTAACGGCAGGACTAAAAAACCCTGCCGTTTTTATTACTGAAAATACGTTAAAGATGAAGGGTACTTGCTACCTGGATCAGAACAAAGATATTATTAAACTGTACCAAGCAACTGGTACTAACCGGTGGGACCGGCCACCACTTCCTCAGAAGTACAATGAGCAAGGAAGAAACCACGTCGGAACAGCGCTGGATTTTGCGCGATAAAAATTAATCATGGAAATCCTAACCTATACTTGTGATTTCTTTATCTGTCTCCTAAGTCTAAAATAGGGCGCACCAAGACGCGTTATGCTGGTGAGGTCGAAGGACCAATAACATAATAACTAATCGTGCGAACGTGGCACGTTGAAATACAGGTCGGGCTCCACCTGGCAGAAATGTGTAAGAGACCCGAGGTTTAGTCGATTAGTCCTCGCGCTAAAAATCGGCTAGCACATCAAAGAGTTTCAGGTGAGATTCCTGATGCCGGAAATTCGGTATAGCTTAATGAGAAAAGTGCTTTTGATGTGTCAACTAATGTCCTCATGCCACAATGGATACTGGAACGGTCTTCTAAACCGTCGGGCGCGAGCCCATTGAAGGTTCGAATCCTTCTGAGGATGCTCAATAATGAATCAGAACAGATACATTATTATCATGTCAGCTGCTTAGTAGTGGTTGATAAAAAATAAAAAGCGTGTCTGACAGAGCGGTTATGTAACGGACTTTTAATCCGTGTTGGGGTTCCAACGATGTGGGTTCAACTCCCACGGCACGTATTTTATAATTAATTACATAAGTAATTGATGGTAAAGGGCTTGTAGCTTAAGGGTAAAGCGTGCCGCTCATAACGGCTTGACTCTTGGTTCGAATCCAAGCGGGCCTATTCGGTTTTTATGAAATAATTCATAAACTTTATGATAAATAGAGTATATGCCACAAGAAATAAAAATTCCCAAAGAAGATATAGAAAAACTCTTAATCGAAGGATATACAGTTAAGGAAATTGCTCATAAACTTAATCATTCATTTTCTACTGTTAGAAAGAAAATGAGATTATACGGTTTAAAAACGTCCGATATAAGACGACATGATGTATGTAAGTTTTGTGGTCAACCTTTAAGTGGTAATCAACGTTTTTATTGCTCTAAGACTTGTAAAGTAAAGTATTTTGCTCAAAATAATAAAAGATATTTTAAAGGAAATACTGATGGAGAAATTTCATATCATGCCGATCGCGGACGTAAAAAGAAGTTTATCCTTCTTGAAGAATTAGGATGCAAATGCGAAGTATGCGGTTATAATAAAAATTTAGCTGCTTTATGTTTTCATCATCGAGATGAACATACTAAATCTTATGGTTTAGATTCTCGTATGTTTGCAAGTCACTCAATGGAGTCATTGCGTGAAGAAATTTCCAAATGTCAAATATTATGTCATAATTGTCATATGGAATTGCATTATCCTGATTGGGATAGAGTCCGCATGGAAGAAATATATAAAAATTTAAGTCACCCTTGAACAAGGTGCTAGTAAAGATAAACAGCTATAAATGTTTTCCGCAGTAGGTGATATAATGACCTGCGTTAGAAGTCACAACCCTTACGTAAGAAACTCATTTATTATGTTTCGTGAGTTTAAATAAAGAAATATGGAGTCGAAAAGTCGAAAGATACTCACGTTCAGTGCGTGTTAGTCCGGGCTCTGAAAGAGACTAACCATACGGGGTGAAGTAGCTCAGT
>JAZSCN010000035.1:0-36706 GCA_045602925.1 Oscillospiraceae bacterium | reverse complement strand
GCCCGTGAAGGCGGACTCAATTTCTAAGAAGGAGGGTATACTTTTGGCTTTAATAGATGCTTCAAACATGGAACTTAGCGAAAAGGTTGTCGCTATCAACAGAGTATCCAAGACCGTAAAGGGCGGACGTATCATGAAGTTCTCTGCACTCGTAGTAGTAGGAGACGGTAATGGTATCGTAGGCTTCGGTACAGGAAAGTCAAGCGAAGTTCCGGACGCTATCCGCAAGGGTATCGAAGACGCTAAGAAAAACCTCGTAAAGATTTCCCTCAAGGGAACAACAATTCCACACGAGGTAGTAGGCGCATACGGCGCAGGCAGAGTCCTTATGAAGCCGGCAGCTCCTGGTACTGGAGTAATCGCAGGCGGTCCTGTACGTTCAGTAGTAGAAATGGCAGGCATTAAGGATATCAGAACAAAGTCGCTTCGCTCAAACAACCCATATAACGTTGTAAGAGCAACAATCGCAGGACTTGCTTCAGTAAAGGATGCAGCACAGGTTGCAGCAAAGAGAGGCAAGACAATCAAGGAAATCTTAGGCTAAGGAGGAAGTTGCTATGGCAAACCTTAAAATCACTCTCGTTAAGAGTCTTAACGACAGAGTAAAGGCTCAGGTTGCTACCGCTAATTCTCTCGGTCTGAGAAAGATTGGCGATACAACAGTTCAGCCTGATAACGCACAGACACAGGGCAAGGTCAAGAAGATCTGCCACCTTATCAAAGTAACCGAAGCATAAGGAGGTGCGAATATGAAATTGCACGAATTATCACCTGCTGAAGGCTCAACCAAGAAGGTTAAGAGAATAGGCAGAGGTCACGGCTCTGGATGGGGCAAGACTGCAGGCAAGGGCCATAAGGGTCAGAACGCTCGTTCCGGCGGCGGTGTAAGACCAGGCTTCGAAGGCGGTCAGACATCACTTGCAAGAAGAACACCAAAGCGTGGCTTTAATAATATTTTTGCTACAAAGTACACAACAATTAACGTTTCAGACCTTGAAATGTTCAAGGATGGTACAGTGGTAGACACAGAGCTTCTTTTGGCTTCAGGTCTTATCAAGAAGACTCTCGACGGCATCAAGATTCTCGGAAATGGTGAGCTCACAAAGAACCTCACTGTAAAGGCTGCAGCATTTACTGCAACAGCTAAGGAAAAGATAGAGAAAGCAGGCGGGAAGGCTGAGGTGATGTAAGTTGCTGAAGACTCTTCGTAACGCATGGAGTATTCCGGAATTAAGAAGAAAGATTCTTTATACCTTACTCATTATCATTATCTACCGTCTCGGTGGAGCAATTCCTGTACCATTTATCCAGCAAGAAGCACTTCAGGCGTGGGCTGACCAGAATACCGCATCCGGTAATATCTTCAGCTACCTGAACGTTCTCTCTGGTGGTACTTTCTCACAGGCTACTATTCTCGCACTTTCAGTTGGACCATACATCAATGCACAGATTATTCTCCAGCTCCTTACCTACGCTATACCGGCGCTCGAGCGTCTTAGCAAGGAAGGTATGGAAGGCAGAAAGAAGCTTAACAAAATCAACAGATACGTTGCACTCGGTATCTCAGTGTTCCAGGCGTGGGCTTATTACCTCACACTTAAGAAGGCTGGAGCTCTTGTGTACTGCGCTGAGACAGGCTACGAAGCCTTCTCTAAGTCCAAGATGTTCTCAGAGCTCGTTATCATCGCTTGCTTTACCGCTGGTGCTTCACTCATCATCTGGCTCGGCGACAGAATCAACGAAAAGGGACTCGGAAACGGTATGTCAATGCTCATTTTCGCAGGTATCGTTGCAAGAGGTCCACAGGCAGTTATCGGCCTTATCAGAATGATGTTCACAGGCGATGCTAAGCTCATGATTATGGTTCCAATCATCATCGTGTTCTTTATCGCAATGATAGCGTTCGTTGTCTTTATGAACAACGCCGAAAGACGTATCCACGTACAGTATTCAAAGCGCGTAGTAGGAAACAAGGTATACGGCGGACAGTCCTCATACATTCCAATTAAGATTTGTATGTCAGGCGTTCTCCCAATCATCTTTGCGATGTCATTTATGTCGCTTCCTGCAACCCTCGAAATGTTCATCGCTGACCCTGGCAAGAATGCAACAGGCATTAAGTGGTTATATCATCACCTGCTTAGCTGGTTCAGTACTGATCACTGGGTATACGCAATACTTCTCTTCCTGCTGATCATAGGATTTAACTACTTCTATGTATCAATGCAGTATAACCCTGTTGAAATCGCTAATAACCTTCGTCAAGGTAACGGCGCAATTCAGGGTATCAGACCTGGTAAGCCAACAGCAGACTACTTCAAGAGAGTAATCTCTAAGATTACAATCGTCGGAGCATTCTTCCTCGGCGTAATGGCTGTAATTCCAATCTTGTTCGCAAGATTTACACAGACAGGTCTGGCAATCGGCGGTACTTCAATGCTTATCGTAGTAAGCGTTGCACTCGAAACCGTTCGTACACTTGAATCTCAGATGATGATGCGTCATCATAAGGGATTCCTCGAATAAAATAAAGGGAGGAAATTATAATGAATCTGATACTTTTAGGCGCACCAGGTGCAGGTAAGGGTACTCAGGCAGAGGTAATCTGCGACGCTCTTAAAATTCCTACAATCTCTACAGGCAATATGCTCAGAGCTGCTGTCAAGGAGGGTACGGAATACGGCCTTAAGGCTAAGGCTGCAATGGATGCCGGCGACCTCGTTTCTGATGATATCGTAATCGGTATTCTTAAGGACAGAATCGCTCAGGACGACTGCAAGAACGGCTTCATTCTTGATGGCTTCCCAAGAACAGTTCCTCAGGCACAGGCTCTCGATACAATGGGAGTTCAGATTGACAAGGTTGTTGAAATCTATGTTGCCGATGAAACTATCCAGCAGAGATTGTCCGGCAGACGCGTATGCGAAGGCTGCGGCAACTCCTACCACATCGACTTCAAGCCAACTAAGGTAGAGGGCATCTGCGACGCTTGTGGCGCAAAGACAGTTATCCGTAAGGACGACGAGCCTGCTACAGTAATCGACAGACTCAAGACCTACCACGAAAAGACTGCTCCGCTTAAGGATTACTACTCAAAGCAGGGCAAACTCGTTACAGTAGAAGGTCAGGAAGAGGTTTCTGAAACCTCTAAGCTCACCCTTAAGGCTATTGAGGGCTAAAGATGATTATCATTAAAACAAGCTCTGAAATTGCAAAGCTAAGAAAAGCTAATAAGCTTACGCACGACGCTCTCGAGCTTGCCGGAGAGTCAATCAAGGCAGGTATGACTACTAAAGAGCTTGACAGAATTATTCAGAAATTCTTTGAATCACATGGCGCAAAGTCGGGATTTCTCGGCTACGGTGGATTTCCGGGTTCGGCTTGTATCTCAGTTAATGAGGAAGTCATCCACGGCATCCCCGGCGACAGGGTGATTATGGAAGGCGATATAGTTTCTGTCGATACGGGCGCAATTGTAGACGGCTACTACGGCGACTCTGCAAGAACCTTCGCTGTCGGTAATGTTTCCGATACCGCAAAGGCACTTATGAAGTCAACCGAAGAAAGCCTCTACGAAGCTATTAAGCTCGTAAAACCGGGCGTAAGACTCGGCGATATAGGCTATGCAATTCAGAAGTACAATGAGGACAGAGGATTTTCCGTTGTTCGTGAATTTGTCGGTCACGGTATCGGCAAGGATATGCACGAGGAGCCTGAAGTGCCAAACTTCGGCATACAGGGCAGAGGTCAAAGACTTATGACAGGTATGGTAATCGCCATAGAACCTATGATTGCAGCAGGTAATGCTAAAATAAAGGTGCTGTCTGACAATTGGACCGTTGTAACAAGGGATTCTTCTCTGGCAGCTCATTATGAGCATTCAATCGCCGTAACTTCCGATGGCTGCGTGGTACTTTCCGCAGAATAAGAAGCTATGAGCGTTGTGAATATTACCCCCGGCTCGATAGTAATGGCGTGCGCAGGTCGTGATAAGGATTCCTTCTTCGTTGCACTGGAATCTCACGACGGTCTGGTGTTTATAGCAGATGGGAAGTCAAGAAAGCTTGAAAATCCCAAAAAGAAAAATATCAGACACATTTCACCTACAGACACTGTCATTTCGCTTGACGGGCTGACAAACAAAAAACTGAGAAGGCTTATAGCAGAGTATAAACCCAATACAACGCATAATGCCGACTGTATGCCTTAGAAAAGGGGATTGAAATTTATGTCAAAAGAAGATGTAATTGAACTCGAGGGCACCGTGCTCGAAGCTTTGCCAAATGCAATGTTCCAGGTTGAACTCGCAAACGGACATAAGATACTCGCACACGTTTCCGGAAAGCTCAGAATGAACTACATTCGTATCGTTCCCGGCGATAAGGTAACGGTTGAAATGTCACCTTATGACTTGTCAAAGGGAAGAATTACATGGAGAAGCAAGTAAGCTCTCTATCACAAACTATTAACCACTGCAGAGAAATCTGCGAACTATTAAGGAGGTATTCACATGAAAGTAAGACCTTCAGTTAAGCCTATGTGTGAAAAGTGCAAGGTTATCAAGCGTAAGGGCAAGATAATGGTAATTTGCCAGAATCCTAAGCACAAGCAGCGTCAGGGCTAAACAAACTTTAATGGAGGTGCAGCTAAAACATGGCTCGTATTGCTAGTATTGACCTTCCAAAGAATAAGAGAATCGAAATCGGTCTCACTTATATCTACGGAATCGGTCTTCCAACAGCTACAAAAATTCTCGAGGCAACAGGTATTAACCCAGATACAAGAGTTAAGGACCTCACAGACGAGGATGTAGTAAAACTTCGTGAGTATATTGACAAAAATGTTGTTGTTGAAGGTGACCTCAGAAGAGAAGTTGCTCTCAACATCAAGAGACTTATTGAAATCGGTTGCTACCGTGGCGTGCGTCACCGCAAGGGCTTGCCAGTAAGAGGTCAGAGAACAAAGACCAACGCAAGAACTCGTAAGGGCCCGGTTAAGACAATCGCAAACAAGAAGAAGTAAGGAGGGATAGAACATGGCTCAGGCAAAGAAGACTACTGTTCGCCGTCGTCGCGAAAGAAAGAATATCGAAAATGGACAGGTTCATATCCAGTCTACTTTCAATAACACAATCGTTACTATCACTGACCTTCAGGGTAACGCAATTTCTTGGGCATCAGCAGGTGAGCTCGGCTTCAGAGGTTCAAAGAAGTCTACACCATTCGCTGCTCAGACAGCTGCAGAAACTGCTGCAAGAGCTGCAAAGGAGCACGGACTCAAGACAGTTGAAGTATACGTAAAGGGCCCAGGCGCAGGAAGAGAAGCTGCTATCAGAGCTCTCCAGTCTGAAGACCTCGAAGTAAGACTCATCAAGGACGTTACTCCAATCCCACACAACGGTTGCCGTCCACCAAAGAGAAGACGTGTGTAGTATATATACTACAAGCCGTTAGGGTAAGGTTAAAAACTTAAAATCATACGAAAAGTAAAATCCGAGTTACCCAAAGTTTGCTCGGCGTCGAACAAGGGGCACAAGCGTGCCTTTGCAGGTTCGATATTCATTTAAAAACGGAGGAAATTATTATGGCAGTTAACAGAGAACCAATTCTTAAAAGATGTAAGTCTTTAGGCATCAGCCCAATGGTTATGGGTGTAGCTAAGGAAACAAAGCGTGACCCAAATGCCAATAAGAGAAAGAAAGTTTCTGAATACGGTATGCAGCTCAAGGAAAAGCAGAAGCTGAAGTTTATCTACGGTGTACTTGAGAAGCAGTTCTACCACTACTTTGAAATCGCTCAGAAGATGGAAGGACAGGCAGGTGCAAACCTCCTTACATGTCTTGAATCAAGACTTGATAACATCGTCTTCAGAATGGGTCTTTCAATGACAAGAAGAGAAGCTAGACAGCTCGTTGTTCATGGTCACTTTGACGTAAACGGTAAGAGAGTTGACATTCCTTCTTACAGAGTAAAGGTTGGCGACGTTATTTCCCTTAGAGAAAACAGCAAGAAGAGCGTTAAGTTTAAGGAAATCGTTGAGGCAACAAACGGCAGACTTATCCCTTCATGGCTCGACATGGATAAGGAGAAGCTCGCTGCAAAGGTTGTTCGTATGCCTGCAAAGGAAGACCTCGATTACGAGATTGAAGAACACCTCATCGTTGAGTTGTACTCCAAATAATAACACCCCGCTTGGACTTGCCGTGTGGCTTGTTCATGAAGGACTTAATAAGCGAAGGCTACTATATGCATTCGCTGCATACGTTAAAAACATTCGAGTTTTTGAATACGGGAGGGTTATAAATGCTTGAAAAAATCGAAAAGCCAGATATTGAAATAGTTGACCTTAAGAGCAACGGAACCTACGGTAAGTTTGTTCTTGAGCCACTTGAGAGAGGCTATGGTACAACTCTTGGAAACAGCTTGAGAAGAGTACTTCTCTCCTCATTGCCGGGTGTAGCAGTAACATCGGTAAAAATCGATGGCGTTCACCATGAGCTTTCCACTATCCCGGGCGTTAAGGAAGATGTTACAGAAATCGTCCTTAACCTTAAAGGTCTAACAGCAAAGCTTTATTGCGACGGACCAAAGACTATCTACATTGAAGCTGAAGGTGAATGCGAAGTAACCGCAGGCGACATCAAGACCGACTCCGAAGTCGATATTCTTGTGCCTGATATGCATATCGCTACGCTCGGTGCAGGTGCAAAACTTTATATGGAAATAGTAATCGACAGAGGCAGAGGCTATGTAACTTCTGAGAAGAACAAGCAGATGATGCCTGCAAATACACCAATCGGCGTAATTGCTATGGATAGCATCTACACTCCAGTTCTGAAGGTTAACTATACCGTTGAAAATACTCGTGTCGGTCAGATAACCGACTACGATAAGCTCATACTGGAAGTTTGGACTGACGGTACAATTTCTGCAAAGGAAGCTGTATCGCTTGCAGCTAAGCTGCTTACTGAGCACCTTAGCCTGTTCATCGACCTTTCTGAAGAAGCAATCGTTGTTGAAATGCTCGTAGAAAAGGACGATAAGGGCAAGGAAAAGATTCTCGATATGACAATTGAAGAGCTTGATTTGTCTGTTCGTTCCTTCAACTGCTTGAAGAGAGCAGGAATCAACACAGTTTCAGACCTTACAGAAAAGTCCGAAGAGGAAATGATGAAGGTTAGAAACCTCGGAAAGAAGTCATTTGACGAGGTCAAGGAGAAGCTGAGGTCGTTGGGCTTTGACCTTAGCTCAGATGAAGAAAATTAAGATAGGAGTGAATATCTATGCCAGGAACAAGAAAGCTTGGAAGAGCAAGCGACCATAGAAAGGCAATGCTTAGAGCTATGGTTACTTTCCTTCTTGAAAAGGGTAAGATTGAAACAACTGTAACAAGAGCTAAAGAAGTAAGCGCTATGGCTGACAAGATGATTACCTTGGGTAAGGCAGGCGATTTACATTCTAAGCGTCAGGTTTTGGCATACGTTACTAAGGAAAGCGTAGCTAAGAAGCTTTTTGACGAGATTGCACCTACCTATGCAGAACGCAAGGGTGGTTACACCAAGATTGTAAAGATTGGTCCTCGTCGTGGTGACGCTGCTGAAATGGCTATCATTCAGCTTGTTTAATCGGCAAAATATTTGCAGTAAAGACCTTTGGAGAAATCCAGAGGTCTTTTTGTTTTACAGAGGCTTAAAAGCCCCGATTTGCTTGACTATAGGGCGACAAATAGTGTATAATAAATAGGATAATGCATGATTGGAGAAGGAATAAATGATTACAGTTTCTAACGTTAGCCTCCAGTTCGGAGGAACTTATCTTTTCAAGGATGTAGACCTTAAATTTGCCGACGGCAACTGCTATGGCGTAATCGGTGCAAACGGCGCAGGCAAGTCTACATTCCTAAGAATTCTATGTGGTGAGCTTGAACCAAGTACAGGCGATATAATTATACCAAAGGAGCAGAGAATGTCTGTGCTAAAGCAGGACCACTTTGCATACGACCAGTATAACGTTCTCGATACCGTTATTATGGGTAACGAAAGGCTCTATCAGATTATGAAGCAAAAGGACGAGCTGTACGCTAAGGAGGACTTCACCGAGGAGGACGGCGAGCTCGCTGCACAGCTCGAGGGCGAATTTGCAGAACTCAACGGCTGGGAGGCAGAGTCGGATGCGTCAAAGCTTATCCAGGGACTCGGACTCTCTGAGGATATCCTCTACACACAGATGGAGTACCTCTCCGGTAACGAGAAGGTTAAGGTGCTTCTCGCTCAGGCACTCTTTGGCAACCCGGATATTATACTCCTCGACGAGCCTACAAACCATCTCGATATAGAGGCTATACGTTGGCTGGAGGACTTCTTGTCAGAATACTTCGGTACAGTTATCGTTGTATCCCACGACAGACACTTCCTTAATAACGTCTGCACACATATTGTTGATATAGACTACACGAAGATTAAGCTTTATGTCGGTAACTACGAGTTCTGGTACGAATCCTCACAGCTTATCCAGCGTATGATTAAACAGCAGAATAAGAAGGCTGAGGAAAAGATTAAAGAGCTCCAGGAATTTATCGCTCGCTTTTCTGCTAATAAGTCAAAGTCTAAGCAGGCTACTTCAAGAAGAAAGCTCCTCGACAAGATTACTGTTGAGGAAATGCCAGCATCTTCAAGAAAGTATCCGTTTATCGCCTTCAATATGGACAGAGAGCCGGGCAAGGAAATCTTGCAGGTTAACGGAATATCTAAAACAGTAGACGGCGTGAAGCTTTTAAATAATGTTTCCTTCACCTTAGGCAGAACAGATAAGGTGTCATTCATCGGCGAGTCGGAACAGGCTATAACAATGCTCTTTAAGATTTTAGTCGGCGAAGAAGAAGCTGATGAGGGAACATTCAAGTGGGGCAGTACAATCACTACTTCATACTTCCCTAAGGATAATTCAGAATACTTCAATGACTGCGAGCTTAATATCGTAGAGTGGATTAGACAATATTCCACAACAGAAGAAACAGAAACCTTCCTGCGTGGCTTCTTAGGAAAGATGCTCTTTACCGGTGACGATATCTATAAGCCTGTAAAGGTGCTCTCTGGTGGCGAAAAGGTAAGATGTATGTTCTCGAGAATGATGCTCTTTGGCTCTAACTGCGTTATGCTCGACAGACCGACAAACCACTTAGACCTCGAAAGCATTACAGCTGTCAATAACGCCCTTTCGGACTTCAAGGGTGTTGTAATTCTTGCATCCCATGACCACGAAATTATGCAGACTGTTTCTAATAGAATTATCGAAATCACCGAGGACGGTTGTCTTGACAGACAGGGTACCTACGAGGAGTTCTTAGAGTTCAGACGTGAAAGAGGAATGAAGTCGTTTATTCAGTAATCTTATGAAAGGAAGCTTTCTATGCTAAAGGTAGCAGCAGTATTTTCAAGTGATATGGTTCTCCAGAGGGATAAGAACGTCAGTATCTGGGGAGAAAGCGATTGCAAAGAGGTAGCTGTCAGCGTCTTGGAGCTCGGCATAACCGTCAAGGCTTTGTGCAAAGACGGAAAATGGCTCGCAACCCTGCCACCGATGAAGGCGTGCGATAGCGTCACCGTTGTTGTTTTGGCAGGCGACGAGTCAAAGACCTTCACAAATGTCGCAATAGGCGAGGTTTGGCTGTGTGGTGGACAGTCCAATATGGAGCTTGAGGTGCACAGCGCAAAGGACGGCGAGGAGCTTCTTTCTTCGCTTACACCCGAGTGCAACGTGAGATTTTACTATACACAAAAGCAGGGCGTTATAGACGAGAATTTCTATAAGGTCGAAGAAAACACCTGCTGGTATACAGCTTCACCACAAAATTCAAGAGCGTGGTCGGCTGTCGGCTTGCACTTTGGCCTAAAGCTTGCAAAGGAGCTCGGCGTAACTGTCGGGCTTATCGGCTGTAATTGGGGCGGAACCTCTGCATCAGCGTGGCTCGATAAGGAGTCGCTGCTTTCGGATAAGGATACTGCAACCTATATAAGCGACTATGAGGAAAAACTCAAAGGCAAGTCACTCGACGAGCTTACTAGGGAATACAACGAGTACTGCGAGTATGATAGACTCTGGAATGAAAGGTCTGCAAAATATTACGCCGAGCATCCGAATGCCAGCTGGGACGAGGTGCAGGAGGTTTGCGGAAAGAATCTCTGGCCGGGACCTATGTGCCCACAAAACCCGTTTAGACCATGCGGACTCTTTGATACAATGCTTATGAGAGTGTGCCCGTACACACTAAGAGGCTTTACATATTACCAGGGAGAAAGCGACGACCACAAGCCACAGACCTACTACAAGCTTCTCAGAATGCTTATAACACGCTGGAGAGAGCAGTGGTGCGACGATGAGCTGTCATTCCTTATTGTTCAGCTTCCTATGTTTAGGTATGAGAACGACCCCGACTACAAGCATTGGGTGAAGATTAGAGAAGCTCAGATGAGGGCGTTCAAGACGATAAAGAATACCGGAATCGCCGTCATAAGCGATTGTGGCGAGCTTGGCAATATCCACCCTACAGATAAAAAGCCGGTCGGAGAAAGACTCGCACTTCAGGCACTCTACAGCACCTACGGAAGAAGCGGTGTTTCTGCCTTCGGCCCTATGTTTAAAGAAGCAGTATGTAAGGGTAATGAAATCGAGCTTTTCTTTGACAACGCCGAGGATGGACTTGTCCTAAAGGGCGAAGCGTCCGGCTTTGAGATAGCAGGTAAGGACAAGGTGTTTTACGAGGCAGAAGTGAGAGTAACAGAGAATAGAATAACCCTCTCCTGCGACAGCGTGAGCGAGCCTCTCTACGCCAGATATGACTGCTTTAATTGGTGCGTGCCTTGCGTTTTTGGTAAAAATGGTATACCTCTAGCACCGTTCAGAACCTCGGTTCACGACGGATTATAGGCAAAAGCACCAAATATTTGCTCTGCTTTTTGTAACGAAGTATAAATTATTCATATATTAGATATTATTTCTTGTTGAATTGTTGTGTAGACATCTATTAAAATAGTAATACATAGTAAAATATTATGTGAGGTAAGGTGACATTATATGGCTATAGATAAGGATTTAATGACGAAGGAAGAGCTTAAAGAATATAATAAAAAATCGCTCATCCTAAAGGCAAAGGTGCTCGGCATAACGGCTGTTGTGCTTGCTATAATAATCGGAGTTGTTTCGCTTGTGTCAAGTATGAGAAGCAAGCAGGAGGAAGAACGAATCAAGAATATCGTAGCAGGAATTCAAACCGATGCGCTTGAGCTTCAGTCAGACTATCGTATCTCAAACGACGACGATAATGACGGCATCAACAACGGTAATGAAGAAAAGCTCTCGACAAACTATCAGGAGCAGGATACTGACAAGGACGGTATCAGCGATGGTGATGAGGTTAACGTCGGAACAGACCCTACCAAGAACGATACCGACGGCGACGGCGTGCTCGACGGCTATGAGCTTATCTTAGGGCTCGACCCACAGAAGACCAGCACAGACGGTTCTGTACAGGATGGCCAGAGAGTATTTGACGTAGAAAGAGAATACAAGGATGTTACCCTTACAGTTTCGGGTAATGCTAATATAAGCGATACCGTATTCGATAACCTCGACCTCGTAGGCTTTAAGTCCAATATGGCAATCCTCTCTGACGCAATAAGCTTCTATACAGACTACACCTTTAACAAGGCAAGCATCTGCTTTAATGTAGATTTTGATGAGCTCTTGTCTAAGGGCACTAAGTCAAGCGACGTTTCTATATATAGATTCGACCCTGAAACAAGCGAGTTTGTCAAGGTTGATTCTAAGGTTGATGAGGCTAAGGGAACTATCACAGCCGACATCGACAGATGTGCTACATATATGCTCGGTAAGGTAAGTGCAATAGGCGAAGCTCCGATTATGAGAGTTCAGCTTCTTATCGACAACTCCGGCTCTATGTATCCGGAAGAAATGTGCGCAGGCTCTGAAGAAAACGACGTAAACTTCAAGCGACTCGACCTCTCTGAGAATATTATTGATATGCTCGAAGAGGATAGCCTTGTCGGTATCAGTAAGTTCACTGCAACATACACCGAGATGGTTGAATTTACAACAGATAAGAAGGAGCTTTCCAAGGCTCTCGAAAAGATTAGAAACGATAAGGAAACCTTCAACGGTACAGACTTTGAGGGTGCCGTAATGCACGCTATCGAGGAATTCGACGTAACAGAGGGCAACTACAGCAATATGATTATTATGCTCTGTGACGGCCACTCCGACAGCGACAAGGTAGTTACACCTGAAGCTATTATCGAGGCTGCAAAGGATAAGAATATCATCATTCTTACAATCGGTCTCGGTCAGCAGGTTAACGCTCCTAGAATGCAGGAAATCGCCGAAGGCACAGGTGGTAGATATTACACAGCTGCCGACGCAGAAGCACTCGACGAGGTATTTACTCAGATTGAAACAACCTTTAACTACGATATTATAAGCTATGGCCAGGAAGGCAAGTCGGGTTACTCAATTGCTAATACAGGCTTTGCTCCTGCTGTAAACGGCTTCTCCTTCCAGAACTTCAGAACAACATCATCTAACGGCACATGCTTCGGTATGGCAATGTTTGCTAGAGATTGGTATACCGGTGGGCTCAATGCAAAGCTTGACGAATATAAGCCTGAAACAGAAAGCAAGTTTGTATTCAAGGCTCAGGGCTACGACCTTAACGGCACAAGTATTCTCGAAGCATACAAGTCGCATAAGCCACTTAGCGAGCTTACTGCAAACGCAATCAAGAACAACGAATTCAATAGCCTCGAGGATTACCTCGACTTTGATGTCGACGGTTCAACCTACCTCCCTGTAAAACAGGATATTCTCAATAAGGCTAAGGCAGCCGGCTATGGCGTAATAAACTACGACGTAAAGAGCTTGGGCCTCGAATGGATTTATGTGCAGATGCTGGCAATCGACGTTGACAAGAACAGCGCTGCAATCGAAAAGACCTACGGCAAGGACGAGGCAGAGCTCTACAAGGCACTCCTCCGCCACCATGTTCTTCTCTGGCAGGAAACTGACAAGAATATGATTAAGCTTGCAGAGGGTAAGAAGTGCTTCGAAACAATCGAAGAAAGATTGCAGGAAGGTATCCCATGCGTGCTTCTTTTGAATGATACACACGCAGTCAACGCAATCTCACTTATCCAGGATGCCGATTGTCCAAGAAGATTTATTCTCCAGGTATATGACAATAACTACCCCGGCGAAATCAGAGAGATTACAATCGAAAGAATCGTTACAGGCGAGTTCGATGAAAACGGAACAAGCACAGGCGTTTCCTACAGATATGCCGCTGTATACGACAGTCTCGACATCGCACTCACACTTTGCGATACACCTACAGTATAACAAGCCAAAAGCCCACAGTTCTCTGTGGGCTTTGTTGTGTGCCAAGGATGAAAAGGCATATAAAAACAAGCAACCCCTCGGGAGCACCGAGGGGCATTGTGTGTGAAATATAATATAGGGCAGGGGAGAGCTAGCCTAAGAAATTAAACGCCAGCGATACCAAAAGACAGAGCAGCAGAAAAATGCAAACTGCATTTATGCATAAACGGTTTTTCGAAAAAGTTTTCGTTGGCCCAGAGAGCTTTATGTCGCTCGCAGAGCTCAGGTGTGCTAAAATTTCATCTGCACCACGACACAGCTCGCTGTTTGTTAACAACGCTGAATTAGGCTTTACGATTAACAAAACCTTTTCAAAATGTTCATTATTTATACAAGAAATCTCAATGATTTGTTTATTTATTCCCTTGACCAATTTCGACCTCCGAGGTGTAATTGTAAAATTATGTAGAAATTACCTAAAATATGGTAATTGCCCTCGGTTGCCTCAAAAAATGTTGAAAACTATGTTTAAAACTAGTGCAAGTGCCGTAAAAAGTGTTGAAAAAGTAGTTGAAAAGTTGCAAAAACCCTTGATTTTAAGGCACTTTTCAACATTGTTGAAAACCTATCTTTCAACAGTGCTTTGACAGAAATATCACAAATGTATAAATTTCGGGCGTTTTCGTGCATTTTTAATTGTTTCTAAATTATGAACAAATGGCCTGATTTGTGTTTGCGTTCTTGAAAGCTTGATTTTACGGCATTTTTGACGCTGTGAATTTGTTTTTGCCTTTCGTTCACATTTAGTATGCTAGAGAAGGGCTGTTTTTATTCATTCGCGACATAATATGCGATAATTCGCACATGTAATTTTTACAGTACAATTTCACGGACTTTTATGCATAGAGCGTATAATTATCTTGTGGTCAGAAACTTTATCGCTCTTTCGATACTATCTTTCGAATTTCCCCAATCGGCATCCTTACCGGTGTTTCGATAGTCGTACATATCGCAGTAGTGGCCGACATCATCGCAGAGCGAAGACAGGTACTTTTGAGTGAGGTCAGAGCAGGTTGCCTTGAACTCCTTAGTCGTCACCTTGTCGAGCTTTTCGTCGGAGAGTGCAGACAGCAGCTCGTAGTGTGGCAGGCAGATATATTCCTGCTCGGAGAAAAGCTTTCGGAAGGACTTGTCCTTTGAGTACATTTCAAAGAGGGTTACCATAAACCTCTCCATACCCCAATCTATCTTTGAACAAACAAAGCAGGATTCGTTCACCTTTGAGATTTTACGTTGCTTTGCGTTCTTTCCTTCAAAGAGCGACTTCTTGCCAAAGCCGTCAAGACCTACCTTCTTTAAGTGTGTGTGAAGCATAAGAGCGAGGGACAGCCTGTTCTTACAGCTTCTCATCTGCTGGAAGTGTGTGTAGCAAAAGCCCAGCTCGTTTGTTTCGATTCTGACGTCGGGCTCCATCATTGCGGCACCCATAATGTATTCTACGCATCTTGACTCGAGCATATTCCTCATACGGCAGATTGGGCATTCCTCTTTTGGTTCGAAAATTTCGTTAATAGGAATAGTCAGTATACTTTCTCTCATAGCTACCTCCTTAATTCTAAGGAATAAATTTTGTGTTGAAAATTGCTTATAAAACAAGTATAATGTAAAAGTAAACATTTTGTCAAGGATTATAGGGGAGTGAAATTTAATGAGCTATGAATATTATGTCGACGGTGGCGATATTGTCCTTCGCTGTGGAGATTTAAACCTTGACGAAACGCTCGATTGCGGGCAGGCTTTTCGTTGGGAAAAGCTTTCTGACTCTACCTATACGGGAGCGAGTCTAAACACTAAGCTTACCATAAAAGACGAGGGCGAAAACACCTTCAGGCTTTTTGATACAAGCGAGGCTACCTTTCTCTCGGTGTGGAAGGATTATTTTGACCTCGACACCGACTATAGCGAGATAAAAAAGCGAATCTCCTGCGATAAGACTATGGAAAAGGCCTGGCGATACGCAGGTGGCATAAGACTTCTAAGACAGGATAGCTGGGAGGCGCTGTGCTCTTTTATAATCTCACAAAATAACAACATCCCACGAATCAAGGGTATTATAGGGCGACTGTGCGAGCATTTTGGTGGTTTTCCATCAGCACAGATGCTGAGCGAATATACCCCCGACGAGCTTTCCTTTCTCCGTGCAGGCTTCAGAGCGAAGTACATAGTAGATGCCGCAAGAAAGGTGAGCAGTGGCGAGGTGTCGCTTGAGAGCTTGAGGGAAGCACCACTCGACGAGGCGAGAAAAAAGCTTATGTCGATAACGGGTGTCGGCCCGAAGGTCGCAGAGTGTGCACTTCTGTACGGGCTTTACAGAACAGAGGCTTTTCCGGTAGATGTCTGGATAAAGAGGGTTATGCAGAGCTGGTATCCAAATGGGCTTCCTGATTGTTGCAATGGAGTCGAGGGAATTGCCCAGCAGTATCTCTTCCACTATATGAGAACCTTTGCCTCGAAGGAAATGCAGAAATAGAAAATTCACAGCTTTTCGCACTTGTATTTCGACATAAAATGTGATATAATCAACCTATGTATATAAATAAATAGAGGGAAGGCGATTTTTGTCGCCTTGTGGTATTATGGAAAAGAAAAAATTTGATAGAAATAAGCGTGGCACAGCTGCAAGACGGGGCTCGTTTGATAAGCCGAAGGGCAGAAGAAACGACAAGGACTTTGACAAGAAAAGCACAAGAAGCGATAGCCGATTTGACTCAAAGCCAAGGCAGGATAGAGATAGCTTTGAATCAGAGGAGGAACGCCTCGAACAGCTTATAGTCGGCAGAAATCCTGTCACCGAGGCTATAAAGTCGGGCGTGCTTCTCGATAAGGTGTTTGTCAACGTCGAGGCAGGCGGCTCGATTACCAATATTATAAGGCTTGCAAAAGAGCGTGGCATTCTCGTCAAGGATGTCACCGAGCAAAAGCTTACAGCTATGTGCAGGGGAGCATCTCATCAAGGCATTATCGCCGTGGGAGCTTGTGCAGAATATGTGTCGGTTGAGGATATTTTGCAAAATGCAAGGAACAAGGGCGAAGACCCGTTTGTTATAATCTGTGACGAGGTCGAGGACCCTCACAACCTCGGCGCAATAATCAGAACAGCCGAAACAGCAGGCGCGCACGGAATTATTATTCCAAAGAGAAGAAGTGCCTCGCTCAATTATACGGTATATAAAACCTCGGCAGGTGCAGCAAGCTGGCTTCCTGTTGCAAGGGTTTCCAATATAGCCGCAGCAATCGACACTCTTAAAGAAAACGGCGTGTGGATTTACGGCACAGACGGTAGCGGGGAGGATTACACCGGAGTTGATATGACAGGTGCTATCGGACTTGTCATCGGCTCGGAGGGCTTCGGTATGGGTAAGCTTATTATGCAAAAGTGCGACTTTCTCTTAAGGCTGCCTATGAAGGGTAAGATAACCTCGCTCAATGCATCGGTTGCAGGTGGAATCTTTATGTATGAGATTGTCCGTCAGCGCGACGCAAAGGCTAAGAAATAATCGTATTTAATATAACTTTAAGGTCGCTTGATGCACTTATTTAAGCGATGGTGTAAAGGAGGATTAAGGTGTCAGATAAGTTTTCGGTAGATGATATACTTTCGCAGTATTCTTCAAAGTCGAAGGGTGGCAGTAAGGACGAATTTGACCTTGAGAGCTTTATTGCAAAGAAAACTGTCCGTAAGGTTGAAGAAAAACCAGCCCCAAGGCTTGACGCTTTTGAGCTTGAAAGCTTAGAGGAGCAAAGAGCCAAGGAGGCAGAGCAGGCAGCTAAGGAAGCTCAGGCTGCAGAGCCTAACAAGGTAGGTCAAAGAGCGCAGGAAAACACCGTTCAAGTCAGAATCGTTGAGGAAAGCACTCTCCCTGACGAAACTCGCAGAGCTCAGCAGAATACAGTCCAGGTCAGAATCGTTGAGGAGATAAAGCTCGACGAGGAAATAAAGCCTGCAGAAGAAGCTCCAAAGGAACAGGTAAAGCCGGAGGAGATTGACGTAGAGCCGATAATCGAGGAGGTACAGCCTGCAATAGAGGATGTACAGCCGGAGTCACCAAAGGAGGACCTCGGTGACATTAAGTTTGATAACGTCAAGGTTAAGGATAAGCCTGCTACCAAGAAGATAAATACTTCTGTTATCGAAAGACTCGTGCAGAGAAAGAAGGCTAATTCCGATATAAGCGCGACAGGTGCAATTCCACCTGTGAACCGTGCAAGCGTCAAGGATATAGATATGGGCCTTGAGGGAAAGATTATCCCTAAGACAGAGCAGATTGAAATTGCCCCTGATGCTACCGACGAGGAAAAGATGGCTGTACTCGAAAAGCGTAGAGAGAAGAAGGTTAAAAACTTCGTTCTTGATGCAGCAATTGACGAGGAAGAAAAGACAGAGGCTAAGGAACAGCCCAGAGAAAAGGCAGTCTTGCCAATAGAAGAATTCACAAGCTTTGATCAGGCATCACACGTTATGTCTGATATCGCACAGCTCAAGAGCAATATCGTAATAAGACTTTGCGTGCTTGTGTTTACATCACTCTTTGCAGTGTATCTGACTTTAGCAAATGACTTAGGACTACCTATAATTACCGTGTTCAGCAGGGATTACAGCCCTGAGGCGTATGTGTTTACGCTCACTATCTTAGGTATTATATCTGCGTTTGTTTCATATACGGTTATCTTCTCGGGACTAAAGAAGCTATTGAAGCTCTCTGCCGATTGCGACAGTATAGCGGCAATTGGTATTACGGCAACCGTCTTGTCGGGTATTATTAACCTCTTTAGCGCAGAGTCTATCCAGGCGGGTAACTACCATGTCTATACCGCCGCAGCTATATTAGGACTTCTGTTCAACGCACTCGGCAAGCTTTCTATCGTCAACAGAACAGAGCGTAACTTCCGTTTTGTAGCAGGCGAGTTTGAAAAGCACGCATTCACCAAGGTCGAGGACGAGGATGTTGCGTACAAGTTCACAAAGGGCACTCTCGACGACTTCCCTGAGCTTGCAACAACAAGAAAAACAGAGTTTGTCGAGGACTTCCTCGCTAATTCGTATTCGTCGGATATTTCTGACGATTACAGCAAGAAGGCAGCTCCGATTATCGCAGCTGTCGGCATAGTGGCTGCTATTGTAGCACTCTTTACAAACGGTGGAGTGAGTGGCGCAGAAAAGATAATGACTTCGCTCGCTGCATTGTGTGGCGTAATCAGCATGAGCGCATCTGTTGCTATTATGTTTATCGTAAATATCCCACTCGCAAGAGCCTCTAAGAAGTTCTTGCAGTCATCGGCAGTAATGCTCGGTTACTCTGCTGTAGATGAATACGCCGATACAAACTCGGTGCTCATAGATGCCGAACAGCTCTTCCCGGAAGGTATGGTAGACCTTGTTAACCTAAAGGCAATGTCATCAACTCTCATCGAGGATTGTATACTCTATGCAGCAAGCCTTACCTGCCAGGCAGGTGGAGTTATGAAGCCGACCTTCTACAAGATGCTCAGAGGAAAGACAGAAATGCTCTATCCGGTTGAAAGCTATATATACGAGGACGGACTCGGACTTTCCGGCTGGATTGAAAACAAGCGTGTGCTATTGGGCTCAAGAGAGCTTATGGAGAATCACTCAATCGAAGGTCTCCCGACTCTTGCCAAGGAAGCTGAGTATTCCAAGGGCAACATTCCTGTATATCTCTCAATCTCGGGCGTGGTTTCTGCTATATTCTTTATAAGAGCCTCTGCTAACGTAACAGTAAGCACATGGCTGCAGGAGCTCACCGACAGAGGTATTACCGTCGTAGTAAGAAGTGCCGATGCGTTTATCAGCGCAAAGTTCATCTCTGAGATGTTTGAGGTAAGCCAGGAGAAAATCAGGCTCTTGCCATTCAGATTCTATAAGGAATACGAAAACGAGAGAGCGTATACTCCAAAGGTTTCTTCTCCGATGATGTGTTCAGGACACTTCCCATCAATGGCAATGCTCATCTGCGGAACAAAGAATATCCAGGTTCTCTCTATCCTCGGTATGACTATACAGATGACATTCTCAATCCTCGGCGCAATAATCGGACTTGTAATGCTTGTTATGGGCACCTTCAGTCAGCTCACAGCGTCGGTGGTTATATGCTTTAACCTCGTCTGTCTGCTTGTGACAATGCTTGTACAGCAGTGCAAGAAGGTATAAAATCATACAGTATAATATTTTTATGTAAGAAAGCCGACATTTTGTCGGCTTTTTTTGTTGAAATGTTTTGATATGTGTGCTATAATCAAGCTTGGATAAAAAATACAGCAGGGGTTAGCCTGCTGTAATATGCGTAAATATTGATATATTTATCTACTTTATAGAGAAAAGTTGCCTTGCGTTTTCGTTCGTTCGGTCGATAAGCTCCTGCGGAGTGATGCTATATTGCTCGCAGGCAACCTGCGCTACACGGTAGAGCATACGGCTGTCACAACGCTTTCCGCGGTAGCCATCGGGCGCCATGTACGGACAGTCGGTTTCTATAAGCAGTCTGTCAAGTGGTACAGCTTCCAGAGCGTGAAGTGCCTTCTTGGCGTTTTTGAAGGTGAGTACGCCGGTAAAGCCTATGTACATGCCGAGCTCGATTAGTTCTTTTGCCGTCTCATAAGAGCCGGAAAAGCAGTGAACCACCCCACGAGGTCTGTGCTTTTTAAGAAGCTCTAAGGTGTCGCTTGTCGCCTCTCTCGAATGAACGATAACAGGTAGCGAAAGGCTGTTAGCTAAGATAAGCTGGTCTTCAAAAAGCCTAAGCTGTGCATCTCTGTCGTAGCCGTCATAATGGTAGTCGAGTCCGATTTCGCCGATTGCGATAACCTTGTCAGATTGAGCTGCAAGTTCGCTGAGCTTTTCAATATAGCCTTCAGGCAGAAGCTCGAGCATTTCCGGGTGAAAGCCTACAGAGGTGTAAAACTGCGGATACTTTTTTGAATACTCAATACCAAACCTGCCCGACTCCAAGTTAGTCGAGGCGTGAACGATATATGAAACCGAGCCGTCTTTTAGCATCGCAGAGATTAGCTCATCTCTGTCCTCGTCAAAGCGAGAATCATCATAGTGACTGTGCGACTCAAAGATATTCTTGTATGGATTTTCTACTAAAAGCATAATGTAAGTTCCTTTCAAGGCGTGTTTGGTGTCTTGTTCATTTTACCACCAAAGCAGTAATGTGTCAAATTTAAAATAGCATTTTATAAAAAATCAGGAAAGGGGTGTGTCTACTTGGCTGAAATTCAGGGCGTGTTCAAGAGATATGAGAAAAAGTATCTCCTGAATCCCGAGCAGGTAAAGCTTGTTACCGATACAATTCTTGAGTATATGAAGCTCGATGAGTACGGACTGAGTACGATTTGCAGTCTGTATTTTGATACAAATCAATATGACCTTATAAGACGTTCTATCGAAAAGCCGGTGTATAAAGAAAAGCTAAGGCTAAGAATGTACGGCAAGAGTGCAAGTGGCGATACTCCTGCGTTTGTTGAGCTTAAAAAGAAGTTCGACGGCGTCGTATATAAAAGACGAATCGTTATGAGCTATGACGAGGCTATGGGCTATCTTGTAAGAGGCGAGAAGATACCCTGCGAGAGCCAGATTAGCCGTGAGATAGATTGGTTTTTAAACTTCTATAAGCCTAGACCTACAGCAGTTGTCTGCTACGACAGGCTGGCTTATTACGGGATTGAGGATGGCGAATTTAGAGTAACCTTCGACTTCGACATAAGATGCCGAGGGGATAGACTCGATTTGTCGCTCGGTGACGATGGCGAAAGAATTATTCCGCCTCAGCATGCTGTTATGGAAATTAAAACAAAAGGCGCAATGCCGCTGTGGCTGTGTGACCTTTTGAGTAAGAATAAAATCTACCCCACATCATTTTCAAAGTACGGAACATTCTATAAGATGACCTCTAAGAAGCCGCAGGATATCCTTGCTGCTCATGAAAAGAGTGTCGTATAAAATCAGGAGGAATTTTTTATGTTTAAGACAATATTCGAGCAAACCGGCGCCGTGGTAGCTAACGCCGAGATTTCAACAACAGATATGCTTATCTGCTCTGCCGTAGCATTAGTGGCAGGCTGTATAATCGCTGCTGTTTGCAGACTTACCAACAAGCACGCTACAAAGAGCCTTCTTACAACACTCGTGCTGCTGCCTATTACCGTGCAGATAATTATCATGCTCGTAAACGGCAACCTCGGTGTAGGCGTTTCTGTAATGGGTGCATTCAGCCTTGTAAGATTCAGAAGTATCCCCGGCACAGGTAAGGAAATCGCTTCGATATTCTTCGCAATGGCAATCGGCCTCGCAACAGGTACAGGCTATATAGGTGTAGCAGTTTGTGCAACAGTTCTCATAAGCGTTATAATGCTTGTGCTCAACGTGATTTTGGGCGAAGGCGAGGATTCAAAGAAGGCGAGAAGACTCAGAATCATTATTCCTGAAGACCTCGATTTTACAGGCGTGTTTGACGATTTGTTTGAAAAGTACACAAAGAGAGTCGAGCTCGAAAGAGTAAAGACTACCAATATGGGCTCACTTTTCGAGCTTACATACGGAATTGTCCTAAAGGATGTTTCTAAGGAAAAGGAATTTATCGACGAGATAAGATGCAGAAACGGCAACCTCACTATCACTTGCGGATTAAGAGACAACGCAGTCCAGGAGTTGTAATAAAGACAAGCTTAAACTAAAAAACAAAGCTCACTGCTTCGCTTTGAAGTAGTGAGCTTTTTGCTATCGTGTTTGTTAGTCTTCCCAGATAGAGTCACCAAGCGACGAGATAAACGCTGTCAGCTCGGTCGCCATTTCGTACTGCTCTAAAATTCTTGGGTGTCCCGGTGTGCCACAGCCGTTTCGCTTGTACAGGAAGTGATAGATGTTATCCATACCCTCTGCCATGAGCGCTTTCATACATTCTTCGATTGCCTCGTCCCATACCTTGTCGTGATAAAGCAGAGTTGTGGCGAGGATTATAACAGCCCTTGGATAGTGAGCTCGAATGCTTTTTAGAATTTCCTTGTACTTGGTGGTCCAGCGACTGCGAAAGACAGGCTCGGTAATGTTGTTGTCGGGGTTGCCTTCGTTGTGAGGGTCGTTTTGTCCGACAGCCATAATAACAACCTGAGGAGTATACTGCGAGAAATCCCAGTCGGAATATCCACCCTCGGGGAAGTAGCAAAGCTTGTCATACGCTGTTTCAAGACCGATGCAGTCAGGCATATGGAAATAGCCGGTCTTGTCGAGTACGGCAATACCACCCTGAGCTATGTTGTGAATCTGTGCACCGAGGTTTCGTGCAGTTATCATAGAGTACGAGTACCATACGTTGTCGTAGCTACCGTTGTGCCCGTCGGGGTCGCTTTTGCCAAGATAATCACAAGCCTCGCAAACCTGCCCCGACGAAACCGAATCGCCGTAGCATTCTATTCTGCGTGAAGGTTTTTCTTTGGCTGGGAGTATGTCGCCATCAATGTAAAAACCGAGGAACTCAAAGTAGTGAGAAGCATCCTGCCTCTTGTAGATAATAAGCTCGTGCTCGGTGTCCTCGAGGTTTTGCACAGCAGTGAGTGTGATTGGCTGGGAACTGTCCTCGAAGGTGAGCTTTAAAACCCTGCCGTCAATGACAACGCCAAGCTCTTGTGTGTTGTAGAACTTGTGGTTTAAAAGCTTGATGTCAGCACGCCTGCCTTTGAATCTGAGGGTGATAGTCGTGCCCGCAAAGATGATTTTAGGGGAGAGTGGGCTTTTAAAATCAATTCTGCCCATATATGAAATTGCCTTGTCATCAGGTGCGATAAAGCGAAGCTCAGTGCTCATTTTAAAAAGCTCCTTTCAGATATTTGTGGTTTAGTTTAATTTTACTATTTTGCTACTGACGTGTCAAGTATCGGTAAACGATTACAAATGAATATTTTGAAAAAAGTCTATAAAATCGGTGTTTTTTGAAGAAAAAGTGCTTGAAAAATTTTCTCGCTTGTGTATAATATAAAGTACAAAGACCGATTTAATATTTTATGAAAGGAACGTTTTTATGAAGAAAAGAATATTCGCCCTCCTGCTTGCAGGCTTTATGAGCGTTATGACATTGTCCTCGTGTGGTAGCGACGCTTCAAGCTCAAAGGCAGACAGTACGCAGAGCTCGTCTGTGCCGGATTCGTCGGTAGCTGATTCATCTGTTATAGATTCCTCAGAGCCCGACAGCATTCAGCCCGAGGTAGACAATTCGCTTTCAGGTCAGCTTCTCTCGAAGTTCCCTGTTTCAGAATCGCCAATCGACGTGACCGCCGGATGTACCGACAATATGCTCGGCAGAGCGCTTATCTACCAGGGCGACCTTACACGTCTTGCAAACGTAATCAAGAAGGCGCAGGACGATATCTACACAAGAACCTATATATGTATGTTCGGCGACTCAATCTCTGCAGGTTCGGGTGCAACATCCGGCTTTAAGGCTTACGGTAATCTCGTCAAAAAGTGGTGGGAGGATAACATCAGCATAAATGTTATGCTCCAGCAAAATTCAATCGGCGCAACCGACTCCTACCTCGCTGTGCATAGATTTGAAAACGAGGTCGCAAACTTTGACTGCAATAACGAGATAGAAGGAGTACAGAACCCCGACATCATCATTATCGAGTATATCAACGACGCCAACACCCCGACATACAAGGAAACTATGGATAGCCTCGTAAGAAAGGCTCTCGCACTTCCTAACAATCCTGCCGTAATTATTATGATGCCTTCAACCGACGGTGCAAACTGTCCACAGGATATGCATTTAGAGGTTGCACAGCACTACGAAGTACCGTTTATCTCCTTCCACGATGCTGTTCAGCCTGAAATCAAGGCAGGCAACTTTACTTGGGCAGACGTTTCCCCCGACACTGTTCACCCGAATGACGCAGGTCACGCTATGATGGCACAGATGGTCGAGGAGCTTATCCAGTACACTATCGACAATATGGATACAATCGGCACAGAGGTTACTCCTTTTGATGCCAATATGGAAAGCCTTACGGGCGACAGATACGCCGATGCAGGTATGGCTGACAGAAAGAACACTAATGAAAATGTTGTTGTAGTCGATGAGGGCGCATTCAGTATCCAGTCCTCTAAGCAGTGGCCGTATATCAATGACTGGGCTACATATACAGGTGGAAGCTGTACCTTCGAGATTACTGCAAAGAATATCGGCTTTGCCTACTATAAGACTGTTACCGGCAGATGCTCAAGTGCAACAGTAGAAATCGACGGCGAAGTGGTCGCTGTTATCGACGCCAACTTCAAGGGCGGCTGGGGCAACCACACTGCAATTGCCGAGCTCTACAAGTCTGACGAGGTGGCAACCCACACCGTAAAGATTACTGTTCCTGAAGGCGAAATCTCCGAGTTCTACATCCAGGCTTGGCTGATTAGCTAAGAAGAATTACCGCTAAAAACATATTGTGTAGGGCTTTTTTAAAAATTGCCAAAGATATAGAAGTAAATTTTTTGTGAATTGGTAATTTGAAAACGATTAAATATTCAAAAGAAAACGTTATCAATGTAAAAAAAATAAGGTCAAAATTGGCGTTTGTGCAAACTGTCCAACGAGGGCAGAAAGTTATATTGCAAAACGCCGATTGACACATTTTTGCGATTTTGCTATGATAAAATTGTAATAGGTGAAGGCTTCGTTTAAGCGAGGTCTTACTGCAATTATGCAGACCTTTATAAAGATTTTAAGGAGGAAATTTACTATGAGAAAAGCAAAAAGAGTACTCGCTCTTGCTATTGCATGTGCTTCTGTATTGTCAGTTGCTTCTTGTGGAAAAGACGATAGTAGCACATCCAGTATTGCCGGCGTAGAGCTTGAATCCAGTCAGGTTCAGAATATCGTTGATGCTGCAAGCTCAGCGCTTACCGGTGATTCATCAGAGGTACAAAAGCTTGCTAATCCTAAGGTTCAGTGGATTTCACACTACGACATTAACCCTTCTGATGGTAAGGTAGAAGACCCTGCAATCGCACTTTTCAGAGAAACCTACGGTGGAGAAATTGAATGGGTGCAGACAGACTGGAAATTCCGTTACACAAAGCTTGCTTCACTTGTTTCTGCCGATACATCACCTGATATGTTCCCTGCAGACGATATGGACGCATTCCCAATGGGCGCTATCAAGCAGATGTTCCAGCCAATCGACAGCGCTATCGACCTTTCCGAAGATATCTGGGCTGACCAGGCTGAAGCTTTGGAAAAGTTCGCTTTAGGCGATGACCACTATGTAGCTGTAATCGAAACACAGCCAAACCTCTGGTGCCTCTACAACACAGAAACAATCGACAATATGGGCCTTGACCAGCCGGCTGACCTTTACTGGAACGGCGAATGGACATGGGACGTATTCTATGACTACTGTGTACAGTTTAATGACCCTGATAAGGATATGTACGCACTCGACGGCTTCTGGTGGTGGGATGGTATCACACAGTCTACCGGTATGCCATACATTGATATCGTTGACGGTCAGGTTGTAAGTAATGTCGACGAGCCTGCTATCGAAGAAGCTCAGAATCTCGTTTATGAGCTCACAAAGGCTGGTTCTGCATTCCCAAGACACTTAAATAACTGGCAGACAAGAGGCCCAACGGATGAAGGCTCTATCGGTCTTGGTTCAGGACTCACACTCTTTATCCCATGTGGACCATACGAAATCGAAGACACACTCGCTAACACAGAAGCTCTCGGAAGCGTGCCTGATGGCGAAGTAATGTTCGTTCCAATGCCAGCTAAGGATAAAGGCGAAAATACATACATGTCTACAAGAGTTAACGGCTACTGCCTCGTATCAGGTGCTAAGAACCCTGAAGGCTTTGCAGCATTTATGAGATGTAGAAAGATTTGTGCAACTGACGAGTCTATCCGTCAGATTGGTATTGACACACTCGTAAATGAATACGGCTGGACAGAAGAAATGCTCGAGATGCGTGAAGAGTGCTACAGACTCGCTCGTGAATACCCTGTATTCGAGTTCTACAAAGCTATTTCACAGGATATGACTTCTGTATTCGAACAGCTTGCAACAGGTACATCTGTTACAAACGGTAATCAGAAGACATGGGCAGAGCTCAGAGAAGCTAACATGGCTACTGTTGACTACTACGTTGACGAGGTAAACGCTAAGTTCAAGAAGTAAGCTAAAATCTTAAAAATCAGAATGTGGAAAGGCAGAAATGTCTTTCCACATTTTTGCTAAAATAAAGTGTGTTCATTTGTTGAATTAGCAGAAAAACATTTTTTGGCTTTTTTTCTGTAGACAAACTTGAAAAATTAGAGTATAATTAATACAAATAATATAAGGAGGCTGACAATCATGAATTCAGCTATGAAAAAGGGCGTTTGTGAAGCTATCGGTACAATGGTACTCGTGCTCTTCGGTTGTGGTACAGCAGTATTTACTGGCGCAAACGTAGTTGCTACAGCTTTAGCATTTGGCCTTTCAATCGTTACAATGGCATATACAATCGGTAAGGTTTCCGGTTGCCACGTTAACCCAGCAGTTTCACTTGCAATGTTCCTCGACGGACAGATGAGTATGTCTGAGTTTATCAACTACATCATCTTCCAGGTAATCGGTGCATTCGTAGGTTCTGGTGTTCTCGCTATCATCGTTAAGTGTGCAGATATCGACCTCGACATGACAGCTATGGGCGCTAACGGCTTCGGTCACCTCAACTTCTTCGGAGCACTCCTCGTTGAAGTTATCCTCACATTTGTATTTGTATTCGTTATCTTTGCTGTTACAGACAGAAAGATGAAGAACGCAGGCGTAGTTATCGGTGCTGCTCTTGTATTTGTACACATCCTCGGTATTCCTCTCACAGGAACATCCGTTAACCCTGCAAGAAGCCTTTCTTCAGCATTCTTCGGTGGCCCTGGCACAGATTGGGATTCCCTCAAGCAGCTTTGGGTATTCATCGTAGGTCCTGCAATCGGTGCACTCCTTGCTACAATTGCTAATCGCAAGCTCGTTAGAGGCGAAGGCGACAACGACTAAAGATTTAATCTAGCTACATGCTACATAAAGACCTCTCCGCTCGGGGAGGTCTTTTTTATGGCGAAATCGCGTTTAGCTCTTGACTTTAGCTTAAATTTTAGGTACAATGAAGGTTAGTG
Source organism: Oscillospiraceae bacterium (assembly GCA_045602925.1). Classification (GTDB taxonomy): domain Bacteria; phylum Bacillota; class Clostridia; order Oscillospirales; family Ruminococcaceae; genus UBA7477. The sequence continues at coordinate 9,099 of JAZSCN010000035.1, read as the reverse complement.
ATTTATTTGGTAATCAAACACCTTGAACGGAGGAAATATAAATGTTAAACACCGAAAAGACAATGGACAAGATAGTTGCTCTTTGTAAGGGCAGAGGCTTTGTATATCCGGGAAGCGAGATATACGGTGGTCTTGCTAATACATGGGACTACGGCCCACTCGGCGTAGAGCTCAAGAACAATATCAAGGACGCTTGGAGAAAGAAGTTTGTTCAGGAGAGCAAGCTCAACGTTGGACTTGATTCTGCAATCCTTATGAACCCACAGACTTGGGTGGCATCAGGTCACCTCGGCGGATTTTCCGACCCTCTTATGGACTGCAAGGAGTGTAAGACTAGACACAGAGCCGATAACCTCATCGAGGACTTCGACGGCACAAACGTTGCAGGCTGGACTAATGACCAGATGATGGATTACATCAAGGAAAAGGGAATCGCTTGCCCTAACTGTGGAAAGCACAATTTTACAGATATCAGACAGTTCAACCTTATGTTCAAGACCTTCCAGGGCGTAACAGAGGATTCAAAGGCTGAGCTTTACCTTAGACCTGAAACTGCACAGGGTATCTTTGTAAACTTCGCAAACATCCAGAGAACCTCAAGAAAGAAGGTTCCTTTCGGCGTTGCACAGGTCGGAAAGAGCTTTAGAAACGAAATCACACCGGGTAACTTTATCTTCAGAGTAAGAGAGTTTGAGCAGATGGAGCTTGAGTTCTTCTGCAAGCCAGGTACAGACCTCGAGTGGTTTGACTATTGGAGAAGCTTCTGCAAGAATTGGCTTATCTCACTCGGAATCAAGGAAGAAAACCTCAGACTCCGTGACCACTCACCTGAGGAGCTTTGCTTCTATTCCAAGGCAACAACAGACTTCGAGTACCTCTTCCCATTCGGTTGGGGCGAGCTCTGGGGAATTGCCGACAGAACAGACTACGACCTCAATCAGCACATCAAGACTAGTGGAAAGAGCCTCGATTACTTTGATCCCGAAACAAACGAGAGATATGTTCCATACGTTATCGAGCCATCCCTCGGCGTAGAAAGATTGTTCCTCACAGTGCTCACAGAGGCATACGACGAGGAGAACATCGGCACAGAGGAAAAGCCTGACGTAAGAACCGTTATGCACTTCCACCCTGCACTTGCACCATTCAAGGCATGCGTGCTTCCACTTTCTAAGAAGCTTTCTGCAAAGGCTGACGAGATTTATACAGCACTTTCTAAGAAGTTCTCTGTTGACTATGATGATGCAGGCTCTATCGGTAAGAGATACAGAAGACAGGACGAAATCGGTACACCGCTTTGTATCACAGTTGACTTTGACACAGTAGGCGACGCAGAAAAGGGCATCGAAGCTGACAACTGCGTAACCGTTCGTGACAGAGATACCATGGAGCAGGTAAGAATCAGCATTGACGAGCTCGAAGCATACATTGAAAGCAAGTGTGAGTTTTAAGCGCTGTGCCAGCACGGGCATTTGTGGCTACGCCACGAGTGTTCTAACAGGATAATATTTAAGCCCTCACGTTAAGGGAATGACGATACAGAAGTTTGTATCGTTACCGAGCCACAAACTTTGGGATATTCGTATGTTTATTACGAGTTGCCAAAGGGGGCTCCCCTTAGTGCGATAGTCGTATAGAAGTATTAAAAGCCACTTTTGATGTTGATGTCAAAAGTGGCTTTGCGTTGCTTATGACGTTGACTTTTTATATCAACAATGCTATAATTGACTGACAGATAAATTTGAATTTGTGGAGTGTGTCAAATAATGACAATCAAAGAAATATGTGATATATTAAGAGCAGAATTATATGATAACGGTTTTGAGTATGGCTTTATTGTGGATGGTCAAAAATACAAACCTAATATGAAAGACGGTTTTGATAATGAATACTATCTTCTTGCAAAAACTATTTCTATTGTTCAAGAGCCTTCGGTTACATGTAAAGAAAAAATCGGCACTTGTGTAGATACCGTCTTAGTAATGAAGTCAATACTTGATAAGCTGAATATCCAAAGCAAAATTTGGCTTCTATACAACAAGAAGAAAAATAAAGTACATACGACATTGACATTTGAAACCGAACACAAAATCGTATATTTGGAGCTCACCCCGCAATCCTCTAAATCGTGGTATGGTCAGGAAATACTGTATTCAAGCGAACAAGAGCTTATGCAAGAGTACGAAGATAATGGTTATGATATTTCTGATGTTACAAATTTGATTACAGTTGGACAGCGACCATACTTTTTGCTAGACAAATTAAAATAACAAATTCCAATTTGCCGAACTAAATATAAAATAAACTCCAGAGAAGACGTTTCTTCTCTGGAGTTACTTCTTTATGGCTACCGCCCTTTTTGTGGGGGCTTTTTGTGTCTTTGGAATGGGTGTGGTAAGCACGATAGCTTTAGTTCTCGCAGGAGTATTCATTTATCACATTCGTACGGCGACAAGGGGCGACCGAAGGTCGCCTGTTCGGGCTCGTGGGGCCCGAAAGCGACGCCGAAGGCGTCGGCTTGTCGCCTTAAAATCCTGCAAAATTTACTGCCTGCAGTTACAGCCTTTTACCCGCCCGAAATCTCTGTGAAAAAATTAACAGAAAATGCAAAACTGCTATTGACTTTTTGGCATAAATGGTATATAATTATCTCGTATTTTAAATTAAGAATCGGAGGATTTTTATTATGGCTAGAGTTTATAATTTCAGCGCAGGCCCAGCAGTTCTCCCTGAGGAAGTTCTCAGAGAAGCAGCAGAAGAAATGATGGATTACCAGGGCACAGGAATGTCCGTTATGGAAATGTCCCATCGTTCAAAGGCTTACGACAAGATTATCAAGGACGCAGAGCAGGATATCCGTGACCTTATGAATATCCCTGACAACTACAAGGTGCTCTTCCTTCAGGGTGGTGCTTCACAGCAGTTTGCTGCAGTTCCAATGAACCTTATGAAGAACAAGAAGGCAGCTTACATCATCACTGGTCAGTGGGCTAAGAAGGCTTACCAGGAAGCTCAGATGTACGGCGAGGCTGTTGCTGTTGCTTCTTCTGCAGACAAGACCTTCTCTTACATCCCAGATTGCAGTGACCTCGACATCCCTGAGGATGCTGACTATGTTTACATCTGCGAAAACAATACAATCTACGGCACAAAGTTCTGGGAGCTCCCTAACACAAAGGGTAAGGACCTCGTTTCTGACGTTTCTTCCTGCTTCCTCTCTGAGCCTGTAGACGTTTCTAAGTACGCTGTAATCTACGGCGGTGTTCAGAAGAATATCGGCCCGGCCGGTGTTGTTATCGCTATCGTTAGAGAAGACCTCATCACTGATGACTGTCTCCCAGGTACACCAACAATGCTCAAGTGGAAGACACAGGCTGACAACGATTCTCTCTACAACACACCTCCATGCTACGGTATCTATATCTGTGGTAAGGTGTTCAAGTGGATTAAGAAGATGGGCGGCCTCGAAGCTATGAAGGCTCACAACGAGAAGAAGGCTAAGATTCTTTACGACTTCCTCGACGAGTCCAAGCTCTTCAAGGGTACAGTTGGCGCTAAGGATAGATCCCTCATGAACGTTCCTTTCGTTACAGGTAACGACGAGCTCGACGCTAAGTTTGTTAAGGAAGCAAAGGAAGCTGGCTTTGAAAACCTCAAGGGTCACCGTTCAGTTGGTGGTATGAGAGCTTCTATCTACAACGCTATGCCAATCGAGGGCGTTGAAGCACTCGTTGCATTCATGAAGAAGTTTGAAGCTGAAAACGCTTAATCAAACGTAAGTTATGACTATTCGAGGGCGGACAAAGTTCGCCCTCTGAGTATATTTTTGAAAGGATTGATTTTCGATGTATAATATTCTTACACTTAATAAGATTGCAGCTATCGGAACAGACAGATTTGATGCTGCAAAGTACAACATCACTGATGATTGTGCAACACCTGATGCAATTATGGTTCGTTCTGCTAAGATGCACGATATGGCATTCGCAGATAACCTCCTCGCTATCGCTAGAGCTGGCGCAGGCGTAAACAACATTCCTGTTGAGGATTGCGCAGCTAAGGGTATCGTAGTTTTCAATACTCCTGGTGCTAACGCTAACGCTGTTAAGGAGCTCGCTATCTGTGGTCTCCTCCTCGCTTCAAGAAAGGTTCCTGAGGCTATCAACTGGGCTCAGACTCTCAAGGGCAACGGCGACGAAGTCGGAAAGATGGTAGAAAAGGGCAAGAGCAACTTCGGCGGTTGCGAGATTATGGGCAAGACCCTCGGTCTTGTTGGTCTTGGCGCTATCGGTGGTAAGCTTGCTAATATCGCAATCTCACTCGGTATGAACGTTATCGGCTATGACCCATTCCTCTCTGTTGACGCTGCACTCAACCTCAAGCCACAGGTTAAGGTTACTGCTAACATCAACGATATCTACGCAAATGCTGATTTCATTTCTCTCCACCTTCCATACAATGCTAATACAAAGGATACCATCAACAAGGATACAATCGCTCTTTGCAAGGACGGCGTAAGAATTCTTAACTTCGCTAGAGGCGAGCTTGTAAACGGTGCTGATATCGTTGAAGCTCTCGGCAGCGGCAAGGTTGCAAGATACGTTGTTGACTTCCCAAGTGATGATGTTCTCGGCGTTGATAATGTAGTAGCTATCCCACACCTCGGTGCTTCTACAGAGGAATCTGAAGATAACTGCGCAATCATGGCTGCTGACGAGCTTATGGATTACATCGAGAGAGGTACAATCAGAAATTCTGTAAACTTCCCTAACGCTGACCTCGTTAAGACAGGCGACGCTCTCGTTTGCGTACTCCACAAGAATGTTCCTGCACTTCTCTCTCAGATTACAACTGCTGTATCTGACAAGGGTGCTAACATCGAAAATATGGTTAACAAGTCTAAGAAGGATTGGTCTTACACAATGCTCGACGTAAGCGGCGAGGCTGACATCGAAGCAATCAGCAATATCGACGGCGTTGTCGGTGTAAGAGTTCTCTAATAGTGGAACAATTTAAACCATTACTTATCTATTTTTTCCTGCCGTTTGTAGTAGTGTCGCTTTTGTATTTCCTCTTCGACAGAGAGGGCAATCGTACAATGAGCCTCTTTAAGAAGCCTGAGAAAATGTCGCAAAAGCTATATGACGGCCTTATAAAGCAAAGACTCAGCATACAGTTTTTGCTCACGCTTATTGTCGTTTTGATAATGACAGTGCTTGGCGTAGAGCTTGAAATGAAGCTGTGGCTGTTCTACCTGCTGTGCGGTGTCCTTGTCGGACTTATCAACAGCGTCGGGCTTGCTGTATCCAGAAATATAAGCAGAAATAAGTAGAAAACTATCGAATAATCTATATAAATCACTCTCTGCAGGCTCTGTGGAGGGTGATTTTTGTTTGTATTGATGAAAATTTTTCTGAGTGCTTGCAATTGATGAAAAGTGATGATATAATGAACTTGTAATTGTATTGTATCCCGATTTAATGGCGGGAATAATAACAAGGAGGAATTTAATATGACAAACACAAAAAAGCTTGATATCTACAAGCTCGTCGGAACAGGTATCCTCACTGCTATCGTTATCGTATTGCAGGCAGTGGTTTCAGGAATCAGATTCGGACAATTCAGCATCACACTCGTTTTAGTACCGATAGTAGTCGGTGCGGCTCTCTATGGCGTAATGACAGGCGCTTGGCTCGGACTCGTGTTCGGTGCAGTCGTGCTCTACACAGACTCGGCAGCATTTATGGCAATAAGCGTTCCGGGTACGGTCATCACTGTTTTGGCAAAGGGCGCGCTCGCAGGCCTCGTAGCAGGTCTTGTGTACAAGCTTATCGAGGACAAGAACAGACTTATCGCCGTAATTTGCGCAGGTATAGCTTGTGCACTTACAAATACAGGCGTGTTCCTGCTCGGTTGCCTGGTGTTTTTCTTTGATACAATCAAGGGATGGTCAGCTGGTGCAGGCTACGAAAATGCAGGCGCATATATGATTTTAGGCCTCGTCGGTCTTAACTTCCTCGTAGAGCTTGGCGTAAATGTCGCACTTAGTGCAGCTACCGAAAGAGTCATTCGCACCGTAAAGAAGTCAAAGTAATCGGAGAATAGTTATGATTTTAGCAATAGATGTAGGAAATACAAATATAGTTATCGGCTGTTGCGAGGAGGATAGAGTCCTCTTTACCGAAAGACTCTCAATTGACAGAACAGCTACCGTGCTTGAATATGTTATTTCCTTCAAGACGGTTCTCGACTTGTATAAAATAAAGCCGGAGGACGTCGAGGGAGGAATCATCTCATCGGTTGTTCCGTCTGTTACCCAGGCGATAAAGAGCGCCGTTATGAAGCTCGTCGGCAAGAGCATTAAGGTTGTAGGCCCCGGCATAAAGACCGGACTCGGCATCAAGATTGATGACCCAAGAGAGCTCGGTGCAGACCTCGTTGTCGGTGCTGTCGCTTCGATAAATGAGTATCCTGTCCCTGCAATTATTCTCGATATGGGAACAGCCACGACAGCTTCTGTTATCGACGATAACAAGAACTATATCGGCGGTATGATTATCCCGGGCGTTATGGTGTCTTTAAATTCTCTTGCAACAAATACATCTCAGCTTCCTAAAATCAGCCTCGAAGCACCTAAGAAGGTTATCGGCGCAAATACTGTCGACTGTATGACAAGTGGTATTATCTACAGTACAGCCGCAAGCATCGACGGTATCTGCGACAGAATCGAAGAGGAATACGGCAAGAAGCTTACCGTTGTTGCAACAGGTGGACTTGCTTCGACAATTATTCCGTTTTGTAAAAGAGCAAGCGAGATTATCGTTGACGACGACCTCTTGTTAAAGGGACTTATCATTCTCTATAACAAAAATAAATAAACAAGCCGGCGAGCCGCCGGTGGCATTTGTGCCTCCCTGTATTTCCTGCGTAAGGAAAGTATATTAGGTCGGCACGGTCGAAAACCAGCCTAACGCTGGGCGGATTGTGCCTTCGGCACGAGTGCATTAAAATAATAACAATTAAGCCCTCACAATTTTGTGGGGGCTTAATTGTTAGGCAATAAGTAATCGTGAAGAGTGAAGAAACATGCCTAAAGCATACGCTGCGGCAGCGATGCTTTCGCATCGCCTATCGTTTGACTGCGTCAAACTCTGCCCTAAACCACTGCAAACAAAAGCCCCCCTTGAGGGGGGGCATAGTAAACTATAACTCAGCAGTTTGTTCGAGGGGGGTGACATTCGGTCCAGCGTGTGGCTGGTCGGCTGGGCTTGACTTTGGCGTGAAATGGTATTATAATGTTCAATAGAAAATATGCTTTAAAGCAATAAATATAAGGAGACAACGTTTATGGCAGATAACGTTTTGATACTTGCCGGTGGTCAGGGCAAGAGAATGAAGACTACCAAGCCTAAGGTGCTTCTCGAGGTGCTCGGCACCCCAATGCTTAGGTGGGTTATTGACGCCTGCGAGGATGCAGGACTTTCACAAATCTGTATCGTCAAGGGCTATGAAGCAGAGCAGATAGACAGCTACTTGGACGGCAGCTATGAAACAGCACTCCAGAGCGAAAGACTCGGCACAGGCCATGCAGTTATGCAGGCAATCCCATTTCTTGAAAAGAATATAGACGGCAACACGCTTATCCTCTGTGGCGACGCTCCGTTTATTGATAAGGATACTATCGAAAACGCACTAAAGCTCCACAAAGACGGGGACTGTGCAGTAACGGTTGTTACATCGGTTATAGATAACCCTGCAGGCTACGGAAGAATAGTAAGAACAGAAAACGGCATCTCGGGAATTGTCGAGCATAAGGACTGTACTCCCGAGCAGCTCAAGATTAACGAAATCAATTCAGGTTGCTATTGGTTTGAAACAAAAGCACTCCTTAGTGTGCTTTCTGAGCTTACCCCCAATAACGCACAGGGAGAGTACTACCTCACAGATTGTATCGAGCTTCTTCTCAGCAAGGGCAGAAAAGCCGACGCATACAGCTCGCAGAACCCAAATGTTTCTCTCGGTGCAAACGACAGAGCAGGCCTCTTAAAGCTCAACGATATCGCAAGAATGAAGATTATCGAAAAGCATCTCGAAAACGGCGTAGAGTTCACCTGCCTCGACGGTGTAATTATCGGCAAGGATGTCACAATCGGTGGTGGAACACATATCAAGAGCGGCAGCCAGCTGTTTGGCAAAACCTCAGTGGGCGAGGGAAGTATAATCGGCCCGAACACAATACTTACAGATACAACAGTCGGCAATGGTGCTGTGCTTAATAACGTCTTTGCAACAAAGGCTGTTGTCGAGGATAGAGCAAGCATCGGCCCTTGGGTACAGCTAAGACCTGACTCGGTTGTAAAGAAGAGTGCCCATATAGGCGACTTTGTAGAAATTAAAAATGCAACAATCGGTGAGAGAACCTGCGTCGCTCACCTCACATACGTAGGCGATAGTGATGTCGGTGCAAATGTAAACTTCGGCTGTGGCTGTGTTACAGTCAACTACGACGGAGAAAACAAGTTCAGAACAGTTATCGAGGATAACGCATTTATCGGATGTAATACAAACCTCGTCGCACCCGTGAGAGTCGGAAAGGGTGCCTATACAGCAGCAGGCTCAACTATCACTAAGGACGTTCCCGACGGTGCACTTGCTATCGAAAGAGGAACAGCATACATCAAGGAAGGCTATGCCGATAATAAGCTCAAAAAGAGAAACGAGAAGTTTGAAAAGCTCGCGCAGGAAGATAAGTAATCTATCACGCCATACCCTTAAAAACGAGGGTGTGGCGTTTGTTTTGTTAAAAATAGCCGTTTATTGTGCAGGTTGCACGAAAAAAGACCTCGCATGCTGTGTAAAAATTTTCGTGAGAGCGTGCAATTAACTATAGAAATTTGCGATGTTATCTGTTATAATAATAGTGTATCCGTATGCGTAATTACGCAGGTTTTAAATTCTACGGAAAATTCAAAATTTTGGAGGTAAGTTACCAATGGGTAAGAAGTATGTTTACCAGTTTAATGAAGGTAATGCAAGCATGAGAGAGCTTCTCGGCGGTAAGGGTGCAAACCTTGCTGAAATGACAAGCCTCGGTCTCCC
>JAZSCN010000034.1:0-3592 GCA_045602925.1 Oscillospiraceae bacterium | reverse complement strand
TATACGTTCTGAAAAGGATATTTTAAAGCTCGTAAACACGATTATTGCCAACACCAAAGGCGAAGGCAGTCAAAGCGGCGAGGATTTCTGGGTAAAGGCTGAAAGGCTTTATTACTCAGCTCTTATCGGATATATCTGGTACGAAGCTCCAAAGGAAGAGAAAAATCTCAATACCCTTATTGAGATGATAAACGCCAGTGAAGCACGAGAAGATGACGAAACCTTTGAAAATCCCATCGACCTGTTGTTTAAGGAGCTTGAACAGAAAAATCCTGAGCATTTTGCCGTAAGGCAGTACAAGAAATACAAACTGGCAGCGGGAAAGACCGCAAAATCAATCCTCATATCCTGCGGTGCAAGACTTGCACCTTTTGACATTGCGGAGCTGCGTGAATTAACAGAAGATGATGAGCTACAGCTTGATACGTTAGGCGATACAAAGACGGCACTTTTTGTCATAATCTCGGATACCGATGATACTTTTAACTTTATCGTTTCTATAATGTATACTCAGCTTTTCAATTTGTTGTGCGACAAAGCCGACGACGAATACGGCGGCAGACTCCCTGTTCACGTTCGCTTTATTCTGGACGAGTTCGCAAACATTGGGCAAATTCCTAAGTTTGACAAGCTCATAGCAACGATACGAAGTCGAGAAATCTCAGCTTCAATCATCTTGCAGGCACAAAGTCAGTTAAAGGCGATTTACAAGGATAATGCGGATACTATCGTGGGTAACTGCGATACAACACTCTTTCTTGGTGGTAAGGAAAAGACCACTCTAAAAGAAATTTCCGAAGTTCTCGGAAAAGAAACCATTGACCTGTATAACACTGGTGAAAGCAGAGGAAAAGAAACCTCGCACTCTCTGAATTACCAGAAAACAGGCAAAGAGCTTATGTCGATGGACGAACTCAGCGTAATGGACGGCAGTAAGTGTATTTTGCAGCTTAGAGGCGTGAGACCTTTTCTCAGTAATAAGTACGATTTAACGAAGCATCCAAAATTCGCTCTGACCTACGACGCTGACGAAAGAAATCTTTTCAATGTAGAAAAGTATCTGTCGCATAAGCTCACAGTAAAACCGAATACAGTTGTTGAGGTTTATGACTGTTCGGAAACAATCGAAAATGGCACGGAAGCCGCTGATGAATAATCAGACGGCTATTTTTGTGTCCAAACAACAATCAAAACTATTTTAATTCAAAGGATATTTTTATTATGGAATTTTTTAACTCTGCTGTTGACGTTCTTCAGACACTCGTAATTGCTCTTGGTGCTGGTCTTGGCGTATGGGGCGTAATCAACCTTCTCGAAGGCTACGGTAACGACAACCCCGGTGCGAAGTCACAGGGTATGAAGCAGCTTATGGCTGGTGGTGGTGTTGCCCTCATCGGTATCACTCTCATCCCCCTTCTTTCTGGTCTTTTCGGTTAATCTGAAAACCACTCGTAAATGCAGAAAGCCTGTCTTATCAGACAGGCTTTTCTGTAACAAATAAGAAAGGTGGTATGTAATGGAAGATATTTTAGAATCCATTGGCGACGCCATACACGAATTCTTTGTGGACGTCTGCGGTGGAATGTTTCTCGGAATATTTGATGATGCCAATGCAGCTACCGGTGATATAGCAAGACAAGTAGGACTTACGCCTTCTCAATGGAACGGTAGTATCTTTAATATGATACAAAACCTCTCTAATAATGTCGTTGTCCCCATTGCTGGTATGATTATTACCTTTGTTCTCTGTTATGAGCTGATTACAACTATAACGGAAAAAAACAATATGCACGATGTTGACACATTCATTTTCTTCAAGTACGTTTTTAAGGCTTGTGTAGCGGTATTTCTTCTCTCGCACACCTTTGAAATAACGATGGCGATATTTGATGTGGGACAATGGATTGTAAATCAAGCAGCAACGTCAATAACAAACGACACCTTTGTAGACGTTACAAGTGTGTATATTCAGTTCAGAGACTCACTTGACGCATTAGGTACGGGCGAATTGATTGCGTTAATGCTCGAAGTAGCTGTTGTAAGTCTTGCTGTTAAGGCGATTGCGATATTAGTATCAGTTGTTCTCATAAATAGAATGATTGAAATCTACCTATATTGCTCTATTGCACCTATTCCATTTGCAACAATGACCAATCGAGAATGGGGAAATATCGGTACGAACTATATCAGAAGCCTTCTTTCTCTTGCATTTCAGGGACTATTCATAATGGTAATAGTCGGCATATATTCGGCTCTTGTTAAGGATATTCTTATCGTAACAAACCTTCACCTTATGCTTATGCGTATTGCTATGTATTCGATTGTCCTCTGCCTCACCCTGTTTAAAACATCATCAATCTCAAAATCAATTTTTAACGCTCACTAATGAAAGGAAGATACAAATGAAAAATTGTAAGTGTAATGACACAATCACGAAAAAGCAGGTCGATTATCTTGGCAGACTCGCTGAACTTACAGTTGAAGCTGCTCTCGGTGGAAAGCACTCGCTTTCTTACCGTGTTTTTTCTTGTTCTTGCCGTGATTACCTTGGCGATGATTTAGAGGAAGTATTCGGCATAACTGAACTTTACGAACTCAGACCTTGCCAGTTCAACGAAGCAAGAGAATTCCTTGCTGATTGGTTTCCTGACGATATTGTTATGGAGGTTAGCTCCGACCTTGAAACAGCTTTCGAGGAATATCGCTATAAGTTCGTCGAGGATATGCCGAAGGATAGTCCCGCTTATCAGCAGTTAATGGAGGATTTTATTTATGCCGTATGTTCAGGTTCCGAAAGACCTTGCAAAAATTAAGACAAAGGTCGCTTTCAATCTTACGAAAAGACAGTTAATCTGCTTCAGCATTGCGGGTGCAACAGCTCTCCCGACTTACTTTTTCACAAGAGATGCAATCGGAAATATGGCAGCTATGATTTTGCTTATTATAGTTGCAATGCCTTCTTTCCTTATTGCAATGTACGAAAAAAACGGACTACCCTTTGAAAAGGTGGCGAAAACGGTGATAAAAAGCCGTTTTCTTCGCCCAAAGGTCAGACCGTATAAGACAGAAAATCTTTACGAATATGCCGAAAAGCAGTATGACTTAGAAAAGGAGGTAAAAAGCATTGTCGAAAATAATTAAAAACGTATCCGGCAAGCAGAAAAAGCAGATTGACGCCGCTGTGAAAAAGGCTCGTCCAAACGGAAACGGAAAAGTTCCCGTAACAGCACAGCAGTCAATCCCTTTCAAGCAGATGTTCAAGGACGGTATCTGCAAGGTAGACGATAATCTCTACACCAAAACAGTTCAGTTCTTCGATATTAACTATCAGCTTGCACAAAATGAGGATAAGACAGCGATTTTCGAGAATTACTGCGACTTCCTCAACTACTTTGACAGTTCCATTACAGTTCAGCTCTCGTTTCTCAATCAGGTAGCCGATGTAGAGGAATTTCACAGCCAGCTTGAAATCGGCGTTCAGAACGACGATTTTGACGATATTCGCCTTGAATATTCAGAAATGCTGAAAAATCAGCTTGCAAAGGGTAATAACGGACTTGTCAAGACAAAGTATATCACATTCGGAGTCAAG
>JAZSCN010000033.1:0-119140 GCA_045602925.1 Oscillospiraceae bacterium | reverse complement strand
TTATAGAGCAGTTAATATAATATGTATCAGCCGTATTCGAAAAGCTCCGAGTACGGCTTTTATTACCTCCGTTCTGTGTATTATTTGCACTGTATAACAGGGTATGTGTTGCTTTTTCGGTGTGAAAGTGGTATAATTATGGAAAGAGCAATCTGCTCGATAAATCAGAACTTGAAAGGAAAACAGGACTATGCTTACACATTCGGGAACACAAACAATAGAAACAGAACGATTGATTCTTCGTAAATTTAAATACAGCGATGACGATGCTATGCTCAGAAACTGGGTTGCTGATGAAAAAATACAATCACTTTATTCCGAGCCGATATACTCGACAAAGGCAGAGGTGAAGCAACTGCTTGACAGATATATTTCATCTTATGAAAAAGACGATTATTACAGATGGGCTGTTATTGATAAAATAACAAATCAATGTATCGGTCAGATTGCATATTTTCTTGTTGACAGTAAAAACAATTTTGCTGAAATAGAGTATTGCATCGGCTCTGAATTTCAGTGCAAGGGATTTGCCACAGAAGCTACAAGAGCTGTCGTAGAATTCGGTTTTGAAAGCATTAATCTTCACAAAGTACAAATATGTACCAAAACCATAAATGTTCCTTCAAAGCGAGTGATTGAAAAATGCGGATTTACTTACGAGGGAACATTACGAGATTATTTCTATATGAATGGACAATATGTAGGAAGATTATATTTTTCTATGTTAAGAGAAGAATATGAAGCAAATCGATAAATCGGAATTTTCTTAAGAGAATGTGAAAGGATTTATGATGTATAAAGGATATGAAAACGATACAATTTGGCGGGAAATTCAAGAATATTTACCAGTTAATAATCGTATAGATGATAACAATGTACCAGAAGAGGAATGGTTAGAAATAGGTGAAAATCAGATTCACGTGGACCATTACATTTGCAAAGATGCAAAGGGTGTTGTTGTTATATACCATGGTGTGGGTGGAAATGGCAGATTATTATCCTTTATTGCAGTACCGCTTCATAAATCAGGTTATGAGGTAATATGTCCAGACTTACCATTATATGGTCACTCCGTATGTAATGGAAAAATCACTTATTTTGATTGGGTTGAGTGTGGAACAGTGATTGCCGAGAAATACCGGCAGAATGATAAACCATTGTATTTATTTGGTTTGAGTGCTGGTGGAATGTTAGCATATCAGATTTCGTGTAGATTGAAATATATAGATGGTTTAATGTTGACTTGCTTGTTAGACCAAAGAATAAACAAAGTAACAAAGGAAACTGCATCTAGCAGTATGATGGCGGTTTTAGGTAAGCCTTTCCTTAAATTAGCACATCGTCTATTAGGCGGAGTTAAGTTGCCGATGAAGATGGTATGTAATATGAAAGCAATTGTAAATAACACAGAATTAGCAAAATTGCTAATGAGTGACCCTATATCTTCTGGAACAAAAGTATCTATAGATTTTTTGCATGGAATGTTAAATCCCAGTATAGAGATTGAAGCAAATAATTTTATAAAATGTCCGGTATTACTGGTTCATCCCGAAAAAGATTATTGGACGGATGTATCTTTAAGCAGATTATTTTTTGATAAAATATCGGCGGAAAAAGAATTGAGATTATTACACGGTGCGGGTCACTTCCCGATTGAGGAAAATGGATTAAAACAGTTAGAGGAGTATTGCATAGCTTTTATGAATAGATAAAGGTGTGCGTGAAATTTCAGTTTATAGAGCAGAATAACAAGCTCCCAAAGAGAATAAATCTCTTTGGGAGCTACTTCTTTATGACTATCCGACTTTTCGAGGGCTTTTTTCATTATAGTCAAACATCGCCACCGGTGGCTCATTCATTATATCAAATCTACCTCGGGAGTTTCCGAAGGAAACTCGAGGCCTGCCTATGCACCGTATAACTAATTCTACCTTTCCATTCACAACAAATGAAAAAGCCCCCTTGAGGGGGCTAGATAAACTATTCGTTATCAGTCACTTTGACCGTGCTTGCGACAAACCTTGTAAATTCCCAACGGGAATTTAAGGCACGCCCAAGCTAAGTAGTGACTAAATCAAATTTTAGGGGCGTGCTGGGTGACATCGCCACCGGCGGCTCATTCATTATATCAAATCTACCTTGGGAGTTTTCGAAGAAAACTCGAAGCACGCCAACACAAATGAAAGACTAATGCAAACCTATCGGGCGTGCTGTTAGCCCTTATTCTGTGAAGCTACGAGGCTTTCGCCACAGTAAATCTTTCTAAGCTTTGGCTTTTCAATCTTGCCTGTAGGATTTCTTGGAATATCGGCAAAGATAATCTTGTGTGGTCTCTTGTATCTTGGAAGTGCGTTGCAGAAGGCTGTGAGCTCTTCTTCGGTGCAGTCGTATTCAGGCTTAATCTCGACAATTGCTGCGGCAATTTCGCCAAGACGCTTATCAGGAAGTCCGATAACTGCGACGTCCTTGACCTTAATATTACTTCTGATAAAGTCTTCAATCTGGACAGGATAGAGGTTTTCTCCACCTGAGATGATAACGTCCTTCTTTCTGTCAACGAGGAAGATAAAGCCGTCTTCGTCCTCCTGCGCCATATCACCTGTAAACAGCCAGCCATCCTTCAGTACTTCGTTGGTTGCCTTTTCGTCATTGAAGTAGCAGGTCATAACGCCCGGTCCCTTTACACAAAGCTCGCCGACCTGGCCTCTTTCTACAGGCGTGCCGTTTTCGTCAACAATCTTGACCTCCCAGCCGTAGCCTGCCTTACCGATTGCGCCGACCTTATGTATATTCTCTACACCGAGGTGGACACAGCCAGGGCCGATTGACTCGCTAAGACCGTAGTTTGTATCATAATCGTGGTTTGGGAATCTTTCCTTCCAACGAGCAATAAGGCTTGGTGGAACAGGCTGAGCGCCAATATGCATAAGTCTCCAATTAGAGAGGTCATACTTTGAAATGTCGATATCGCCTCTATCTATAGCGTCGAGGATATCCTGCGCCCAAGGCACCAGCAGCCACACAATCGAGCACTTCTCGTTTGAAGCTGTTTCTACAATCATTTCAGGCTTTACGCCCTTGAGGAGAACGGTTTTTCCACCAACAAGGAAGGAACCGAACCAGTGCATTTTTGCGCCTGTATGATAAAGCGGTGGTATGCAGAGGAAGACGTCATCCTTAGTCTGGCTATGGTGGTTCTGCTCTACTCTGCAAGAATGCATAAGGCTCATATGCTTATGTAAAATTGCCTTTGGAAAGCCTGTTGTTCCTGATGAGAAGTAGATTGCGGCATAATCGTCGTCGCAAAGCTCTATCATAGGGTCATGGCTTGGGCAGTTTGAAACAAGCTGGTCATAGTCCTCGGCAAAGGTTGGACAGCTTGCACTTCCACCACCGACATAGAAAAGAAGTCTATGCTTTGAAATCTCGTCGGCAATCTCCTCTACTCTACCGATAAATGATGGGCCGAACACTAAAACATCCGACTCGGAGAGGTCGAGGCAATACTTGATTTCTTCCGAAGTATATCTGAAGTTAAGCGGAACTGCGAGTGCACCTGTTTTAAGAATACCGAAGTAAATCGGGAGCCATTCGAGTCCGTTCATAAGGAGTATAGCGACCTTATCGCCCTTCTTTACGCCACGGCTCATAAGGAGATTCGCAAATCTATTAGCCTTCTCGTCGAACACGCTCCATGTGATTTCACGTCTATAGTGGCCATAGGTGTCGGCTTCGATAAGCTCATACTCCTTCCATGTTACTCTACGTCTTTCCTGGATTTCAGGGTTAACCTCAACGAGTGCGACGTCAGAGCCATACTTCGAGGCATTCTCTCTTAAAATATCGGTAATTGGCATTATAATTACTCCATTTCTATTTAACACTTTAAAGTTTTTATGCTTTATGACATAAAATCAGTTAAGTATATTATGCCACAGCCCAGCTATAAAGTCAAGCATTATTTGATAAGGCTCTTTGGGGTATACTTTGTGGCAAGCTGTGACACAAGTCCAGTAAAGAGACCTGTAATTATCGAGCAGAAAAACAGCACGACAAAATAATAGGCGACATATTTTGAATCGAAGGCAAAAATTGCGACGGCGATTTGACCTACATTATGGAAGATTGCGCCGAGTACTCCTGCGAACCACACATTACTATGCTTTGAGAGGGAGAGAAAAACGGTCATAGCTACAAAGGCGAGCAGTCCACCTACGAGAGAATAGAGAAGCGACATAGCTTGTCCTGCGAACATACTGCCGAGCAGAATTCTCATAAGGAGTGTAGCGAAGGCGTCTTTTCTTTCAAATCTACACAGCATAAAGAGTGTTATTACGTTAGACAGGCCGAGCTTGAGTCCCGGTATTGCGACGGGGATTGGAATTTGGGCTTCTACAACAAAGATAATAAGGGCAACTGTTGTCATAAGGGCAATCGTGCAGAGCCTATGGGTTTTGGATTTGAACTTAAGTTTTTGCATCTTCCTTAGCCTCCTCCCCCTCGACTACAATCATGATATCATTAGGCAGGCATATTATCGGCAACGTACTATCGCCGATAAAACCTTTTTTGACGCAGAGCTTATCGGGGCAGCTGGCAGAAATTACGCCGACCTCCCCTTCTCTGATTTCGATTATATTTTCTTTACCGTTATCGCCGTTGATTGTTATGGTATACGGTTCTTCCACGTCAAAAAGGTTTATTTCATAGAGAAGCTCGTCGCCTTTATAGATGAGGGCGATTTTTCCGTTATCGCCTTTTTTCATAACCTCGTATGCGGCGACACCGCTTACAAACAGCATTACTAAAGTGACGCATATTAAAATGAGTGTACTTTTTTTCACGGTATCGCCTCCTTTACTATTTGAGTATAGCACATTTTTTTCATCAATGCAATGTTTAGGGGCGAAGCCCGTCCGTTGCCCTTTGGGGCAACGGACTGCGAGCGTGCCGTCGGCACGCTCGTCGCTCGCTGAAAGCGAGCGAGGCTTCGCCCGTATGCAAAAATACCGCCTCTGCAAAAACAGAAGCGGTAAAAAATTATGCTGTTACAATCTTGCTTGCGTCCTGGAGTCCGAGATGCTCGACAGCCCATTCTCTCATCTTGTACTTGAGAATCTTGCCAGCCGCGTTCATTGGGAAGCCATCGACAAATGAAATATATCTTGGCACCTTGTGCTTTGCCATATGGTCGAGAGCAAACTGCTTCATTTCTTCGACGGTTGCCTCGGTATCAGGCTTGAGCACGATACAAGCCATAATTTCCTCTCCGTAAGCCTTATCCGGTACGCCGATAACCTGTACATCCTGCACCTTAGGGTGAGTGTAGTAGAACTCTTCGATTTCCTTAGGGTAGATATTTTCACCACCACGGATAATCATATCCTTGATTCTACCTGTAATCTTGTAGTAGCCCTCGGAGGTTCTTCTTGCAAGGTCGCCCGAGTGCAGCCAGCCGTCCTCGTCGATTGCTGCTGCTGTTGCTTCAGGCATCTTGTAGTAGCCCTTCATAATATTGTAGCCTCTTGCGCAGAATTCGCCGTCGACATTGTCAGGGAGCTCCTCGCCTGTTTCAGGGTCAACAATCTTACACTCTACGCCGAAGATTGGGCCACCGACTGTATTAACTCTTGTTTCGATAGAGTCTGTAGTCTTACTCATTGTTGTAGCAGGAGAAGCCTCTGTCTGTCCGTAGGTGATACAGATTTCAGACATATGCATTTTTTCGATAACGTCCTGCATAGCCTTAATCGGACAAGGTGAGCCTGCCATAATACCTGTTCTCATATTTGAGAAGTCGGTCTTTTCAAAATCCTCGTGGCCGAGCATTGCGATGAACATAGTAGGAACGCCGTGGAAGGCTGTTATCTTTTCCTTATTGATACAAGCGAGGCCCTTTCTTGGTGAGAAGGCTGTGATAGGTGACATTGTTGTGCCGTGGGTAACGCTGGCTGTCATAGCAAGCACCATTCCGAAGCAGTGGAACATAGGAACCTGAATCATCATCTTATCGTTTGTAGAAAGGTCCATACAGTCGCCGATAGCCTTGCCGTTGTTAACAACATTGTAGTGTGTGAGCATAACGCCCTTAGGGAAGCCTGTTGTTCCTGAGGTGTACTGCATATTTACTACGTCGTGCTTATCGACCTTGGCTCTCATCTTGTCGACCTCAGCCTCGTCAACATTATCAGCGAGTGCCATTGCTTCATCCCAGGTAAAGCATCCGTCCTGCTTAGAATCAGTTGTGATAATGTTCTTTAAGAATGGGAGTCTCTTGGACTTAAGCTCGCCCGGCTTAGTTGTTGCAAGCTCTGGGCAAAGTTCCTTCATAATGCCCACATAGTCGCTATCCTTAAAGCCGTCAATCATAACGAGTGTATGTGTATCTGACTGGTGGAGAAGATACTCTGCTTCGTGAATCTTATATGCTGTATTAACTGTAACTAAAACTGCGCCGATTGTTGTACAAGCCCAGAATGTGATATACCATGCAGGCACGTTTGTTGCCCAGATAGCAACGTGGTCGCCCTTCTTTACGCCCATAGCGATAAGTGCTCTTGCGAAGCGTCTTACGTCCTCTCTGAACTCAGGATATGTTCTTGTATAGTCAAGCTCTGTATATCTGAATGCGTACTGCTCAGGGAATTCCTCACAAATTCTGTCGAGCACGTCAGGGAAGGTTTCGTTTATGATAGTTTCCTTCGGCCAAGGATAGTAACCTGTTCCTCTTGCATCAATCTGGAGCTTGCTCTTCTTTGCCATAAGGTAAGGCTTCATATACTTAGCAAACTGTGGGAACACGATGCCTGCGCTGTACAAATCCCTTGCCCATCTCTTTACCCATTCGAGAGAAATATATCCGTCGTAGCCAATCTTCTGGAGTGCAGAAAGCATCTGAGCTATAGGAACATCGCCCTCGCCCATAAGCTTATATGTGAGCGTGCCGTCAACAACTTCAGAGTCCTTGACATGAATATACTTGATATAGTCGCCGAGGTTCTCAACGGTCTGCTGACCTGTTTCGCCCATATAACGATATGGATGGTGAACATCCCAGAGGGCTGCAATCCACTTTGAATTAACATCGTCAAGGAGCTTGCGAAGTCTCTTTGTATCGCTGTAAACGCCGTTTGTTTCAACGAGGAGTGTAACGCCGTACTGCTCGCCGATTGGGGCAATCTTCTTCAAAGCCTCTGCGATTTTGTTATCGTCAATCTCGTCAGCAGGAGCAGGCTCTAAGTCTGCAAGGATTCTTATATAAGGTGTGCCGAGCTTTTGAGCCAAAACGGCATACTGGGCGATTTC
Source organism: Oscillospiraceae bacterium (assembly GCA_045602925.1). GTDB lineage: Bacteria > Bacillota > Clostridia > Oscillospirales > Ruminococcaceae > UBA7477. Next base: position 111,835 of record JAZSCN010000033.1, on the reverse strand, counting down.
GTCTATAGTTTCAGAAATTCTATCCTCAAACTTAAGGCAGGCGCCTGAAGAAAGACAAGGAATTTCCACGCCGATTCTCTTTAGCTTCTCTACAGTTTTAGGAAGCTGTGCATCGGTGAACGGCTTTGCATTTACTGAAAAAATATCGTTGCCGAGGCCTCTGATTTCAATTCCGTCAAAGCCCAAGTCGGCAGCCATTGTGTAGATGTCAGACCAAGAATAGTCAGGACAAGCGAGTGTTGAAAAGCTGATTTTCATAATAACATTCCTTTCTTAAGAAAACGAATCGCACAATATATAAAGGGCAAACCTATAAGGATAAATAAAAAACCGTCCCAAAGATTTCTCTTTGAGACGGGCAATATTCTTTCCCGTGGTACCACTCAAATTGCGTTCTCACGCCACTTAAAGCTCTAACAAGCTCTTTGCGATTACGTTGCAGATACGGATAACACTACTAACCTTTTAAGCTTTCGCATTATCAGCTCAGAAGTGAGTTGAATTCAGCCCCTCGCTATCGGCTCGCACCTACCGCCGACTCTCTGAAAGCTACCTGCTGATTCGCTCTTCGTCATAGCCTTTAATTACAAAGTAAAGTTTACCACAGCTTTATATACTTGTCAAGTGCCGAAAATTATTTTTATACAAATACTACAAAAGAGGCTATAAACAAGCATTTTATTTTGATTTTTTGTTAGCCAGCTGCTTTAAGGTTATCTTAAACTACACTACTCTCAAACTGTAAGCCTGACCGAGAGTAACGTTAAGAGGTTTGATTACCATCTTAAACTACACTACTCTCAAACCGACCCTGAGTGCCCCATACTCAGGAAGTAGTTTGATTACCATCTTAAACTACACTACTCTCAAACGATTGTTTGACATAGTTCTGCAAGAACTCGGTTTGATTACCATCTTAAACTACACTACTCTCAAACCGATGAGTGGTACGTTGACGATTGGACTGAGTTTGATTACCATCTTAAACTACACTACTCTCAAACCAATCGAGGTAATTGAAAGCGACTTCTCGGGTTTGATTACCATCTTAAACTACACTACTCTCAAACTCATTATATGTACCGGTACCCTGCCAGTATGGTTTGACTACCACCTTAAACTACACTACTCTCAAACGCTTGTTGAGGGCTTGAAAGCAGTCGGCATGTTTGATTACCATCTTAAACTACACTACTCTCAAACTGAGTATCAGCAGACCTACAAGACAATAGGGTTTGATTACCATCTTAAACTACACTACTCTCAAACCCGTTAAGTATCGTACATAGTCTACATCCGGTTTGATTACCATCTTAAACTACACTACTCTCAAACGAAAGCGGATTATTCTAGCAAATTATTCTAGTTTGATTACCATCTTAAACTACACTACTCTCAAACCCTTTGCAATCTTCTTTCGACTTGAAAAGCGTTTGATTACCATCTTAAACTACACTACTCTCAAACAAAGGAATTGACCATTGAGTACTATGTGACGTTTGATTACCATCTTAAACTACACTACTCTCAAACGCTCAGCCCGAAGAGGAGATAATCAAAGCAGTTTGATTACCATCTTAAACTACACTACTCTCAAACCAGATGTTGTTATTGCAAAGTTTTGTGGCGGTTTGATTACCATCTTAAACTACACTACTCTCAAACCACGGTCTTGCTCATGCGGTCGAGCAGCTCGTTTGATTACCATCTTAAACTACACTACTCTCAAACACGAAGTGTAATGCTTTTGTCAGCATTAACGTTTGATTACCATCTTAAACTACACTACTCTCAAACCATCAAGCTTTCAAGCAGATTGTGGAGGGTGTTTGATTACCATCTTAAACTACACTACTCTCAAACCCAAGCCTTGTGAAAGCGTTGCGAATAGTCGTTTGATTACCATCTTAAACTACACTACTCTCAAACTACAGCACCGCACCAAGCGGAACAATTAGAGTTTGATTACCATCTTAAACTACACTACTCTCAAACTTACCTCTTTCCTTGATTTGTAAGCGCTTAGTTTGATTACCATCTTAAACTACACTACTCTCAAACACTTATCCTGCCTACTTCGACGTGGTAGAAGTTTGATTACCATCTTAAACTACACTACTCTCAAACAGGGTCAGTTAAGAGAACTTATGGCAATTCGTTTGATTACCATCTTAAACTACACTACTCTCAAACTATTCGTATGTGAAAATAATACCAAAATAAGTTTGATTACCATCTTAAACTACACTACTCTCAAACTTGCATATCAACATATAACAGCGTCTTAAAGTTTGATTACCATCTTAAACTACACTACTCTCAAACATATTCTCCGTCGAAGTGTTTTCCCGTAATGTTTGATTACCATCTTAAACTACACTACTCTCAAACGTTGCAGAAGAACGGAAAAACTCATCAAGGGTTTGATTACCATCTTAAACTACACTACTCTCAAACGTTGACACCGCGTATGGTTATGATTATCAAGTTTGATTACCATCTTAAACTACACTACTCTCAAACGTGTTCAATACCATTATGCACAATATAAATGTTTGATTACCATCTTAAACTACACTACTCTCAAACCCAAAATTTTTATAGTCTCGATTATCGGCGAGTTTGATTACCATCTTAAACTACACTACTCTCAAACAGCGTTATCGTTTCAAGCGTACATAATAGTGTTTGATTACCATCTTAAACTACACTACTCTCAAACCACAGAGCGTGCGGACCGTGAGGGGCACCCGTTTGATTACCATCTTAAACTACACTACTCTCAAACATAAATAGTAGTCATTATATCACCCCTTTAGTTTGATTACCATCTTAAACTACACTACTCTCAAACTACTGTAGCTCTGGTATCTTATATTCTATTGTTTGATTACCATCTTAAACTACACTACTCTCAAACCTTTTGAATGGCTTTATTCTATTGGTGGGAGTTTGATTACCATCTTAAACTACACTACTCTCAAACACATTTAATTCTAGAAATTGGAAAGTATAAGTTTGATTACCATCTTAAACTACACTACTCTCAAACCTCAAATTCTTTTGAGTGGAGTAATCCTTACTACAATCGGATATAGCAGATGGCATCATTTACCGTAAGCTTATTATACAATAAAACTACAAAGAAATCAATACAGCTCGCATAAATCATAATCGATTATGTGCGTTTTTTCAGCATCAATTCTATATGGATACTTATATCCTTCAAGCAAAAGAACATTAAATTTTTCTGCTATAATATCATTATAGAGAAGCTTCAATTCTTGTTCAACAAAAAAACTTTTTAAGCCCACAAACACAAATAACTTTTTGCCCAGCATATCTCTGTTCAATCGCATATACTCAACAATTTGCTCGTTCATCGGCAACTCATCATCTATCCGAAATTCAAGTGCTTTTATAACCTGTTGGACGCTTTGTATTTCGGAATAAACAATAGGGTATTGCGACATCATGGCTATATCGCTTCCGAATTGATTCATGCTGTAGGCTACCTTATTATATTTTTCTTCGTAATCATCAAGCGATTTACTTAAGTATTCATTCAGCTTATTTAGAATTCTTTTGTTATTAATTTCAAGAGAAAATGGTGAAAGAATTAGTTCAACATACTTTTCTATGCTTAATTCTTTATTATCTGATAATATCAAATCAGTATCATAGCCTTCTATGGCATTTGTAAGCATTGTTAAAAAATCTCTGTACGTTTTCGGATTTTCAATAATCAAAACGTTTATAAAATTCTCTATAAATTCTATAGGTTGTTCCATACAATAATATGCGAGCTTCATATTTCTACCAACCTCTCGTCTGTATTGATTATATCCGTTTTTCTTTCACCAAGTATATACTCTATTCGCTGAAACTGTTTTTCTGTTATTGCTAAAACTTGAATATCTCCCTGCGACGGCTTATTATTTCTAAGCCCGGCAATTGAAGCATCTACAACAGTTTTATTCAAAGCTAACTTTGCATATACAGACTCTTGAAGCATAATATATCCGTTTTTAATCAGATATCTCCTGAAACGTCGATACTCTCGTTTGTTCTCAAGCGTTTCAGTAGCTAAGTCAAAAAACACAAGTATTCTCATATACCTATAATTCATAACCAGGAAATTTTAATTTAGAAATATCATTTTCGTTTAACGCATCAAAAATACTTCTCACATAAATTCTAATCGCAGAAAGCATATACTGAACTTGTCCATCTATTTTAATTTGTAGATTTAAAAGATTTACCAGCTGCATTTTCTCACTATGTTGAAAGTTATCCAAGCACATATTAACAACCTCGTTATCTACAAACGGACGGAATGGTTCCATAAGGTCACAAGCAAAATTCAACGGATTGTGTACATTATCGTGGAATATCCCCAGCTGATTAATATATCCGGCTACAGCGATTTCTCTTGCAACTGCAGACAAGAATATACCATACCCATAATTCAGCGCAGCATTAACATTACATTCTTGAGAGCGCGAAAAATCATTTCCAAATAAAGCATTAAAGTACACCTTAGCCGCATGCCCTTCGCGATTGGTCGAATCGCCGGGCTCAATTTCCGTTGTGTATTTTAATAGCTGTTTGACCTTTTCAAGATGATTCGATACCGATAGCGCCCTGGATTGCCCAATGATTTTCGCACGAACGATTTCAGCCCAAACATTACCCTTTGCACCATTACTCCACGCAATCTGATTTCTTACCTTCATACTTGTATCATAACTACCATACAAAGGCAATAGTTCAGATTGCGGAAGCCTTTTTTCATCACAAAACAGCACATATACTTTTGCTTTAATCAGTTCACTGAGCAGATATGTTGTAAGAGAAACGCCTGTAGATTCTACAATCAAAACAGATATTTCACTAATATTTATTCTTTTAGTTTCTTCAGGCGTTCTTACAACCAAATAATTCATTTTGTAATCCAGCTTTGCACGGCTAGTTACAGCAACAATTCGCCAACTCATATCTTACGCAATAAGTCTTTTTTGTATTCAAATAATCCTGTCGAAGATTGAGATATTAGATAAGCACTCTTACAACCTGATATATTTTTGTTAATGGTTAACTTGCCTTGATTTTTTGAACCACCAATGGCTTTTAAATTTGATAATTGTCTATCGCATTTAAACGCCTTTAGTATCTCTAATAAAACTTCACATTGTTCCTTCACACCAAGCTTTTCAAACTCTTCCTTGCCATATCTAACGGTTTCCTCAATATTCTTCAGCATTCTTTGATACACGTTTGATGCCAGCTTCTCCATATAAACTTCATAGAGCTTAATATTGTTTTCTGCATTAATCTGGAATGTTCTGTTTCCTATCTTATACATAACATGGTCGATTGTAGTGTTTCTCTCAGCACATTTAGCTATATATTCGCTTATTTCCTTAATATATTTGGTGCTAAAATCATCAAGTACAAGCTGATAAGCATGTTTTATATAGAGTTCGTTTCCAGTTCTACCTGTTATATGATGTCGTTTGCCATCAATTTCGATGAGCGATTGCATAAATATCTTCTTTTCCACTATAACCGGATCCTGTAATCCTAAATAGTTAGTACAATACTCAATCGGATCTTTCTCATACTTATCCTTAAGATAAACATATACAGTCTCAAATGTTCGTACTCTTTTCTTCTTCAAAGTATGTTCAACAAGACAGAAATACGCTCCTTTGACATCACTATATCCGCCATACTTACTGATATCAAGCCCCTGTTTTATAGCAAGCTGACCTGTACCCTTTGAATAAATAGTGGCTTTGCTTATCTCACCCTTGACTTCACTTGGCTTTCTTGTGAAACGAACGGAATTCTTATTATAGTTTTCCTTTACAAATTTAATGCTAACCGGCTTTCCAGATTTAGTTTTTGAACCAATCCAAGCGCCCGAAACATCATAATCAAATATATGATTTAAGCTATATTCCTCGCTAGAAATATTTTTAAAGAACTTTTCCGTAAACTTAGTGTCAAATACATTTCCGACAACTATATTTAGATATGCATCCTTAGCGTGATGGAGATCGTTTATTTCACGGTTTTTTACTAGCTCAAACTCATGCCTAAACCTGCTTACATTACCCGCCTTGGAATATACAATCTTTGTTCCTGCTTCGCCATATAATTCTTTAAACAGCGTAGCTACTGCTTTTGTTGATTGTTGTGTTTCGACTAGTTGCCTATTAACAAAAGATGCGAGTTCTTTTTCGCTAAGCGGTGTAGCTCTAACAAGACGAGCATACTTCCCTTCGGACAAAAAGCCGTTCTGCTTAAGTTCAGACCAAACTCCTTTCATTTTAGTTCTAATTTCAGATTTAATAGGATATTCATTAGTTTTTTCTCTATTCAAAATAGATTTTACCAATACTTTGTTTTCAAGGCTATCGTCAAGTATTTTGGACTGTGGATAAATATGATCGATATCATAATAATTCTTATCTGTGAGATGGTCTAAATCAATATATTCACCGGAATACATGCATCTACCTTTTTGCTTGTAATATAGGTATAACGCTGTACCTCTGAGCTTAAGCTCATCCTCATTTATAAGTCTATCATATATCTCAAGATCCACATCACTACATTTTTCATATAGTTCAATAAGCTGAGCCTTTCGTGATAACGTTCTTCCACGCTCGGGATCATGCTCTCTTGCAACCTCTATAAATATTTTTTTAGGTGCACCATGCATAATATCGACAACTTCATCAACCATCTTTACCGCCTGAAGAACTGCTCTTCTTGTACTTGGAGAAATATACATTTCATCAAGGCGTTCCTTTATTCCACCAGTGCTGATGTGATGCTCTCTAAAATATTCATCAGCATTTCGCTTAAACATATACTCCGTACTAAGCAGCTGATTAAGATTCATATTGGTTGTTCTTAACATATCCATTATGCTATGTGCTTCGCCATTTTTGTCAGGTGAATAAATATCACACAGAAACTTCTTAGAAAATCTTCCCCAATCCTTATATTTAAGTCGAGAAATACAATTCTTCTCCTCGTCTGTAAGGAATGAATAGTTGTTTTTAAGCCATTTTTTAAGTAGCTTTTTATCATCTCCGTACACAAGGATAGCTTGTATAATATCTTCCACCATATCTCTATTTCCGTATTTTTCAAGTATTTTCTTGAAATTTTGGAATGATTTTAGATTTGACTTTATCGTATCGTCAATTCCAGATATTACATCTTCTTCCTTTATGTAGCCATTACACACAAGATAACTATGAATTCGTTTCTTAGTTACCTTCGCTTTTTGTTCTATAAACAAATCGCGAATTATTTCATTCTTTACTTCTACAGGTATTGGTTCTCCGTTAACCTTTATAGGATTAAGTTCGTTTAACAAAGTATATTCACTATATATCAGCGAATCCTTTGGAAGAACAGGCTCCCCTGTATGCTCACATCTACCTATCAGATTTTCCATAAATTTACTTGCACAAACATCGACATCGACAATGTCATTAAAGTTCCACGGATAAATTTTCTGATCTTTACGCTTAATCCAGCCTGTTTTCGAATTGGTATTTAACGGTCCGACATAATAAGGTACTTTGAAGTCAAAAATCTTAAGCACCTTATCCTTTATTGTTCCGTACTCATCCTCTTCATTTAAAAACGGGAGATATGTAGCTGCATTCTCAAGAATTTTCTCGAGTTCTTTTCTATGAACCTGGTTAGGTATTAAGCCATTATCCTTAGCTGTCAATCGGCTTAAAAATGTACCTTCTTCAATTTCTTTCCAAATTGAAGCATATTCTTCCATCTGCTTCATATCACTTAAATTATTCTTTAGATACTTGCAAAAATCCTCCTGCGTACAGGTATGCACAGTTTTATACCTGCTGTATGCAGAATAGTTATTAAGCTTATCTTTCTTAAGATTAAATATCTCTTTATACTTTTCTGGACAATTATCCTTAACATACTTTTTTAGTAATTTTAAATCCTTCTTATTCTTCTCAAAAAGGTCGCATTTAGATTCACAGATGTATGTATTATTGCCTAAAACAGCAGTAATTCTAGCAGTATCAAATACTGATTTCAAGTATACTATGAGGTTGATATCGTCACCAATAATTGTCTCTAGCTCGTCATATTTTTCATCTAAAGCGTCGGAAAGCTTAATTTTAGTTCCTTTATATGCATCATTATTTAAAAGCTTAGATAAATCTATAGTAGCTCCGGCGAGACAATCCGACATTGTAGCACAATCAATTACGGTATTGTCATCGAAAGAAATAAGACCTTTGAGCTGCTGTTTCTTAGCTGTAACATTAAGTTCCGCATTTGTGAGTATTGCTTCTACCTTGCTGTAATCCATAGAGGCAAAAACATCATACTCCTGATGAATAACATCGCATAGTTCCGAAAGAATTGCCGATGTAGATATATCTGTGTTAGTCGAAGAATCAAACAAGAAATGTCCGCGTTTTTTTAATATATGATGTATCGCAAGATACACAAGACGCACATCGTGAGGCTCAGAAGATTTTACCAATTCTCTCCTAAGATGGTATACTGTAGGATACTTTTTTGTATAAATAGCATCATTAAAGTCATCATCATTAAACAACGTATATTTTGAGCCATTAAGTGTCTGGTCCTTGTCTTCTATCTGATAAAAGCTGTTTCTTAATCTTATAAAAAATGTTGGGTCAATTTTATAAATCTCTGAGCTAAATAACCCTTCAAGAAGCTCTAATCGTTGCTTACGTCTATTCAATCTCCTTCTGTTTGTTCGCGCAGAACGTCTAGTCTTACAGTCATTTGCTTCGTCGAACAAACGAACAGACTGCATAAGATTGCCTTTGTACTTTAAAATGTTATACTGCTCTGTGGTATCAGTTGCAGCAAGACCTACTGAATCTGTTCCAATATCAAGTCCAATATAATACTGCTTACTTACACAATTATACCCATTATTTTTCGCAATCATAAAATTTCCTCCTAAACACTTGACAATTATTTTAATCTATGATATACTAAACACAGTTTAGATTACCATCTTAAACTATACTACAAGTTCAAATAAGCTTTTAGCGAACTTATCGTATTACGAATTCACAGTGTGTGAGCTACAGAGTCCTTTATGGGCTCTGTTTTTATTTTAAAATAAAGTTGATTTTCAACTTCTCTTATACCGCAGCTCCGCAATCGTTGTTGTTTGCAACAATAATTTTCCACCATTTTGCATAATTATTGTATATTATACCACAACATTCTGGTTTAGTCAAGGCTTATACGTACAATTAATTGGACAGAAAGCTCTTTTGGGTATAGTTTTAAAATATTAACTTTGCCAAAGGTACACGGTGCACAATGACTCGAGCTGACGCTCTATGATGTTTCCTTTCAAAAGCGATATTGTGTTTCACACAGATTATAATCCCCTTAACACAAATCAAGCCCCCACAAAATTGTGAGGGCTTAAATCTTATTATTTAGATCACTCCTGCCGAAGGCACAATCGCCCGTGGTGGCACACCACTACGCTCTGTCTAAAATAATTTTTACCATTTCGCCGACGTTTTTCATAGTGGAGACCTCGCCCATCTTGAATCTTACGCCGAACTCGTCTTCGACTGCGCCGATTAAAGTGATATGCATCATTGAGTCCCAGTCTTCGATATCGTCTGCGACTGTAGAAGCGTCAACCTCGATATCCTCGTCATCAAAAACGTCTCTGAAAACGTCGTTGAGTCTTTCATAAACCTGTCTTTCGCTTAGCATTGTCATTACCTCCGTTTAGAATTTAATTACCTTACATTTTCTTTCGTAGCCTGATATATCAAGCTCATATACAGCGTTGCCCTGTTCGTCCTCTGAAAGCTTTTCAAAGCCGAAATCGGCATAGAGATTTTTAACCATCTTGTTCTTGGCTGTTGGGTAGTAATAGCCCACGACCTTATCGATACCCTGCTTTGCACACTCCTCGCAGAGTCTGTCGAGCATTGCGTATTCCATATCACGCTTAAGAACTCTGCAGCTCATAAGCCAGAGGTCAATATGAAGTGCCTTGTCCTTCTTCTCACCGATAACAACCGACACGACACCGTTATCGCCGAACTTGTCAGAGAGCTTTCCGAACAGCCTTATATAGCTGTCGCTCTCGAAAACCTCTTGCATCTGTGCAGGTGTATAACGCTTTGTAGTGAGGTTGAACTGATTAGACTTATTTGTAAGCTGGGTAATTCTGTCTATATACACAGGCTCAAAGTCGCAAATCTGTGCAGACATTTCGAGGCTTAGGAGATAGTCCTCGTAATTTTCAAAGCTTGCCTGCTGTTTTGCTCTCTGGGCGTTTGCTATATACATTTCATTACGCTTAAGGTCGTCCTCAGAGAATGAGGTAACCTCGAAGAAGCCGCTTCTGTCGACTGTTCTTATATAATTTTCAACAGAGTCTACTTCCGGAACTGCGATGCCCGGAATCTGACCTTCTACGATAGCTCTTTCTGCCGGGTTATCATCAACGAAAACCATACTCTCAGGGAGAATATTTATCTCGCTTGCGATTGCGCAGATGTTTCTATCCTTTGGCTCCCAATTGGCCTTGATATTCACAAAATCATTAGGCTTAAGCCAGCCGTCCGGATGCTCAAGACCTGCTATAGCGTTTTCTTCTTCGTTCTTTGAGCAGACCGAGAGCATTACGCCGAGCTCCTTATGCTTCTTTATATAGAGCTGGAATTCTCTATAGGCTTGGGCTGTGGGAGTTTCCTCACCGAGTGCGAGATTTTCGACTCCGTCGTCTCCGACAATTCCGCCCCAGAGGGTGTTGTCGAGGTCGAGTGCAAAGGCTTTTTTGTTCTTTCCGTACAGCGACTTTATAATATTAGCTACACTAAATGAAAGATACGGAATTGCCTCGAGGCAGAGGGCATACTTATACATATACCAATAGAGCGGGTTCTGCCATTTTTCGAGTCCGTAGCTTGCTGAGAGGTAGTTTATATCGTTTATATAGAAGTTCTTATGCTCTCTTGCGTAGTCATAAAACTTCTCGTTAAGTCTTGAAATAAAGCTTGTCATACCGTGGAAGTCGTACGCATCTCTATTGCCGAGGAGTCTATAGAGTGGCAGCTCGAAGTTATTTTGGATAACGGCACAGCCAAACTTTTCGCTCAGCTTTTCCCACATAACGGTAAAGTGAGAAAACTGTCTTTCTAAAGCCTCGTCGACCTGTTCCTTTGACATAGCCATTGAGAGCACTTCGGTAATATTTCTATTAGATGTATGGATAAAAACTACATCGGGCTTAAAGCTGTCGAGCTCCTCGTTGCCGAACATTGCGTCTTGCCAATAGGCATTATACTCCGACTCATAGAAGGTAGGTGCAATGCCGTTATCGAGAAGGAAGAGCTCCAAGGCAGCCACTATATCCCCTGTTGTTGATCCACCTAAAACGGCTATTCTTTTTTCAATTCTCTGACTGCCGTCTGAGAGAAGTGCTTTCTTTATACTGCGTTTTTTCTTTAGTATATATGCACTGTCAAAGGGATAACGAAGCTCCTTCATTTTAAAAAGCTCTCCTTACTGAATTCTGATGTTTTCGATATAATTAACCTTCTGGCTCGAGCAGGTGAACATACAAGTAGCGAACAGCACGTCTGTTGCGCCGACATTCTTACAGAACTCTATTGCGTTAGGTGTAAAGTATCTAAGGTCAACTACATAGATATTCTCGAATGAGCCTGTGAGGAACGGCACGAGTGCGTTACCGAAGCTATCCTTAAAGATAACGAGTGTTCTGCCGTTTGTAACGTCGGACTTGATGTGAGCAATCTGCTTATCTGTACCGAGGAACGAGCTATAGAGGTTAATCTTCTGATACGCCTTGAAGAACAGCTGACTTGCCACGCCGTTCTTAAAGTCGGTATCGTAATATGTTACCTTAAGGTTATTATTGTTAGACGGCTTATAGTAGGTGAAGGAATCCGGATACTTTTTAAGCTCTGCGTCATAGTCGCTATACGCATATAAAGTACCGAGGAAGTCCTCCTCGACTATCTTTTCATAAGTTGAGAGGTCCTTGAAGTCGACCTGCGCCATTTTTGCAAACTCCTGTGCTGCATAGTATGCACCGAGTGGCTGCCAATGGTGGTCTGTACGGGAGTAGATATACTCATCTGTTTTTCCTGCGAGGACAGAATAGATATCTACGTCGATAACTCCGCTTAGGCCTGTTCTGATATTATTGATATTATCGAGCTGGTTGCCGTAATTTTCTCTTAAATTTGTAGGGCAATAGAATGCAAACGCTGTAGGGATACACATACTATACACGTTGACATACTGTCCTAAATCCTGCTTATAGTTATTGACAAACTTAGCATAGTCATTGCCGTAGCTAAAGCTTCCGCCGTAGCCCTCGAGAGCTCTGACTCTTTCGCCCTCACCGACGATAAGGATACCGTTGGAGAGTCTGCCGTCGTCCTCTACTACAGGGAGTGTAGTAACTGATGTGGTTGTGGTTGTTTCGGTTTCACTCGGGGTAGTAATATCCGGGGTAGTTTCGGTATTAGTTGTAGTAGTTGTGACTGTTCCGGTGAAAATTTCGACCTTAGAGGTAGTAGTTGTAGAGCCGGTAAACTCCTGAGTTTCGACCTCGCCGGCATTACCGTGCTGGACAACTCTATCTGCGCCACCGAGCTTTAGGCCATAGAGCTGTGAGAACTTTGATGAGAAGGTAAGCAAATCCTCTCTATACGGAATGGTATCGGTATAGAAGTTTGTTACGCCACTTGTAAAGCTTCCGTCAAACCAGCTTTCTACGGTGAGCTCAGGGAACTGAGCTAATTCTCTGTTATCGTGCTCGCTCATGCCATTTTCTCTTTTAACGACAATAAGCATAACAGCGATAACAGCGATAATCAGCAGCATTGCGACAACGTTTATAAACTGCATTTCGAGCTTATAGGACATTATCTGCATATCCTTCTCGCTGGTGTTAGTATCGAGTTCGCTTCTTATTTTATTTTTAATATTTTTCTTGGTGTTATCTACAGCCTGCTTTCTGGCTGCTTTCTTTTGTGCCTTTACCTGCTTCTCCTGAAGCTTTTTATACTTATTGGCATCGAGGTTAAGGCTTAGGGTTTCTTTTCCTGACTCGGAATTTACTACCTCTACGCTTTTTACAATACCATCGGTTTTGTTGCGATTTTCTTTCATTTTTCTTCCTCTATATCTTATTAGAATCTAAAATACAAGAACGGATTATTTGTGTTATTCAGCAGCAAGAGGCTACTGATTAGAAGCAGTGCTGCATTAGCGACTATTCCTACCGTGTTGACCATTACGCAAGCTTGTGGGCTCTTATTGCCGAGCTCCTTAATCTTCTTGACAATCGGTGTTGAGAACAGCACGGCGGCGATAAGCAGGAACAGATTATTCTGCACACTTGTTTTAGTAACGCTGTCGATAAAGCCTGTTGTACCGATGCCGACGAGGCTCTTGAAGAATCTGCCGAGCGAGGTAAAGTCCTCGAAGTAGAATATTCCGTAGCCTATAGCGACGACCACAATCATATAGATATGTGCGATAAACGGATTCATCTTCTTCATACGCTTCTTGCCTATCTTCATTTCGAGCAGGATAAACAAGCCGTAGTACAGACCCCAGATAATGAAGTTCCAGCTTGCACCGTGCCACAGGCCGGTACAGAACCACACGAGGAAGAGTCCACCGTACTTTCTTCTCTTGCCAAAGATTGGGATATACAGTAGGTAGTCTCTGAAGAAGCTACCGAGTGAGATATGCCATCTTTGCCAGAACTCTGTTATATTCTTAGAAACATAAGGGTAATTAAAGTTTTCGTTAAAGTGGAAGCCGAATATTCTGCCAAGGCCGATTGCTATATCCGAATAGCCGGAGAAGTCGAAGTAATACCAAAGTCCGATTACGATAGCTCCGTACCATGTGCCGACTGTCGAGATTGATTTTAGTCCAGCAAAGCCGTCTTCCATATTACCAAAGCAGTTAACTACGATTGTATTAAGGCTATTGGCGATTATGACCTTCTTTGCAACGCCGAGGATTACTCTTGAGAGGCCGTCGCTAAGGTCAGAGAGCTTTGTCTGGCGATTGTCGATTTCGGCAGCGATTTCGGAATATCTGACAATTGGGCCTGCGACGAGCTGTGGGAACAATGAAACGTACATAAGGAACTTAAAGTAATTCTTCTGCGAAGGCACCTTACCCCAATACACGTCAACGATATACGAGAGTATCTGGAAGGTATAGAAGCTTATTCCTATCGGGAGGGTAAAGCCCGGTGCTGAGAAAGAAGTGCCGAATGCATCGTTTATATTCTCTATGATAAATCCGCTATACTTAAAGAGTCCTAGGGCGCCTATATTAAACACGAGAGAAAGCGCTAGGGCAAATTTTGCCATAACGCTCTCGTTGTTTTTACCTATAATGAGTCCCAGTAGCCAGTTGACTACTGTACTTAGAAGCAAGAGGAATATCCACTTAGGTTCTCCCCATGCATAAAATATTAGTGAAAATACTATCAGAACGGCATTTCTGTATGCTACCTTCTTCTTTGCAAAATATAATACTAAACAAATTGGAAGGAAAAAGTACAGAAAGAACAAATCTGCAAATACCATTTATTAAACATCCCTTATCGTTTTGTTATTTCTCCGTCGTTGTTTTTCTTTTTTTCGACCCGATACTACCATTATAATGCAATATATGGCTCTAGTCAATTACAATTTGGTATCAATTTCAGTAAAACGAATTAACGTTTTGTTAAGTCTATAATTTACTAAAACTAATCATCCACAATACTCTTTACGGGGAGATTGTTATATCTATCTTTTTCTCGCTTTTTATCCCTCAAAAGTGTTATAATTTTCAAGGCAAAAAGCAGGAGTGAGCACACACCGAATATGAGCATCGGATAAAAATACAGCATATATTTTATATCCATATTCTTCATGCTTTCGTCGACATAAAAATTTTCCATATGATTTTGTATTCTTGTAACAAAGCTTACGCCGACGCTCACAAACATTCCTGTTCCTATACCACACGGCAAAAACGCCAATATGTATTTTCTCAAAAATGTAAGCACTAATCCTATGGTAGCAAGCACCATTGCACCGATAATAAGATATGCTTTTGAATCGGGCATATTAAGGTCAAGAAACAATATTGCTATTACTGTAATAGTGCCCAGAAAAACGCCGTTTACAAGATACGGCAAAAGCATTATGATTTTAAGCGCTTTTACGAGGCCGTTTTCTTTTTTCAGGGCTTGCTTTTCATACTTTAGTGCTGAGCGGCTTTTACCACCGGTTCTGGCTTTTATTGCCTGCTCTGCTTCCTGGCGCTCAAGCTCCTTCTGCTGAATGAGCTGTTTAGCCTTTTGGGCCCGAAGCCTGGATTTTTTTGACATATTTTTATATATTCTCCTCTCGGGGACAATTTTGCACATAAAAAATCACACACTGACATTATAACACATTTTACATTGCAAATTCAAGTATTTTTTAAGCCAGCTTTAGCTCTTGGTTCCAATGAAAATAATACTTGAAGGCATAAGCGAATTTTATTTTTGCCCCTGTAAATTATAATGAGGTAAGAACACAGAAAGGAACGGGCGAAAATCATCGTCCGAGGGATAAAAATAAAGATGAAAAAAGCGATAAAGACAATCAGCATTGTGACTGCAACGCTATCTGTAATGCTGTTTTTGGCAATAGCATATTACGGAAGCGTACTGCCGGACTCATACTGTTGTGAGCATGGCAAGGGGCTTACGCTTGAGTCCTTGTGGCATATAACGGCAAGGGAAGGCAGAGAATACCAAGCTCTGTCGGGTAGCGATGAACGAGAGGTTCAGCTTATGCTACTCGACATATTCCCTATAAAAAGCGTCATAGCGTGCAGTACTGAGCCACCCATTGTGCTGGCAGGTGGCACGCCCTTTGGTATAAAGATGGTGGCAGGCGGGGCAGTTGTGGTAGATTTTTTTGATGTGGAAAATCGCTGTCCTGCAGAAGAATGCGGGCTTAAAAAGGGCGACATCATTATAAGTGCAGGTGGAAAGCCTATACACTCGAACCTACAATTTGCAGATTCGGTAATGTCGAGCATGGGCAACCCGATAGAGCTTATCATAAGTCGGGATGGTGAGAGGAAGAGTCTGATGCTCTCCCCTATTTTAGAAAACGGCACATACAAGGCGGGTGCAGAGGTTCGTGACAGCTCGGCAGGGATAGGCACTATCACCTTCTATGACCCTATATGCAAGATGTTCGCAGGGCTTGGTCACGCAGTATGCGACACCACCACGGGAGAGATTTTTCCCTGTGGGAGTGGCGAGGTTTCGCCTGTTGAGATAACGGGAGTACGAAAGAGCAAAAGCGGTGAGCCGGGCGAGCTACTGGGTATTTTCAGCAATGAAAAGAGCATTGGCAACATCAGACTCAATTGTGAAAAGGGTGTATACGGGAGCCTTTGCACGCCTACTGACATTTCAAAGTCATATCCTCTGGCATATAAGCAGGATATAAAAATCGGTGAGGCGACGATAATTTCGACGCTCGGCAGTGAGGGTGCCAAAGAATACTCCGTTTCGATAGAGAGCATTAACCTTTCGGGCGACAGCACCAAAAATATGGTAATAAAAATTACCGACGAGGAGCTACTGGAAAAAGCCGGTGGTATTGTTCAGGGAATGAGTGGGAGCCCTATCATACAAGACGGAAAGCTGGTCGGAGCTGTCACGCACGTTTTTGTAAAAGACACTACAAGCGGATACGCAATTTTCGCAGAGGATATGTACTCGCAGATGCTTAGTTTAAGGGCTTGCGAGGGACTTGACGAGGCATTGCCTTTTGCGTCGTAGTGATATGCTGTCGCAGTTTATCTAAGGTTTTTGCATTATGTCGAAATGTGTAAAATTATGTCTGAAACGGCAGTTCGATGGCGAAAAGTTTTTGGAAAAAAATGGAAATTTCTATTGACAGATAGCGATAAAAATGTTAAAATATGGAAGACGTCAAATAAGAACAACGGAGGAAAGGTAATGACAAATAAAATAAAAATTCTTGTCGGAGAAGAGGTCGGCGACTTCGCCTTAGCGTGTATATCATCGCTTAGAAATGACGGATTTTACGTTATCTCTAGGGCTAAAGACGGCAATGTAATCTTCGACGCCATAAAGAGCGAAGCTCCTGATGTAGTAGTAATCGACGCATCTATGCCCGGGATGGATGCACTCGAGCTTATAAAGAAGGTTAACGGCAGCAGCTACAAGAAGCCAGCTTTTGTGGTGCTCAGCTCATACTCAAACAGCTTTATCGAAAAGGCTATAATGGATGCAGGCGCTTCATTCTATATTCTTAAGCCTTTTGACGTAGATATTCTCGGTGAGAGAATCAAATCTCTGCTATGCAGTCCTGATTCCAGCTTCCCTGACAGCTACGGCAGTTCGAGGACCTTCAGCCTTGAAGTAATTGTTACAGATATTATTCACAAGATTGGCGTACCTGCTCACATTAAGGGTTATCATTATTTAAGAGAAGCTATAATGTGCTGTGTGCACGAAAGTGAGATGCTCGAGAGCATTACAAAGGTGCTTTATCCGGGTGTTGCAAAGAAATTCAAGACGACAGCCTCGAGGGTTGAACGAGCTATAAGGCACGCTATTGAAATTGCTTGGGACAGAGGCGACCTTGACACTTTAAACTCATACTTTGGCTACACGGTAAACACAGGCAAGGGCAAGCCGACAAACAGCGAATTTATCGCTCTTATCACTGATAAGATAAAGCTTAGCTATCGCCTTGAACAGCTTGCATAAGACTTACTCATATAAATTCATATTCTCCCCCTATCTTAAGACCACTTTATACTTATTAAGGTGGTCTGATTTTTTTAGCTTTTGTATTGCAAGTTTTGATTTACGGTGATATAATCTTTTTATAAACTTTCACGATACTTTCACATTTATATGATATTATATGCATAGTCGCTTATGCTTTTTAAGGAGGGATAATATGCCAAGGATACTTGTTGTTGATGATGAGGACAAGATAAGAGAGGTTGTAAGAGAATACGCCGAGTTCAGTGGTTTTTCGGTTGTTGAGGCTATAGACGGCATGGACGCAATCGAAAAGGTTAAGGTGCAGGACTTTGACGTAATTATTATGGATATTATGATGCCGAGGCTTGACGGATTTTCTGCCTGCAAGGAGATAAAGAAGCTAAAGAACATTCCAGTGATTATGCTTTCTGCAAGAGGCGAAGAATACGACAAGCTGTTCGGCTTTGAGCTGGGAATTGATGACTATGTTGTAAAGCCGTTCTCGCCAAAGGAGCTTATTGCCAGAATTCGAGTTGCTTTAAAGAGGAGTGCTTCCACGGGTGCTTTAGCAGATGTATTCACATACGAGGGGCTTGAAATCAACTTTACTGCAAGAGAGGTACTGATTGATGGGGTAAGGGTACAGCTTACACCAAAGGAATACGACCTTCTTTTCTATCTTGTAAAGAACATAAACATTGCACTTTCGAGAGAAAAGCTACTCGAAGAAGTATGGGGCTATGACTTCTACGGTGATGACAGAACTGTTGACACACACATCAAGATGCTCAGAAACAGTCTGGGCGAATACAGAAACCTCATTGTGACGCTGAGAGGAATGGGATACAAGTTTGAAAAAGTCCAGTAAAAAGAAAAACGGACAGCCAAAAAGCCTGAGGACACACATGTGGTTTAGCTTTATGCTTTTTGCCACTATTATCCTTGTGCTGCTATGGCTGTTCCAATTCGTTTTCTTAGAGGGCTACTACGAGACAATGAAAATCCGAGACATGTCCAGGGCTGCAGAGCAGATTACCAGCAAGGCTGACGATTCGTCGCTTGCACTATCGGTAAGAAAAATCGCCTTTGACAATTCGTTTTGCGTTGTAATAACCGACTCGCAATGCAACGTGCTTATTGCAGAGAACACGATGGGTAGCTTTTCTATTCTGGAAAACGACATACTATATAATTACAACAGATATATATACTCGATGAAGAACAAGCTTACCGATTCTGACGAAAAGTCGATATCGGTAAAGCCTACCTCTCGTGACGGAGATGACGAGATACAAAAAATGCTCTTTGTCACCTCTATGAAGGTCGGCAGGAGCGAGACCTGTTATATCTTTATTGAGGCATCTGTAGAGCCTATTGACGCTACGGCAAACATAATAAAGCAACAGCTCATTTACATTACTGTAATTCTATTCGAGCTTGCGTTTATTATTACTATGTTCTTATCAAAGCGCATTGCACAGCCTATCGCTTCGCTGACAGCTACGGCTGAGGAATTCGCCAAGGGTGACTATTCCGTAAAATTCAGCAGTGGGGGCTACTCGGAGGTAAAGCAGTTATCCGATGTTCTGAATACTGCCGGCGAAGAAATCTCGAAGGTATCAAAGCTCAGGCGCGAGCTTGTTGCAAATGTTTCGCACGACCTTCGCACGCCGCTTACTATTATAAAATCCTATGCAGAGATGATAAGGGATATTTCCGGCGACAATGCTGAAAAACGCACAGAGCACATAAATGTTATCATACACGAATCAGACAGGCTTTCTAATCTTGTAAGCGGTATACTTGAGCTTTCTAAGCTTGAAAGCTCTGAGAGAAAGCTTACGCCTGTGGCATTTTCTGTTCACGAAAAGATGGCAGAGGTTATGGAAAGATACAAGCTGCTCAACGAGGCCGAGGGCTACAACATTCATTTTGTGTCCGACGAGGATGCTGTATGCCTTGCTGACATTCAGACTATCGACCAGGTGTTCTACAATCTTATAAATAACGCTGTCAACTACTGTGGTGATGACAAGGAGGTTATCATTACACAGAAAAATCGTGGTGAATATGTCAGAATAGAGATAACCGACCACGGCAGCGGTATCGAAGAAGAGCTCCTGCCACACATCTTCGACAGATACTACCGTGCGCCTAAGGCAAAGAGAGATGTTATCGGCACAGGCCTCGGTCTTTCTATCGTAAAGGAAATCCTAAAACAGCACGAATTCCCGTTCGGCGTTACAAGTACTCTCGGACAAGGCTCGACCTTCTGGTTTGAAATGAAAACACTAACAGATAATGCAGATGGAGAATAGTACAAAGCTCTCTCAAGCTCTCTCCCTAAAACTTTTAATGTAATTTTCGATAAGGGGGCTTGGGGAATAACCTTTCTGCAGAAGGGTTTTCCACAAAAAGTCCTATACTGCTTTGCATATTCATTTAGCTACAAGCCCTACGGAAGTGGGGCTTTTGTTTTGCTCATGGCAGTTGACATACTCTAAAAATTATATTATACTTTCTATGAATCAAAAACTATGAGATAGGGGCTGTTTAATTTGTCGCTCAAGCAATATCTTGAAATAGGAAAAATCACCTCTGTACACGGACTTCGTGGTGAAATCAAGGTTCAGCCGTGGTGTGATGACCCAGAGCTTTTAGCGAGCTTTGAGGTACTTTACTACAAGAGTGGGACTGAGGTTAACATTGAATACGCCAGGGTTCAGAAGAACATGGTTATAATGAAGCTTGAGGGCTGTGACACAATTGAGGAGGCACAAAAGCTGAGAAACCGAGTTCTTTACATGGACAGAGCTGATGTAGAGCTACCTGCGGGCTGTTATTTCGTTCAGGACCTTATTGGCATGACAGTTTCTCACGCACAGACCGGCAAGGTATACGGTGTCATCACTGATGTATCTGAGACGGGTGCAAATGATGTTTACACGATAAAATCCGAAAACGGAAAAGAATACCTTATCCCTGCCATTCCGGATGTTATAGTAAAAAACGACATTGAAAATCGCAGTATGACTATTATCCCGCTTGAAGGGCTTTTTGACGAGGAGGAAGATGGGTAATGAGGATTGATGTAGCTACCCTGTTCCCTGATTTGTGCATGAATTATCTCAATGAAAGCATTGTAGGCAGAGCCAAGAACAAGGGAGTTTTTGAGGTTTTCTGCCACAACATAAGAGATTACACATTAGACAAGCACCGCCGAGTTGATGACACGCCTTACAGCGAGCAAAAGGGCATGCTCATGCAGGCAGACCCAATTTTTAACTGCTTTACCGCTGTGACTCAAGGTCGTGAAAGACCACACGTTATATATATGTCGCCACAAGGCAAGCCTCTTACGCAGGCTAAGTGCAAAGAACTTTCTGCGAAAGACAGCATATTTATATTATGTGGGCACTATGAGGGAGTAGACAATCGAATTATAGAGGAGATAGTTGACGAGGAGATTTCTATCGGTGACTATGTTCTCACCGGAGGCGAGCTTCCTGCACTTGTGCTTATTGACAGCGTAGTAAGAATGCTTGAGGGAACACTCTCGAGTACTGACTGCTACGAAGACGAGAGTCACTACAACGGACTTTTGGAGTATCCTCAGTACACAAGACCTGAGGTGTGGCATGGAAAGGCTGTTCCTGCAGTGCTCCTTTCGGGACATCACGCAAATATTGCCAAGTGGAGACATGAGCAAAGACTTATAACTACCTACAAAAAGCGTCCTGACCTTATCGATTTATCTAAGCTATCCCCTGAAGATTTAGATATAATTAACAAATACTGTAAAAATGACGACGACTAAGAACGTGTTTTGTTCCATTTCATTCCATTTTTTACTGTTTGATTGTTAAAAGTGTAATAAAGCTTTTCAACTTTATTGTGAATTTGCACAAACAATCGTCAAAAGTTTAGCAGGTGCGTAAACAAAAAGCAGAAAATTTGGGATATTCGAAGCTTTGTACATATTTTTGCGTTGACTAAAAACAATAAAACAAGTATAATTAGGGTAACACGTTTGAAATAATTAATTTTCACGGAAGTTTATTACTCAACTGCGGGTTGTCCGCTATGCTTGTAATACAGAAATGGAGAGATTAATATGTTCGTAAAAGATGTAGTAGTACAAAATCAGGTTGGACTCCACGCACGTCCGGCAACTTTCTTTATCCAGAAGGCTAATGAATTCAAGTCATCTATCTGGATTGAAAAGGAAGAAAGAAGAGTTAACGCTAAGAGCCTTCTTGGTATCCTTTCACTCGGTATCGTTGGTGGCACTTCTATCAGAATTATTGCTGATGGTGTTGACGAGCAGGATGCTGTTGACGGTCTCGTAGACCTCGTTGAGAGCGGTTTCTCAGAGGATGCAAGATAATTTTTGCAGGACTATTATTTTCTTGGTAATATGCAGACACGTATTATGCGTGTCTGCTTTTTATTTGTCCGAGTGCTCATTTTTTAAAAATAATACGGTAAAATATACAAAAAAACCCCGATTATTCGACAATGTTAACACTTTGTTAACAAAAGCTAGTTAATGTTGTGTTATAATTCATAATGTATGAATAGGTTTTTTGTTACTTTTCGCTCAATAGTTTATTGAATGGAACAAATAGCAGCAACAAGGCCTTATACACATTGTAAATTACGGGCGAGGAATTTCTCGCTTGAACACTAAATATTAAATGCAGAAGGGTGAAAAATTTATGTCAAACAGATTGTTTCAGAGCGTAGTACATCAGATGCGTGATACCATCGATGCAGAAATCGGCGTTATAGATGAAAATGCTTCTATTATTGCTTGCTCCGACCTCTCAAAGAACGGCGCAACAAACGAGTATGTTTCTCTCGACCTGAATGATTCTCACGATATCTTTGTTCGTGACGGATATACCTACAAGCCTTTCGGCGCTCATATGAAGCCCGACTATGCTGTATTTGTTCAGGGTACTGATGAGGTAGCTGCTAAGTATGCAAGCATCCTTGCTATTACCCTTTCGAGCATCAAGCAGTACTATGATGAAAAGTATGACAGAAACAACTTCATCAAGAATGTTGTTCTCGATAATGTTCTCCCCGGCGATGTTCACGTTAAGGCTAGAGAGCTCCATTTTAGTGCAGATGTTTCAAGAGTTGTTCTTCTTATCAGAATTATCTCTACCAATGACGTATCTGCTTATGATGTAATTCAGAACCTCTTCCCTGACAAGAACAAGGACTTTGTATTCAACATCACAGAGACTGATATTGTTCTCGTTAAGGAGGTTAAGAACGACATTGAGTCTAAGGACCTAGAAAAGCTTGCTCGTTCTATCTCTGACACACTTTCCGGCGAATTCTACACAAGAGTTAACGTAGGTATCGGTACTGTTGTTGAGGGCGTTAAGGAGCTTGCTCGTTCATTCAAGGAAGCTCAGATTGCTCTTGAAGTTGGTAAGGTATTTGATACAGACAAGGTTATTGTTTCTTACGACAATCTCGGTATCGCAAGACTTATCTACCACCTCCCTACTACACTTTGTGAGACATTCTTAAAGGAAGTATTCAAGAGAGGCTCTATCGAATCACTCGACCACGAAACTCTCTTTACTATCCAGCGTTTCTTTGAGAACAACCTCAATGTTTCTGAGACTTCAAGAAAGCTTTTTGTACACAGAAACACTCTTGTATACAGACTTGAAAAGATTAAGAAGCTCACAGGTCTCGACCTTCGTGAGTTCGACCACGCAATTATCTTCAAGATTGCACTTATGGTTAAGAAGTACTTAGCTTCAAATCCTGTTAAATTCTAAATATAAGCAAAAAGACTAAGAGAAATAAATGTCTTTCCGCTGACTGTACTACGGCCAGCGGATAATTTTTCACAGAACAAAAGGCGGTGGCTGTATGGTTGACTTTAAGGACGTGTCTGTTACCTATTCAAGCGGTGTAGACGCTCTTAACAAGATTAATTTAAAGATTAATGACGGTGACTTTGCTTTTGTTGTAGGCTCTAACGGTGCAGGTAAATCCACTCTTATCAAGCTCATTCTCAAGGAGATTGACGCTACTGAGGGAACTGTTATTGCTAACGGCTACAACCTAAAGAAAATCCGCAGAAACAAGATTTCTAAGCTTCGCAGAACTATCGGCGTAGTTTTCCAGGACTTCAGACTTATTCCTACAATGACGGTATATGAAAACATCGCATTCGTACTGAGAGTTATTGATGCTCCTAAGAAGTATATTAAAACAAGAGTTCCTTACGCACTTGAGCTTGTTGGACTTGCTGACAAGATGAAGGCTTATCCTGACCAGCTTTCAGGTGGTGAGCAGCAGAGAGTTGCTATTGCAAGAGCACTTGTTAACGACCCTAAGCTTATTATCGCTGACGAGCCTACCGGTAATATCGACCCTGAGCTTTCATACGATATTGTTGAGCTTTTAAAATGCATCAATGAATGTGGAACTACCGTTCTTATGGTTACTCACGAGCATAACCTCGTTCGTTATTTCGGCGGACGTGTAATCAACCTCGATGGCGGCAAGGTCGTCTTCGACGAAGTAGTGGGAGGTAACAATGAGAGTAAGTAGTGTTGGATATCTCGTAAAGCAGGGCGCGTCCAGCGTCTGGAAGAACAGAATGATGTCCTTCGCTTCCTTCTGTATTCTTCTTGTTTCTCTTATGCTTGTAGGATTCTCGGTTCTTGTGAGCATAAATATTTCCTCAATCGTATCGGGAATTGAGGCTAAAAATGAAATAGTAGTAATTCTTCACGATGATATTTCGCAGGAGCAGACTGACTCGGTATTTGTTCAGCTTAAAGAGCTCAGCAACGTAAGCGAGGTCAACTTCTACTCCAAGGAAGAGGCTTGGGCTAGCATTGTTGAGGGCATGACTGAAGAAGAAAAGAACTTCATGCAGTACGCTGAAAATGACAATCCACTCCCTGACACATACAGAGTTAAGGTTTCTGACCTATCTCTTATGGAAATTACCACCAGCCAGATTAAGACCTTTGGTGGTGTAGAGAGCGTACAGTCGCCTACCTCCTTCGCTGATGCAATTGTCAGCATTAGAAACATCATCACGCTGATTTCTTCTACTGTTGTATTTGCGCTTATACTCGTTTGTCTTGTAATTATTTCAAACACTACAAGGACAAGCGTTCACGCAAGACGCAAGGAAATCAACATTATGAAGTATGTTGGTGCGACAAACACCTTTATCAGAGTACCATTCTTTATCGAGGGTATGCTTATCGGTATCGCTGCTGCTGTGGGTGCACTTTTACTCACAAGATTTGCTTACAACGAGCTTTATGTTGTACTTAACGACCAGCTCAATATCATGTATACTCTTGGCAATAACTCGATATACTCCTTTAGTCAGATTGCGCTACCTGTTACAATATTCTATCTTGTGGCAGGAACTCTCATCGGTGCACTCGGCACTACAATGAGCACAAGCAAGTATCTGAAGGTTTAATATTTCGTTATCAAAGGGCAGCCTATTCGGTTGCCCTTTTTATGTTGTATTCTAAAAAGAAGTGGTGTTTGACCGTATAATTGTGATATTTACGCTCTAGGTTTCAAAAAATTATATAAGCTTAGTATAAATTCTCTTGCAACATAGCGAAAAACATAGTAGAATATAATCACAACAAGCTTACTGATATAGACACTTAACAAGGAGGAGTTTATAATGAAATATTCTGACGGCTTCTGGCTGGGTAAGCCAGGCTACAATATTAGCTACGCTACGCAGATGTACGAAATAACTGCCACAGAAAGCTCACTGCACGTTTATGCTACTACACAGTGGATTCACAACAGAGGTATGACTCTTGGTGGGCCGGTGCTTGAAATTTCCTTCACCTCTACCCTCCCTGATTCTATTAAGGTTTCTATTGACCATTACAAGGGAGTGTGCAAGAAGACTCCTGAATTTACACTTAACGAAGACAAGGCTTTCAAGCCTACTGTAAACAAGCTCGATGACGGACGCTACGAGCTTATCTCAAACAAGACAAGGGTTGTTATCGGTGCTCAGGGTGATGCCTGGAGTGCTACATACTACTATGACGACAAGCTTCTCACTAAGAGTGGCTGGAAGACCACATCATACATTGAGGAAGAAGACTGGGTTACAAAGCGTCGCATGTCTGCTCAGGAAGGCGAACGCTTCTACGCTCACAGCGAGAGTGAGGAAGGCTCATTTATAAGAGAAATGCTCGGAATCTCTGTTGGCGAAAAGATTTACGGCTTTGGTGAGAAGTTCTCTACCTTTGTAAAGAACGGACAGACGGTTGAGGTGTGGAACAATGACGGTGGAACATGCTCGGAGCAGTCATACAAGTCTATTCCGTTCTATGTTACTACAAACGGCTATGGTGTATTTGTAAACGAGCCCGGCAAGGTTACCTTCGAGGTTGCCAGCGAAACTGTTTCTAAGGTTTCTTTTGCAGTTCAGGGACAGCACATGGAGTACTTTATATTCGGTGGAGAAACTATCGCTGACGTTATAAAGGGCTACACGACACTTACCGGAAAGCCTGCTCTGCCTCCTGCGTACAGCTTTGGGCTATGGCTTACCACATCATTCACGACAAACTATGACGAAGCTACCGTTACATCCTTTATAGACAAGATGGCAGAATATGATATTCCTCTACAGGTATTCCATTTTGACTGCTTCTGGATGAGAGATTTTGAGTGGTGCAACTTCACATGGGATGAGAGGATGTTCCCAGATCCGAAGGCAATGCTTCAAAGGCTCAAGGCAAAGGGTGTGCAGATTTGCGTATGGATTAACCCATACATCAGTCAGAAGTCGCACCTCTTTGACGAGGGTATGGAAAACGGCTATCTCATCAAGAATCTTGACGGCTCGGTATTCCAGTGCGATATGTGGCAACCGGGACTTGCGATTGTTGACTTTACAAATCCTGCTGCGAGAAAGTGGTACGCTTCAAAGCTACACGCACTATGCGAGATGGGTGTGGACTGCTTCAAGACAGACTTTGGTGAGAGAATTCCTACTAAGGTTAAGTACTTCGACGGCTCTGACCCTATGAAGATGCACAACTACTACACATATCTTTACAATGAATGTGTATTTAACGTTTTGAAGGAATACTACGGCGAAAACAAGGCTTGTCTGTTCGCACGCT
Organism: Oscillospiraceae bacterium; assembly: GCA_045602925.1. GTDB lineage: Bacteria > Bacillota > Clostridia > Oscillospirales > Ruminococcaceae > UBA7477. Next base: position 84,799 of record JAZSCN010000033.1, on the reverse strand, counting down.
CGGCGACTGTTGGCGGACAGCAGTTCCCTGTTCACTGGGGTGGCGACTGCTTCTCTAACTATGAAAGCATGTGGGAGACGCTTCGTGGTGGTCTATCGCTTTGTATGTCGGGCTTCGGCTTCTACTCACACGACATAAGTGGCTTTGAGGCAACCGGCACGCCTGACCTTTACAAGCGCTGGACAGCCTTCGGACTTCTTTCGACGCACTCGAGATACCATGGCAACTCGTCCTACAGAGTGCCTTGGAGCTTTGACGAAGAGGCTTGCAGAGTTTCAAGCCACTTTACAAAGCTCAAGGGCAGGCTTATGCCTTATCTTTTCTCAAACGCTGTTTACACTCACGAAACTGGTGTTCCTATGATGAGGTCTATGGTAATCAACTTTACGCACGACAGAGGAACGCACTCGGTTGATACGCAGTATATGCTCGGCGACTCTCTCCTTGTTGCACCTGTATTCAATGAGCAGGGCGTGGCTGACTTCTACCTGCCTATAGATAAAGACGGTGACGAGTGGACAGATATTCAGACGGGTGAAAAGCTCTTAGGTGGTGCATGGTACACAAGGCAGTATGACTACTTCGGACTTCCGCTATATGCTAAGCCTTGCAGCATTATCCCTATGGGTAACTTTGTAAGAGATGTTGAATACGACTATCTTGACGGTACGACCTTCCGTATATTCGGGTTAAAGGATGGCAAGGTAGCAAGTCGCAGGCTTTACGACAAGGATGCAAAGCTTATATTTGAAATCACGGCTACGAGAGAAGCAGGAGAAATCAAGCTTTCATTCACAAAGACTGACAAATGCTTCAGAGCTGAAGCTGACGGCATTATTATTGACATTGCGGCAGGCTCAGACAGCGCAGTTATAAAGCTTTAACACAAATAGCAAGAGCCCTTACAGAACGAATCTGTAGGGCTCTTTTGTTATGCATAGTTATTCTAAGCTACACTTTCAAAATAGTCGTCTATATTTATTATATACCAGCTAAATCCGAGCTTTGCTACATATACATCGTAATAATAGGTTTTAGTGGTATCGCCTGTAAACACAACCTCGGTATAGACCTTATAGGCTTTCTTGAAGGTGACTTCTTCTCCGAAATTTCTCTTGAAGGCATCTTCGGCATCCATTATGTCGGCACCACCGAGCTCAACCTCGTCGCCACAATTGACCGAAACAGTAAAGCAGTCACCAAACAGCTCGTAGTAGTCGGAATAACTTTCCTTAACAAAGCTGTCTTTTGAGAGTGAATATGCTTTAATATATTCGTCATAGGTATCTGCGATAGCGTCGGGCATTGTAGAAACATACTTATCGTAATCATTTTCTGCGATAGCTTCAAAATATTCCTTTATAGGCTCTGTCTTATCGCCCGTGCCGATTATATCGGCCTTTATAAGCGCCCAGATAACGAGTGCTACAACCAGCACCACCATCAATATGAGCACTGCTACCCTGCCCTTAGTGTTGGGATTCTTTCCACTCTCCGTGGCTTTCTTTAGCTTTTCTTCCTTAAGCTGTCTGTTAGACTTATATTTATCGAAGGTTTTGGAACGCTCTGCGGGCTTTCCGTATCCGCATTTATTACAATAGCTGCCGGTATATTCCTCGCCACAGCTTTTACAGTATTTTGCCATAAAAATCTCCTTAAAGCTTTAGATATCAATAGTTTATCCTATTTATTTTCCTTTGTCAAGAGTGGCAAAATTCTTATATAACAATTATGTCACAAAGTGTAAAATTACTTGACAATTATTTGTCAAGTGGGGTATAATTACAAAGTATTCTAAATATGGAGGGAAAGCTAATGCTAAAAAAACTAAAGAAGAAAAACCGTGGTATCCTGCTTGCGATACTCGTTTTACTTTGCTTTCTAATATGGATTAATGTATCCGGAAGCAACTTCAAAAACGAAGAGGCTGACAACATAAAGGCTGTTATGTCAAGCTATTGCGATGCTGCCGAAGAGTTATACACGCTGGAGGGAGAGGAATCAGCTTCTGCCGAAGAAAAGGAAGCAAAATACGAGGCGTATATAAACAGTTACTGGAGCTACTCTAAGTATATGGAGAACCAGAACATCTACGGCTTAGACTATTACGTTCTGCGTGATTCGATGCTTGAAGAGGCTGACAATTTTGCAGATGTAAACGAAAAGTCTTCTATCAAGGAAATCGATTATGAGATTACTTTGACAAAGGTTAAAAAGGCTGGCGACAGCGGTGCAAAGGCAACGGCTGATTTTTCAGTTACCTATTCAACAGGTACTCTTGACGCACAACCTGTTATTATAATTCCTGACGGATGTATGTCTGTTGAGCCTTCCACCGGAAAGGTTACATACACCTGGGAAGACGTAACCGTAATGCTCGAAAAAGTTGACGGTGAATGGAAAATCGTTGGTATGCTTTCATACTGGTTAGACATAAGCTATTAAGGAACAGAAAGGAGAGCTTAAAATGAGCGAAAATAAGAACATTAACGAAGCTGTCAATTCTGTACCTGAGGTAAAGGAAGGACAGCTTGACACCTTACATCCATTTATTTCTATAAAGAACATTAACAAGACAATCGGCAACAGGCACATTCTTCACGACATAAGCTTTGACGCTTACGGCTCTGAAGTATTCGGCTTCCTTGGTCCAAACGGTGCAGGTAAGACAACCACAATCAAGATGATTGTCGGACTTTTGTCGATAGATGACGGTAGCATTTCCATCTGTGGAAGCGATGTAGAAAAGAGCTTTGAAAAGGCACTTTCTAACGTCGGCGGTATTGTTGAAAACCCTGAGATGTACAAGCAGCTCACAGGCTACCAGAACTTAAAGCAGTACGCAAGAATGAGAGACGGCGTAACTGAGGAGAGAATCAAAGAGGTTGTTGAGATTGTAGGTCTTAGCAACAGAATTAACGAGAAGATTACAAAGTACTCACTCGGTATGCGTCAGCGTCTTGGTGTTGCGCAGGCTATTTTGCATCGTCCTAAGGTACTTATTCTTGACGAGCCTACAAACGGTCTTGACCCTGCAGGTATCAAGGAGCTTCGTGACATCTTAAAGAAGCTTGCTCACGAGGAGGGCGTATGCGTAATTGTTTCCTCTCACCTTATGAGCGAAATGGAGCTTATGTGTGACAGAGTCGGCGTTATCTCAAACGGTAGCATGATTGGTGTTTACTCGATTGAAGAGCTTCTCAAGAGCTCTGAGGGCAACACCACAGACTACGTCATTGACACAAGTGACAACAAGGCTTGCGCTACCTTGCTTTCTCAGTACAAGCCATCCACAACCGAGCTTGGCAGTGTGGAGGTTGTACTTCCTACAGAATCTGCTAAGGATACTATCGCTACAATCAACGCTCTTATTATTGAAAACGGCATAAAGCTTTACACGGTTTCTGAAAAGCCTAAGAAGAAGCTTGAAGACGTATTTATTGAAATGACACAGCAGGAAGGAGATGGTCAGATTGCGTAAATTTCGAGGTCTTATAAAGAACGAATACATAAAGATTTTCAAGCGCACCTCTACAATCGTTATGCTGGTTCTGATTATTCTTGCCGGTATAGGACTCCCTGCACTTATAAAGATTATCGACACTTTTGAAAGCGGCGATAATTACAGCTATTATACTCCTGCGTATGAGATTTATCAGCAGGAAATTGACGGTGGCTACATATTCGAGCCGGAAAATGACTACTATCCTGTTTCCGAATACATCCGCTGGGATAAAGCTCAGTACATCATTGAGGGCAATCTCGAATACAGCATTGACTGGAGATACGACCTTTTGGATACGGCTCTTTATGGCTATGAGGAATATGTTGACTACAGCAATATTGAAGAAGAGGTATATGCTCAGTTTTACATTGACTACGGTCTGACACCTGATGCAGTACTTACCGAAGATCAGGAGATTGACCTTGAGGCAAGACTCATTTCAAAGTACGAGGAAGCAAATGTCAAGGCTTACAAAAAGTACAAGGAGACTGACGAGTTCAAGCAGGCTATCGGCCTTGTTTTAAACAACGACCTTAACGGCTACTACGAATGCGTTATTGCTATTCTTAAGATCAAAAAGGCTTCAGGCTCAGAGCTTCCTGAAGTTATTGATGCACAAATCGAGTTCTACACATATCTGCGTGACAACAGTATTATATACATCACAGATACAGATGAAGAATATATTCAAAGCATTTATCCTGACATTTACGACGAGCGTTTCTTCGATGCTTCAGAGCTTTGTAAGGCAAAGATGTCTATTGCATATTATGAAGCTGATGTAAACAATATTTCTTCAGCAGAATACGAAGAGGCTCTAAATGTTGTAGCACTCAATAACTATCTTACAGAAAACAATATAACAGAAAATATCGCAAACTCTGTAGATATGATGACAGCTACAAAGATAACCTTCTGGTCTGCCTTCGGCTTTAGTGCAAGTGCTGTTGGATTTGCAGGTGTTCTGGTTATTGTTATTGCGGCACTTTCTGTTGCAAATGAATTCTCAAACGGCACAATCAAGTTCCTTCTTATCAACCCTGTAAAGCGTTGGAAGATACTTGTTGCAAAGTACGTATCTGTTCTCTCAATCGGATACCTTATGATTTTCATTATTTACATCATCTCGATGTTGACATCTCTGATTTGCTTTGGTGCAGGCTCTTTGGGTGATTCGTATTACACTGTTGTAGACGGTAAGGTGCAGGAGACTCTTGGACTTGTATATGTTCTGAAGGACTACCTTATCCGCAGTATTGAGGTTGTTGTAATGTCGACCTTAGCATTCTCAATCTCCTCACTTATGAAGAGTGCTTCCTTTGCAATCGGCATTTCGATGTTCGGTATGCTTTCAGGAAGCGTGGTTGTAGCAATTCTTTCTACAATGGGACTTGACTGGGGAAGATACCTTATCTTCGCTAACATGGACATCACAGCAATCAACAACTGTGCGACAGGCTTTGCGTTCCACTCAATTGAAACAGCAATTGCTGTAATCGCTGTTCACATGGTAATCTTCTGGCTTATTGCTTGGGATTCATTCACAAAGAGAGAGATTTAGCGAGCCGTCAATGGCATAGACTGCTAATATAACTTAGCACTATACAAAAATTAATCTCACTGCTTTTAATTAAGCAGTGAGATTTTTTATATCACCTTACACGATAACTTTATTGTGAACTGAGATTTGCAGGCGGGCTATGATACATCGACAGCTTTACTATCGCTGTTATTTACCTCCTGCTCGGTACAGAGGAGAAAGCCGTCGCCGCTCACTGTCACGAGCAGGCTGTTGTCGGTTGGATTTTCTAAAATATGGTCGCTTACGAGCCCCTCCAGCTCTGCCACAATCTTATGTCGTACCACTCGTGCGCCACCTTCTTTTCCGTCTGCGCTATCGACTAATCTTTCAAGTACGCTTTTATCGAACGAGAGCTCTATTCCCTTTTTAAATGCTCTTTCGGATAATTCTTTTAGCATAGCTTTGGCGATTTCTAAGAGTGACTGCCTGCTGAGTGGTGAAAACACGACCTGCTCATCTATACGGCTTCTAAGCTCGGGCGAGAACAAGTCTTTCAGCTTGCCTGATAATTCCTTCTCGCTAAACTCCCACGCTTTTTTAGAAAAGCCGACCTGCTTTTTACTTTGCAGCTCTTCGATGCCTATATTAGTTGTCATAATAATTACGGTATTTATAAAAGAAACCCGTCTACCCTTTGCATCTGTGACAAAGCCATCCTCTAAAATCTGTAACAATATGCCGTAGATATCCTTGTGGGCTTTTTCTATCTCGTCGAACAGGACTATTGAATAAGGCTTGCGTCTGACCTTTTCGGTGAGCTGTCCGCCCTCGTCGTGCCCTACATAGCCCGGTGGCGAGCCTAGGAGTCTGGAGATTGTATGCTTTTCGGTATACTCGGACATATCAAAGCGAATGAGCGAATTTTCGCTACCGAAGAGCTCTCTTGCGAGCAATTTTGCAAGCTTTGTCTTACCGACTCCGCTTGGTCCTGAAAAAACAAAAGAGCCAATCGGTCTATCGGGACTTCTGAGCCCGGAGCGTGAACGCCTTATTGCGCCTGCCACTACCGATACTGCTTTTTGCTGACCTATAACCTCACCTGCAAGCACTTGTTCGAGGCGTATAAGGCGCTCGCTTTCTGCTTCGCTCAGGGTATTTACGGGTATACCTGTTTGGAGAGAGACGACCTGTGCGACATCGGTAGCCAGTATAAGTGGCTTTAGCTTTTCTCTTGCGACCTGCATGGTAAGGGCTTCGAGGTACTCCTGCTTTGTTATATTACCTGCGACGTAGTCGGAAAATGCCTTTGACACGGCATTGTTATCTCTGGCTTCGCGTTCTCTTATTCTTACCTTGGCGCAGGCTTCGTCTATAAGGTCAATCGCTTTATCGGGGAAGAACCTATCGCAGATATATCTGCCGGAAAGCTCGACGGCAGTTCTTACGGCTTCGTGGGTAATTTCTACCTTATGGAAGCTTTCGTACCTAGGGACAAGACCTTCCAGAATTTTGATGGTTGTATCTATGCCAGGTTCATCCACCATAACCGGCTGGAAGCGTCTTTCGAGGGCTGAATCCTTTTCTATATAGCGTCTGTACTCGTCGAAGGTTGTTGCGCCGATAATTTGGAGCTCGCCTCTGGCAAGCTGTGGCTTGATTATACTGGCGGCATCTATTGCGCCTTCTGCTGCGCCTGCACCCATAATAGAATGGATTTCGTCAATAAAGAGTATTACAGAGCCGCTGGAAATCGCCTCATCGACGCACTGCTTCAAGCGTTCCTCAAAGTCGCCGCGATACTTTGCGCCGGACAGCAGTGCAGTAAGGTCGAGCGAAAATATCCTCTTATCGCTCAGCCCCTTAGGCACGGTATTATCACAAAGCCGCTTGGCGATACCCTCGACTATTGCAGTTTTTCCTACTCCTGCTTCACCGACGAGGCAGGGGTTATTTTTTGTTCTTCGGCAAAGGATTTCTATTACTCTTTCAATCTCCTTATCTCTTGCGATAACGGGGTCGAACCGTGCACAGACATCCTGCCTTGTGATTTCCTTGGCGTATTTTTCTAGCTTAGAGATGCTCCCCTGCTTTCTTGCCTGCTCATCTGCTACGCTATCTGTAACGCATTCGCCACAGAGCTTTTCCGGGCTTATGCCGAGTGTACGGATAACGCTGACTGCGCAGGAGTTCTTTTCTTTGAGCATTGCCAGCAAAATATGCTCGCTACCCGTAAGCTTATTGTTGTACGACCTTGAAAGTTGAGCGGCTGACGAAAGAATTTTTCTCGCTGTTGGGGTGAAGTCTTCGTAGCTAAGCCGACAGACTGTACCCACGCCTATATCCCTTTCAAGCCGAGCCTTGACCTTCTCTGCTGTAATGCCGTTTCTTTGCAGCATAAGGCAGGCTGTACTTGCTCCTTCGTCCAAAATTGCCCAAAGAATATGCTCGCTTCCGACATAGGTATGTCCCAGCGAGCCTGCAAGACTAAGGCTTAGTTTAATTATCTCCCTCGCTTTTCTTGTAAACTCATCAGGATTAAACTCCAAAAGCATAACTTAAACCGAGCGTGATTGTCTTTTATCGTCACGCTTCTCCTTCCCCTTTTGATATAAAGCAAAGCTTATGACATATTAAGCTTTGACCTTTTTAAAGAAAGTATTCTTAGCTTCTGAGTTTATTATATTCAAGGGACAAATTCAGCTTTCCTAAGGACTTGCTTAGTTTTATTTTGCTCTGTAACATAATTTTTGCTTTACTCATAAATTATACTATAAGCCGTGGAAACAGCCCACGCTGTCAAGGCTTAAATTCACTTCAAAAGGAGTATATTACTATGAACAATTGCGGATTCGGCGGATGCTGGTGGATTATTATCCTTATTCTCATTCTTTGCTGCTGTAACGGCAGTGGCAACGGCAATTCTTGTGGCGGCAACTTCGGTTGTGGTTGCGAAAACTCCTGCTGCTAACACTAATTGTGCCCAGCGCTTCGCATAAGGCTTAGTGCTAAACGAAAAAAAGAGTATCGAGTGAAAGCTCGGTACTCTTTATTCATTACATAAAAAAGGGCATCGGTTACCGACGCCCTTAAAGTCACTAGTTTTTCTTAACGAATCCGCCCTTATTGAAGAACAGCTCTCTTATTGCAAGCGCACAGCCTGACAAGAATCTCTGCTTATCGTCAATAATGCTATGATAGATTTTTTCTGCAACTGTCTTTCCACCGATACGCTCGACAGCTTCCTTAAAGCATTCATTAAGTGTAGCATCTTCTGTGAAGACGAAGTTATCGAGAACAATCTTTTGTGGGTTTGTTGTGAAGTAAAGGTTATTGAGAAGCACGCCTGTAAGCTCAAGCACACGATTAACGACCTTCACTGTTCCCTCGTCGTTCTTATTATAAGACTCAACGATATTATTCATTGCGATTCTTGAAGCATCGCCGGAAAGCACCTTATAGAGATACGGTGTCTTCTCTGCAGAGAACACCTCAATAACCTTCTTAATAATTGCAGGAGGTGAAATCTCAGAACGGCAGCAGCCACGTCTTCCGCAATCGCATACAGCCTCGGCAGATGGATTGAGCACGATTCTGTCGACAAAGTCTGTTCTGTTATCGTAAGAAACGATTGGGTCGTTGAGGTTTGTAACAACAAAGTGCATTGAATCGCCATACTGCAAAAATGCGATATTCTGTCTCTTGGAATCCTTGACCTTAGTAAAGTCGATATTAGCCATAGCCATACCCTTTACAGAGTTATCTATAACGATAGGTAAGGTTGTAGCCTGTGACAAGAGGCTCTTGAGTCCGGAATAATCAGGAACGCCGTTATCTACAGGGATACCGAGCTTCTCGAACATTCCCGGATAGATACCCATTCCGACACCGAGGAGCTGAGATTCTTCGATACAGTTATCTGTAAGTATAACCTTGACGGACTTCTTTATAAAGTTTAAAATCTCGTCAGTGGTAGCAGCCTTGGAAATAGTAAGATTTCTCTTATCGAGAGCTGCACCTGCGAGGGTAGCAAGACCAACGCTTACAAGGTCAGCTTCGATTGTTATACCGATAGTGAACTTGAAGTTATGGTTTATATCGATAAGTATCTTCTTTCTGCCACGAGGAGTCTTTTCAGCAACATGCTTATACTCGCCAAGCTCGACGATAATGCCCTGCTCTATCATCTCATTGGTAATGATAGTTACAGCTGCTCTTGTAAGCTCAAGTGCACCTGCTATATCAATTCTTGATGTAGGGCCACGCTGCTTTAATATCTTAAGAACGTGCATACGGTTCTGTCTTTTAAGGTCAAGCTTGCTTATACCATGCTCCATATTATACCTCCGATTTTTAAAAAATATAACAATCCACAATCAATTATATCTTACGTTTATGAACTAGAAATTAACTTAGTGTTAATGATTTGATTATTTACATTTTTGTAATATTTGCCGATAAACAAAGGCGTCCTTTGGTGAACTTTGCCAAAGGACGCCGATTATTTGTATATTTACTTCCAGGCTGCAGCGTCAGAAACGGGTGCGAAAATTCTTTCGACCTGCTCCTTGGTAAGCTCAAGTCCAAAGATATCCTTATAATAGCTTATTGCCTGCTCGGTAATGTCTATATCCGAGAAGAGCTCGGGGTGTATGGTTTTTGCGAGCCACAAAAGAGTAACAGGTGTATCTATTCCTGCTGTGTAGCTTCTATACATACCGAGTGGCATTTTATAGACGCACTTATTCTTGACGGCATTTATTCCGCTCCAATCAAAGTTTCCTACAGAGTTTGTATAGAGTGCATCCGGCTGGGCGGCATTAAAGTTTGTTATTAAGATTATATCGGGGTTCCAAGCGTAGACCTGCTCCATATTCACAGGCACGCCGTTAGAGCCGGAAAGCTCGCTGCCGACATTTTTAGCTCCCAGGGTTTCAGCCCACCAATTACCAAAAGAAGCGTCGCCCGGTGTTGCAATTGTAGTTTCGTTATACTGAAAGAGGGTGAACACCTTTGGCTTATCGTCATCACTCAAGGTAGAGAGTCGGGACGCTACGAGCTTTTCAATCTCCTCGCTCTTTTCTCTGCAAAGCTTTGCTTTGTTATTCTTCGGGAACATCTTACCGAGAAGGTCGAGCCACTGATTGAGTGTTTCTACTGCGTCATATCCCCAATTGCTTGCAGAAATTGCGACTGCGGGAATGCCGGCTCCTTCTATAACCTCACGAAGTGCAGGCATATCTGTGCTATAAAAAACGACATCGGGGTTTGTAGCGATAAGCTCCTCGACATTTATGTTTGTTCCGTCAAAGAAGCCTGTTTTTGCTTTTAAAATTTCGGGATAGATTTCGCCCAAGAGGCTGTTTTGTGCAGCTGTCATACTTTGCGGTGCTATTGCGACAAGCTTATCTGCTGAATCAAAAAAGATTGACAGCACCGATGGTAGTGGATAGATATTTGCGACAGCTATTCTTTCGATATTTTTTGGCACCTCGACGGTTTTTCCTGCGTGGTCGACAATTGTTATTGTTTCCTCGTAGGAACTGCCCGAGCTGTCATTTCCTGCACACCCTGTCACACAAAGCAGTAGAACTGTCATACTTAGCAGGAGTGATAATAATTTGCTTGCTTTCATTTTATAGGTTCCTTTCTATCTGCTCTATCAGAGGAGCAACACTCTTTACTGTATCGGGGATGTCCTTCCTGAATATTCTACCCGAAAAGCCCTCGTGTGGCAGTGCCACAAAGCCCACGCCTTCGGGGCAGATTGGCTTATACAGTGGGTCGGCGATTATAACCCTTGCATTTTTTAAAAGTGGCAAAAGCTCGTCCTCGTCACGAGCGACAACGCTTCCCTTAGAAAGCTGTATGCCCATATCGTCGGTAGCGCAGACCGTACGGCATTTAAGCCCTAGTTTTTCTCGTATCTCATACGCAAGCGATTCTGACGCTACTCCCTCGCCTATTATAACCACCTTAGCATCAGAGCAGTCATTATCGGTAAGGTAGCTTATTCTGTCGATGCTGTCGAGTGCTGATTGCTTTAAATCCTCGATGATTTTTTTAGTAAGGCAATCCCCTGTTGGTCTTGCAATGACATACGGAATACCGAAAGTATTTTTCATATATCTTGCTACTTCCATACCACTTGCAGAAACGACTAAATTCACGCTCGCACCTGCTGACCTCTTGATGTTATCGAGGCTATCGCCCATTGCCCAGCAGGAAGTAAGCTCGATTCCGTTTTCCGAAAGCACATTTTTCATACTCTCGACGCTTGTATTAACAGAAAAGTCAAGCGGTGTTACACCAAGGATATTGCAGGAGAGCTTTTCTGTCTTGTCACAGGCTGTAAGAAAGCGTTTTGCGAGCTCTAAGAACGCCATTGACGAGCCTTTTATATAAGTGCTCATACCGTTAGTTTTAACCGGAATTGCGGGGATACCTGTACGCTTTTCTATGACTGTGCAAACGGCGTCAAAATCCGTACCAATCATCATTGGGATAGGTGTTCCGCAAAGTGCAATAAAATTAGGTGAAAGCTCGCTTGCATCTCTTACGATGTCGTTTATGAGCTTCTCGTCGTCGCCCATAATTGCTTCCATTTCAGAAAGTCCTGAGATATAGACCATACTGTCAAAGTCGTACCATCTTGGCTCGTCGTGGGTATTGTAAGTCGAATTACAGCCTGAAGCGTCGTGCATTATAACCATTCCACCGAGCTCAAAGAGTGCTGATGGCACGCCCGAAACGTCGGCAGTATAGGTAGAGATTATTCTTGCAGTTTGCATCATACGCATCCACACCCCAATCCTTTAATCTGAATAAGTGCTCTGGTATCCTTCGGTGACATATACGCTTCTCTTATGAGTGCGCACAGCTTTATTATTCCGTCAAAGCCGTACATTCCCCCACCCTCTACGATATTGACAAAATGCTCTGTTCCCGTAAAGTAGGCTGCCTTTTGCCCTATTGCGAGGGTTTTTCTTTCAGAGCTTCTCTCGAAGACTCTGAGCTTTGCGTGTACTGTTGCATAGAGAGAAAGCGACGGATAGTTTTCTTTTATAAAGACAAAATCGTCCTTCTCGAGCGCATTGAAGCTATCGGCATATACTCTCTGCACGTTAAAGCCGTTCTCCAAGAGGAGCCTTGCAAGCGACAGCGGTGCTGTTGTAGCTGTATAGTCGATAGCAATCGGTGTATCGCCAACGAGCGAGAGGGTATCGGCGAGTGCTTTTTTACATTCTGCCTTTTCATTTTCAAAGCTCTGCTTTTCAAGCCCCATATACTCAGCCAATATATTAAGGCTGTTTTCGATACTGTCAAAGCTATAGCACAGCGGCATAAACAAGAGCTCTTGCGAAAGCCTGCTTTGTAGCTCCTTACCTGCCGGTAATGCAACGGGATTTGTAACTATCGTAGCTGACGAGCAAGCCATTTTCTGATACTCGTCATAGCTCTTGCAGTCGGTGATTTCCAAGAGGCTATACCCTGCCCTTTGTGCCAGAGAGTACAGCTCGCTCGATTTTTGCACGCCGATATTATTGCCGACAATGCTTATCTGATTTGGGGTTTTTTCGCTTTCTTTAAGAAGGCTGTAGAGCTGTCTTCTCATAAGCTGGTCGGGTGTGAGCCCACTTTTTCTCATAATAGGGTTCATATAGCAATCGGTAAAATCGACCTGTGGAAAGCGTCTTCTGAGTTCTCTGTAGGTCATAGGCAAATCACAGCCGATAAAATGGTGGACACAGCTTGTATATAGGAGAACGGCTCTTGGCATTTTAGGGAGCTTATTTAAAATATCGGTAACGCCTTCTATTATGAGGTCTTCCATATCGCCGTCTAAAATATTCTGCTCTCTTATTTCAACGGTTGAAAATCTGTCTGTTGCGTTCATCTCGGCAGCTGTAAGCACTACGCCTCTTAGGCACCCTGCGGCACACACGAAAATCTCGTGTCCTTCCGGCAGTAGCATACCCGTATGGACTATATTCCATGTGCCTCTTGCACTACAGCCGTATTCAAGCCCTGAAACAAACGGCATGGGAAACACAGCGTCTTTAAAGTCGACTCTTGCGCCCTTGTCGGAAACTTCCTCGCCCACTCGTCTGAGCATTATTTCTCCTCCTTATCTACGCCACACGCCAAAAGCACAGCCTTAGCGAGCGTACGATATTCCTCTGCCATTTCGCTTTGTGGAAAGGCTTCGATAACGGTGAGCCCCATATCCTCGGCACTTGTTACCGTATCGCTTCTTGAAAGCCTGCCGATGATAGAAGAATTTATATCCTCGCAAAGCTCCAAAACCTTTTCTTCCTCGTTTTTAACATTACGTTTATTTAGGATTATTCCACCTAAGGTAGCGTAGCCTCTGTCCTTAAAATTATCTACTGCGACGGCGATATTAGCGGCAGCATGGATTGCCATATTCTCGCCACTTGTTATAACGAACACCTTGTCGGCATAGCCGTCACGCATAGGCATTGAAAAGCCACCACACACGACGTCGCCCAAGACATCATAGATAACTACATCGGGCTTATACACCTCATAGGCGCCCTTCTCCTTAAGCTTTTCAAGGGCAGCGATAATACCTCTGCCTGCACAGCCCATACCGGGAGTCGGGCCGCCTGCTTCGACGCATACCACTCCACCAAAGCCCTCACAGGTCATATCTGAGAGTTCAAAGCTATCCTTTCTCTCCCTTACGAGTGACAAAACGGTGCTAAGCTCCTTGCCCTTATGCAGAGAGGCTGTAGAATCTGCCTTTGGGTCACAGCCGATTTGCATAACTTTATAGCCCATTTCTGCAAGAGCTGCTGATATATTGGAAACGGTTGTGGATTTTCCTATTCCACCCTTTCCGTATACTGCAATTTTAATCATATTAAAAGCTCCCTTCTGTTTTTGCATAGGTTGCCTTGACGCTTACTCCGTTTATAAGCGAAAGCTTGCTTAAAAGCGTATCAATCTCGCTATAGGGTGCTTCAAGGGTAACGTTTATAATATTGACTCCCGCCTTTTTGTACGGCATTCCCATTCTGCCGATAAGATACTTGCTGTAGCTGTGAAGCAGCTCGCTTATTCTTTCGCCCTGGGTAAAGTCGCTTGCGATAATCGAAAGAATAGCTATTCTTTCCTCGCTCATATCCTTGAGCTTTTCGCCGTCAGAGAGCTTTAGAGCAGTAATGCTCTTTAGGGTATTCTCGTCGGTATCGACCTCACCGATTACTGCCTTTACGCCAAAGGCACGCTCTATATTCTGCTCGGTTACGACGCTTGACGCATCGCCGAACATGCTCTCTCCACTTTTAAAAAGAAGCAATGCTTTATCACAGCGTGTCAGTGCGTGAGCAGGATAGTGGGTATTGAATATGCAGGTTACTCCCTCGGTAGAAAGCTCCGACAGAGTATTGAGTACGATAAGCTGATTTTTAAAATCGAGGTTTGATTCGGGTTCGTCGAGTACTAAAATCTTCGGCTTTGAGGCAAGTGCACGAGCGATGAGCACCATTTGAAGCTCGCCACCACTAATCTCGTTACAGCGCTTGCTCTCAAGGTGTGCGATACCAAGCCTTTCTAAAATTTTCACAGCCTCGCTGACGTCTTCTTCTGTCGGCTGACGATAGAAGGAAATTTTACTTGTTCTGCCTAGCAGTACTGCCGTGAGCACGGTCATTGCCGAGGTAAAGCTTCTGGCTTGTGGGACATACGCAATACTACTCCACAGCTTTTTTTGGGGAATAGCTCGTATATCTGTGCCGTCTAAAGTACTCTTGCCTTCATTCCACTTTAGAAAACCGAGCATACAGCGTAGAAGCGTTGTCTTACCTGCACCGTTCGGGCCGAGTATTGCCAGAAGCTCGCCCTCGCTTGCAGTAAGGCTTACATTAGAGAGTATATTTTTCTTTTCGTAGCTAAAGCTTGCGTTTTCGATTTTAAGCGTCATATTCTCCAGCCTCCACTTCTTCTCATAAGCACAATAAAGAATGGTGCGCCTATTATTGCTGTGAGGATTGAAATAGGGATTTCGGCTGCTGAGGCGCTTCTTGCCACTGTATCTACAATAACCATAAAGCAGGCACCTATGCTTATTGAAGCAGGAACAAGTGCACGGTGGTTACTACCGAATGCCATTCTGCAAATATGCGGAATCAAGAGTCCTACCCAGCCCACCTGTCCACACATTGACACGCATGAGGCTGTTATCATAGTTGCACAGATTATTGTGACAGCTCTTAGGAGTGTGACATTTACGCCGAGCGACCTTGCCTCGTCGTCACTTAGCGGAAGGACATTAAGTCGCCATCTTATTACATACAAAACTAATATACCTAATATTATAGGTGGTGCACCGAGCTTAAGCGAATCATAGCCTGCGCTACTAAGGCTACCCATAAGCCAATAGGTAATCGCAGGGAGCTCGGTTTCGGTATCGGCTGTAAACTTCACGAGTGACACGAGCGAATTAAAGAGCGAGCCTATCATAATACCCGAAAGCACGACAGATGAGAGCCCCTTGCCTTTTCCTGAACCTGCAAGCCAAGTAAGAGCGACAGCCAGCACGCCGAATATAACTGCTGTAAGCTGTACTCCGATAAGCCCGAGCCCCATTAGAAGTGCAAGTGCTGCGCCAAATGATGTTCCCGATGCAACGCCCAGGGTATCGGGTGTTGCAAGAGGATTTGAAAAGAGGCTCTGGAAGGCACAGCCTGCGACAGAAAGCCCTGCACCGACGAGTAATGCGAGCAGTATTCGTGGAAGTCTTATATTCCAAACGACAACATAAAGCCCGTCGTCGACCGTATCTCCGTTAAATCGTGAGGCAACAGCTCTGAGTATATCGCCCACCGAGTAGCCTATTCTGCCTATTGACATAGCAACAACGCTTATGACAATCGGCAAAACGATAAGCACAAGGCTCGCCCATATCGGCAATGCGCCTGTTCTGCTTCTTAGATTAGTTTTCATTTCTTGTCACTACCTTTGAATATGCTGTTTTTGCAGAAATGCCGTTTAGCTTTCCGACCTTACCCGAGAGTGCACTTATGACCTCCTGCGGAGCGTCTACTGCGACACTTATGATACTAATATTCTTCTCGCTGTATGGTATACCCATTCTGCCGATAATGTAACTTCCGTACTCGTGCAAAATTGTATTAAGCTCGCTGACGCTTTCCTGGTTTTCTACTATAATTCCGATAATTGCTACTCTTGTTTCCATAAGTCATTCTCCTAAAAAAATAAAAGTGGCTATGCCAAAAAAGACACAGCCACGCTAACCTGCAAAAAGCTATCGCAGGCAAAATTCATATTGCTGTATCTTTCTCCTCAAAGCATATGTTTTTGGTGTCAGATTACACTATAATTTTAACACATATAAAAGTTACTGTCAAGCTATCTTACAAACACGAACTCGCATAGCTCAAAGAGATGTCTTCCATTGAACATTTCCTTAAACCAGCCACCTGCTACATCCTTGACCTTAAAGAAAACCGCATGTCTGCCGGTGACATTTTTTGTGATGCAAGAGACTATACCACTATCGGTGCCTACAGTACAAACGCCGATTTCCTCGCCGTTTTCGTAGTCGTCGAGGACGATATGGATTTCACTATTACAGCCCATGCCGATTACCTTAGCTATAAATTCCATAGTCTTGCTCGAAAAGTCCTCGCCGAAGTCGAAATACTTATAGCCTATAATACAGCCGTCTGTTATTGCTGTAACAACTCTCTCAAATCTGTTTCTCTCGGTAATAAAGCATCCGCCCTTGAGCACGCAGGCAAGCTCGGCAGGGGTTTCTCTATAAGGCAAGAGTGAATCCTCAAAGCCAAGCGAGGTCATTTCTACCGTCTTAAAGCTACCATCAGGCAAGAGCTCGGTTTTCTCGACGCATGCACGTCTTGACATAATAGTGCCGTTTGTCATTCTGTGGTAGAAGATGTACCACTGACCGTTTATCTTACATACTGAGCCGTGATTGTTTCCACCGGGATAGTCATCGCCGTTATCGACAATATATCCTCGATAGGTAAAAGGGCCTGTCGGCTTATCCGAGGTTGCATAAGCAAGCCTTGAGCCTTTCTTTGGCGAATAGATAAGATAGTAGGTATCACCTATTTTTCTTGGCGAGCAAGCCTCGAAGAACTCAAACGGCTGTTCAACCGGAATAATATCCTCGATATGACTATCGTCGATAACCTCGTACATATTCTCGGCGTTTACCTCAGCCATAAATGACTTCTCAAAGCCACAATAGATATACACTCTGCCGTCATCGTCGACAAGCACTCCCGGGTCTACAAACCAGCCATTTGCGCAGAGCTCCTCGGGCATTGTGTACTTGTAGGTTGAGATAAGCTTAAACGGGCCCTCGGGCTTTTCGCTTACTGCGACGCAGCCCTTTGCTCCCATTATATATGCGTAGAGATAGTATTTTCCGTCCTTCTCAATGACATCGGGCGCGTAGAGGTAGTTACCCTTAGCCCAATCGGTATCGCAGGTATGGTCTCTGTCGTCGTCTGTATGGAAGATGTCGCCGTGGCAGAACCAATTATTAAGGTCATTGACGCTTGCACTCCACACCTTCAGCTTCTTGTCGCAAAAGCTATCGGAAGCAGGTCTGTCGTGCGAGCCGTAGATATACACTCTGTCGCCGAACACTCTCGGCTCTCCGTCGGGGATGTATTCCCACAGTGGCAGATATGGATTTGGCATAATAAAACCTCCAATGCAAATATTTTATTGCTGATTATATTCTATCACATCTATATATTTTGTCAATAGCGACGGGGTGTTTTAGCTAAAATCTTAATATTTTATGGTGTATGTAATAATTCACTATTGCAAAAAATGTTAAAGCATGGTATCCTATTTATAAGGATATTTTTGCATAACAAGGATTTTCGGCACAGTCTTACAACGAACATAACTTTGATTAATATATTACAACTTTTTAGGGGGTTCAAATATGAAAATCAGGCTTCTTTCAAAAATATTTTCACTAACCATCTGTATGTCGATGTGCGTATCTATGGTTGCTTGTGGAAAAAATGACAGCTCGTCGCAGGTTGACTCGTCGGCTGTCGGCGACGGCAAGTTAACGGAATTCACCGACAAGACAGCTATGGAAATTGTCGAGGAAATGGGCAACGGCTGGAATCTCGGCAACACGATGGAGGCTTGCGGAATCACAGCGAGCGACCCTATATCTTATGAAACCTGCTGGGGACAGCCGATTACAGATAACGGCGTACTTGCAGGCGTCAAGGCTGCGGGATTTGATTCGGTAAGAGTGCCTGTTGCGTGGTCTAATATGATGACCACCGAAGACGGCAGCTACAAAATCGACGAGGCTTATCTTGACAGAGTTGAGGAGATTATAAACTACGTTATTTCAAACGATATGTACTGCGTTGTCAATGTCCACTGGGATAGTGGCTGGTGGGAGGGCTTTGGCTCTAAAGACCAGGCTGAGCGTGACAAGGCTATGGCGAGATACAAGGCAATCTGGACACAGGTTGCTGACAGATACAAGGACTACTCCGAAAAGCTTATATTTGAATCTGCAAACGAGGAGCTCGGCGACAGATACTTCACAAATATGAAGCACAGCGAAAAGTACGACCTCACCAACAAAATCAACCAGACCTTTGTTGATATCGTAAGGGCATCGGGTGGAAACAATGGCAAGCGTTGTCTGCTTATTGCCGGATATGAAACTGACATTGACAAGACCTGCAAGAACGCATACAATATGCCTACTGACACAATTGAAGACCACCTTATAGTTTCTGTTCACTACTACACACCTTCGACCTACTGCATCGCATCCGAGGTTACTAACTCATGGGGATATCGTGACAGCTGGGGCACAGAGCAGGACATTGAAGAAATGCGCTCGTACTTTGAAAAGCTCAAAAAGTTCACAGACGCAGGCTACCCTGTTATCATCGGTGAATACGGCGTTGCACAGATTAGGGGTGAAAACGGCGCTTGGGTTTACAAGGATGGCTGTGACGAGTTTATAAGAAATGTTCTTTTGCTCTCTGAAGAAATGGGCTACTGCCCGATGCTGTGGGATTGCAGTAACTTCTACGACAGAATAAATTACAAGATGCTAGACGATACTATAGCACAGATTTTCTTAGATTCAAAGGCAGGAACACTTGAGCCGACACAATTTATCGAAAAGCCAGACAGCGATACTGACAGCTCGGCAGCTGACTTAGAACAGACAGCATAAAGCATAAAAACACACCGTAGGAATTACATTACTGCAATTCTTACGGTGTTTTAATTTTGATTATTCGCCCTCAAAGAGAGGTGTAGAGAAGTATCTTTCGGCAGTATCAGGCAATACTGTAACTACTGTCTTACCCTTACCGAGCTTCTTAGCAAGCTTCTTTGCGGCGGCAACGTTTGTACCGGCAGAGATTCCACACATAATACCCTCGAGTCTTGCTAAATCCTTGGCTGTTTCGATTGCCTCCTCGTCGGATACTATATAGACCTCGCTATAGATATTGACATTTAAATTCTTTGGTATAAAGCCGTCGCCGATACCCATCTGAAGATGTGTGCCGATTGTTCCACCTGCTAAAATTGCGGCGTTCTGTGGCTCTACTGCCCAGATTTCGATGCCAGGGTTTTGCGCCTTCAAGACCTCTCCGATGCCACTGATTGTTCCACCTGTTCCAAAGCCGGAGCAGAAGCCGTGAATTTCCTTACCTGCCTGCTCTAAAATTTCAAGTCCTGTATGGTGCTTGTGGGCAAGGAGATTTGCAGGATTTTCAAACTGCTGTGGAATGTAGACATTCGGATTTTCTGCCTTCATTCTCTCGGCTGTTGCAAGACATTCGTCCATACACTTACCGATATTGCCCTCGTCGTGAATGAGTATTACCTCTGCACCATAGTGACGCACGAGCATTCTTCTTTCACAGCTGACAGAGTCCGGCATAATGATTATCGTCTTATAGCCTCTTACAGCTCCGATAAGTGCAAGCCCGATGCCCTGGTTGCCACTGGTCGGCTCTACGATAATTGAATCCTTATTGATGATGCCTTCTCTTTCGGCAGTCAGTATCATATTGTAGGCTGTTCTTGTCTTAATCGAGCCACCGACATTGAGGCCCTCGAACTTTACTAAAATCTCGGCACTATCCTCGTCTGTCATTCTGTTAAGACGAATAAGCGGTGTATGACCGATTACGTCAAGTATGCTGTTACTAATCATTAAAATCTATCTCCTTCAAAGCCAAAACGCTATACTGTCAAGTTTTTCAAACTAACGCTTATTATATCATATGAATTACCCTTCGTCAATCGTTACTTTGTCTAATAATCTTTAGTTATACTTATAAAATAAATAGAATCGCTCCCGTTTTGCTTGACTTAAATCTTAAAATTGGGTATAGTATTATTATAAACATTTTCACAGGCTGAATAGGGCAGTCTGTGAAACCAGGAGGATTTATGAATACACAGGAAAACTTCAAACCATTCGTCCCTGCGAATAAGGTTATGAGAGAGCTTACGCCTGCTGCGATTATTGTCGGTGTGCTCCTTGCTATCGTATTCGGTGGCGCTAACGCTTATCTGGGACTGCGTGTAGGAATGACCGTTTCTGCGTCAATTCCTGCAGCCGTTATTTCCATGGGTGTTCTGAGAGTTATTCTCAGAAGAGACTCCATTCTGGAAAATAACATCGTTCAGACTATCGGTTCTGCCGGCGAGTCTGTTGCTGCCGGCGCAATCTTTACAATGCCGGTACTCTTTATGTGGGCAGCAGAAGGAACAGGCGACTCTCCTTCTCTTGTCGAAATTGCACTTATTGCACTCGTAGGCGGTGTGCTCGGTGTACTCTTTATGATCCCACTTCGTCAAGCTCTTATCGTTCAAGAGCACGCTACTCTCCCTTACCCGGAAGGCAAGGCTTGTGCAGAGGTTCTTCTCGCAGGTGAGCAGGGCGGCGCAAAGGCAGGCACAGTATTCAAGGGACTCGGAATTGCTGCTGTATACAAGTTTATTGCAGACGGTCTTAAGGTGTTCCCTTCCGAAGTAGACTATGAAATCAAGCCTTACAAGGGTGCAGGCGTCGGTATGGACGTGCTTCCTGCACTTGCCGGTGTAGGTTACATCTGTGGCGCTAAGGTTTCATCCTACCTGCTCGCAGGTGGTACACTCGGTTGGTTCGTGCTTATGCCACTCATCGCACTCTTCGGCGGAGATACCACTATATTCCCCGGCACAGCTCCTATAAGCGAGCTTGGTGTATGGGACCTTTGGTCTAACTACATTAAGTACATCGGTGCAGGTGCTGTAGCTTGCGGCGGTATACTAAGTCTTATCAAATCATTCCCAACAATCGTCAGAACATTCAGACAGGCTATGAAGGGCTTTGGCGCAAAGGCTGAAACAACCGACAGACTAAGCCGTGATATCCCTATGAATATCATTCTTATCTGCATAGGCATTATCGCTATTGCAATGTGGCTTATCCCTGCTATCCCTGTTAACCTTATTTCTGCGATTATCATTATCGTGTTCGGCTTCTTCTTTGCAACCGTTTCTTCGCGAATGGTTGGTGTTGTAGGAAGCTCTAACAACCCTGTATCGGGTATGGCTATCGCAACACTTCTCATTGCTACAATGATTCTCAAGGCTACAGGAAATATCGGCACAGAAGGTATGATTTGTGCTATCGCTATCGGATCTATTATCTGTATCATCGCTGCTATCGCAGGCGACTCATCACAGGACTTAAAGACAGGTTACATTCTCGGTGCAACACCTTACAAGCAGCAGATTGCTGAGCTTATCGGCGTTGTTATTTCAGCTCTAACAATGGGTGCTGTTCTCTACCTCTTCAACCGGTCATGGGGCTACGGCGGTACAGAGCTTCCTTCAGCTCAGGCTTCACTTATGAAGATGATTGTAGAAGGCGTTATGGACGGAAATCTCCCTTGGGCTCTCGTATTTGTCGGAGTATTTATCGCACTCGTTGTTGAAATTCTCGGCATACCTGTTCTTCCATTCGCAGTTGGTCTTTATCTCCCAATCCACCTTAGCACACCTATTATGGTCGGCGGTCTTATCAGATTCTGGGTTGACAAGAGAAAGAGGGTTTCTGAGGAAGACAGAAAGAACCAGGTTGAAAACGGTATTCTCTACTCGTCAGGTCTTATCGCCGGCGAAGGTATCGTAGGTATCCTGCTTGCAGTATTCGCTATCGTTCCAATGGGCGACGGTCAGACACTTGCAGACAAGGTTAACATCAGCGAAAAGCTCGGATTCAGCGCAGATGTTGGTAACATCCTCGGTCTTGTAGCATTCGCACTTCTTTGTTCTACACTTATTCTTTCTATTCTCAAGAAAAAGAAGGTTAATGCTGTAGCAGACGGCGTTTCAGAAGAAGTTGTCGAGGAGAGCGAAGAAGAATAATGTCTAAAAGCAAGGATAACTTTCTCGACTATGTTCCAAGGCACAACAGCTTGTTCCCCTATGAAAAGACAAGCGACGGCCTTATTGAGATAAAGATGCGAAACAAGGGGCTTATGAAGAAAATAACTCAGGTTATTCTCAGAAAGCCAAAGTTCACTTATGTTAAGCTTGAACGCTTCGGCAGCTTCATCTGGGAACAGATTGACGGAAAAAGAACCGTACATGAGATAGGTCAGCTTGTAAAGGAGAAGTTCGGTGACGAAGCCGAGCCACTTTATGAAAGACTTTGCAAGTATATAAAGTCGCTTAGAACAAACGGCTTTATAGTGTACCAGAATCTCATCAAGGACAAGTCGGAATAAAATTTCAGGACTGCACGGCAACAAGCTGTGCAGTCCTTTTTATGCTATTTTGGCTCTTCTGATTGACTCTTTCGCTTTTTCCTGCGGACTCGGTTTATATGCCTTTCGAAGTCGCCGTTTGATATTAGCTGTGTCAATATGAGCTGTATATAGGTAGGTACGGTGCAGGAATAAAAGCCGAGTCGCTTATAAAACTCTTTAACAAGCCTTTTGGGGATAACCATATACCCCACTCTCAGCGATGGCGAAATAGTCTTAGAAAAGCTGTTCATATAGATTACGTTGTCGCTTTTCGAGAGTGAAAACAGCGTTTCGTTATGCTTTTTTGATATGGTGAATTCCGATTCAAAGTCGTCCTCGACAAGAAAGTGCTCGCCCTTTTCGCTCCAGCTTATATACTCGTGACGCTTAGAGGCTGTTGCAGTTACGCCACTCGGGTAGCTTCGATAAGGAGAGATATGCAATATATCGGCACTGCTCTTCCATAGTGCTGAAGGCTTTATTCCGTCGCTACCCAGCGAAAGTCTTTGTAGCTTTACCTCGCAGGCAGTATAGACCTGCTCGATTTTCTTATATGACGGCGACTCGATTGCATAGGTTTTATCACTTCCCAAGAGCTTTACAATAAGGCTGTAGAGATACTCAGAGCCGGAGCCTATAATAATCTGCTCGGCATCTGCGACTATTCCACGGCTACGCTCTAAATATCGGCTTATAGCTTCTCTTAGTTCTATGAGCCCTGTATTCTCCGAGCGTTGCAAAATCCCCTCGCCCTCATCTGTAATAACACGTCTCATTGTTTTCACGAGGGTGGAAAACGGGAACTGCGAATTTGAGCCCGAATGCTGATGCACCAGCGAACTTGCTACCGTTTTAATTTCTATAGCACTATCCTGCTTAACACCTGCAAATCCGTCAGACTGCTTAAAGATAACAAGAAAGCCACTACGCTCTCTTGCCTCTGCATATCCCTCGTCACACAATAGTGCATAGGCGTGCTCGATTGTAACGGTAGAAACGCCGAGTCTGTCTGCCATGCTTCTTTTTGAGGGTAGCTTTGACATATACGGATATACGCCCTTTATGATTTCTTCCCTGACCTGCTTGTATATACGAAAATAGGCGGGGTTTCTCTCTGTATTCTTCATCTGGTTATATAAAATTCTCCTTTTCTGACTATTTTAATATTATCAGATTTATTATATACTATTTTTTGTAACATTTCAAGAGGGGGGAGTTTTTTTGAGCTGTGACCACAACAGACAAAAGAAGATTGCTGTAATAAATGACCTTTGTGGCTTTGGGCGTTGCTCGATAGCTGTATCTCTACCGATAATATCGGCGATGAAGATACAATGCTGTCCTATGCCGACCTCGATTTTCTCAGACCACACCGGCTTTGACAGCTTTTACAGCACGGATTTTACCAGACACATGCCTGCTTTTATTGACGAGTGGGAAAAGCTCGCACTTCACTTTGACGGAATACTCACGGGGTATCTTGGTTCTCCCTTGCAGATAGATATTGTAAAGGACTTTCTTACACGCTTTAAAAAGGAAGGCACTATAACCGTCATTGACCCTGTTATGGGCGATTACGGAAGGCTGTACCCTTCATACTCGCCTGAGCTTGCAAAACGCATGTCGACGCTTGTCCCCTTTGCTGACATACTTACTCCGAATCTTACCGAAGCTTGCATACTCACCGGTAGAGAATATAACGAGGACATATCTCACTCGGAGCTTGTAGAAATATGCAAAGAGCTCAGCGAAATGGGCCCTCAAAAAATTGTGATTTCGGGACTTGACAGAGGCGGCGACCTTGAAAACTTTGTGTACGAAAAAGGCTCTATTACAATTTCTGTAATCGAGCACAAGGTTGGTCCATGCCGCTCGGGAACGGGCGACGTTTTCTCCTCGATAATCGCTGCTGACGCAGTCAACGGAAAAGACCTTTTCTCATCGGTAAAGGATGCTTCAGCCTTTATTGCGAGGGTGCTCAAGAGGGCATGCGAGCTGGGTCTGCCGAAGACCGACGGACTTTGCATTGAGGAATTCTTAGGAGAACTTACGGTGATATAATATGAAAACCAAAAGACTAAAGCTTATGACGGCAAGCGGGATACTGACGGCAGTTATATTCCTTCTTACTGCATACCTTCACATACCGAGTCATACGGGCTACACGCACATTGGTGATGCTTTTATATATCTTTCAGCTTGTATGCTACCGACGCCGTATGCTGTATTCGCAGGCTCTGCAGGTGCGATACTTGCCGATTGTCTGACAGGCTTTGCAATATGGGCTCCTGCATCGGCAATAATCAAAGGGCTTACCTGCCTTTGCTTTAGCTGTCGTTCTAAAAAGATAATCGGTGCAAGAAATCTGACGGCACTTATTCCCGCATGGGTGCTATGCATTGGCGGATACTTTCTGTACGACCTTTTACTCACCGGCACGATAGGAGTAGCAGTTTTGGGTATCCCGGGCTACATAATGCAATGTGCACTGAGCAGTATTGTATTTATTGCTGTCGGTCTGTCTTTTGACAGACTTAAAATTAAATCAAAGCTATAAAATCACCCCTGCGACGAAAAAGCTCGTTGCAGGGGTTTTGCTTATTCCTTAGAATTTTCCTTACCGTAAAGCTCCTTTGCAAAGGCGACGATATCCTTATCAACCTTACCTATTTGAGCCTCCTCTTCCAGAATCTCAAATGCGACCTTTACAGACTTAGGCTTTTTATACGGTCTGTCATCGGCGATAAGCGAGTCATATATATCCATAACAGTCAGTATTCTCGTCATTGCGTCAATACTGTCGCCTTCTATACCGTTGGGGTAGCCATTGCCGTTTAAAAGCTCATGATGGTTTGAAGCCATTTTTCTGACATTTTTAAAACGCTCTCCAAAACGCATATGCGACAAAATCTTATCGGTATGCACAACGTGGTTTTGCATAAGCTCTCGTTCCTTTTGTGAGAGTGTGCCTGCCTTTATGTTAAGGTCGTTAATTTCCTCATCGGTAAGGTAGGCAGTCGAGTTGCCCTGAGAGTCGGTGTAGACACTTTTTGCAATGCCGTCTATAATACCGATCTCCTCGTCGGAAAGTGGCTTTCCGCAATTGAAAAGCGAAAGCTTTGACAGAAACTCGTCTATTTTAGCTATGAGCGAATCTGTCTGCTCTTTTGGGACTTCCCCTCTTAGCATATCGTTTTGTAGCTTGAGCCTTATAATTTCAAGTCTGTCACGCAGAGGTTTTTCTCTGCTTCCCAGCTTTGTCGGCTTGTCCATAACCTCAAGCGGAATATCCATTTTTCCTACATCGTGGAGCATTGCTGCAAGATAAAGCTCAAGTCTGTCGTTCTTTGAAAAATGCAGTTCGGTTTCGCCCAGATTATATTTTTCGTTTATGAAATCCAAAAGCTCGACAGAGCGTTTCGCAACATTCTTCGTATGATTTGCATTGTATGGTGTTCTGCCTTCGATTGCCTCTGACATAGCCTCAGCCATTGAAAAGAGCGTTTCCTGCATTTCGGCAAGCCTTGCCTTGTGAATGCTTACATATTTGTAAAGAAGCGTTATGAAAAACGCTATGGTCAGCCACAGTGGGATTGACACGATATTCATTTTATGCAGAGTGTTTTCAAACACCACCACAGCGGTAGCAACATAGCCTCCCGACAGGACAAGTAAAAGCACTACACCAAGCTTTATCCCTAAGCACATTGAAGCGAAAGCAAAAAGCGTTACTATCGCAAATGTCAAAAGGGCCGTTACATAGTCGTTTACCTCATATATTACGGTGTTTTGGAGCAGACAGTTTATAATGTTTGCCTGATACTCGACTCCGTACATCTCGGAGGAATAGTCTATCGGAACTCAGTAGGAATCCATAAGTCCTTCCTCATATGCGCCGATAAGCACAATGCTGTCTTTAAAGTAGCCTTCGGAAATATTACCTTCAAGAAGGTCTGACATTGAGATTACTTCAAAGTCGCCCGGATTGCCGACAAATAAAATCTCGACCTGAGAAGGAAAGCTCTTTACGCTATCTCCACCGTACAGCTTTGCGACCTTATACGAAAAGGAGTCAAACTCGGTTTCCTCGCCATTATACCGACCGATAACAGATGTATACGCTCTTCTCACGAAGCCGTCGAAATCGTATATAGCATTTGTAAAGCCGTATGGTGCAACGCTTGAAAGCTCGTTGTAAGGCTTACCCTCTGAATGCACATATCTTACAGAAAAGTACTTTCCGTTTTCCTCGTACACATACTCATCGAAATTTAAGGTTGACGCAAAAATGACATTGTCTGTTTTTGAAGCTGACTCGACAAGAAGTCTGTCGGCCTCGGAATTATTAGTTCCCGAGAACACGACATCGACGCCTATAACCTTAGGGGCTTTCTCCTCGTCGGCATTCAGAATGTCAAGCACCCTTGCAAAATAGCTTCTGTCCCAATCGGAGTATGGTCCGAGCATTGAAAGAGTCTTTTCGTCGATAGCTATGATTTTTATATCATCAGGTATCGCAGACGGCTTTTGGTAGCAAGCGTCCTGTGCCATATTCTCAATTCTTTGAGGAAAGCGATTATAGGCACAAAGTCCTGCTGTAATGCCGACGAGCACTGATATTACCGCAATTACAGCTACTGCTATGCGTTTTTGCTTAATGTTTGATGTTTTCGACTTCATAATACTTATCCCTTGTAAGCTCTACGAAAGCCTCAGGCTTATCGCCGTAAAGCTCTAATGCCTCGTCGGTTGTGAGTAGCACGTTAATTCTAATATAGCCTATATCAACTTCCCTAATATAGCTTGTATCAACTTCAGGCTCGATTCTTTCCATACCGTATTCGTAAACATTTATCCTTCTGTAAAGCGTGAATGATCCTTCGTTTTTCTTATCCACGCAGACAACATCGCCGTCTGCGTTTGTTGTAGTATCATAACGGTCCTCGAGGATCTCGCCATCTTCTGTAGTTCTCGCCAAAGTACTTAGTTTTATCTCGACTCCGTCCTTTGAAATCGTATCAACTATTTCTACCGGAGTGCGCTTATTAGCATACGTTCCGTATATCACATTACCGTTTTCGTCAATGCTTGTCGTTGTTGTAGGGGTAGTGGTCGAAGCTGTAGTAGTGGTGATTACCTCTTCTACTTCCCAGCCCTCAAGCTTGTAAAGCTTCCATTTTTGTGTCGAACGCTTAGAAAGCACAACACCCGTTGTATTCCCGTCGGTGTACGTCATATCCATATATGAACTAAAACTCAAATCTATACCACTAGGCTCCTTTGACGCTATTCTGAATAGCTCGGTTTTTCCCTCGTTAGGGTTGTCAAAGGACTCAATCGCATCATCCTTGATTACGGCGGTTCCGCCAAAGTAGAGGTCCTTAGCCTCATCCTTAGCTTCGACCTCGACGATGCCATTTATAACATCAATCTTTGTGGTATTGCTTTGCTTATCATAGCTTACCTCGAAGGATGTACCTCTCACGCTAAGAGAAGCGTTAGGGGTTTTTACTACAAACTCGGAGTCCTTCGGAAGCTTATTTTCAATATCGAAAAGCACCGTTCCGTAGTTTATGTCAATCTGTATTTTACCACTTTTCTCGCTACCGCTTGAAATAACGTCAAAGCAGGTGTTTTCGCTTGCCATAATATGCTTATCGGAATCAGCGACAAGCCCTGCTGATGAATTCTTTCCGGTAGCAACGGTGTCCTTTGTGTTAAGGCTCAGTCCGTCAAAAACCTTTACTCCCTCACCGTCTCTTGTGAGTGTAACCTCGTTCTCAAAGGATTTTATTTTTATAACACGATAGCCCTCGTCCTTATCTCTATTCACAAGCAAAAGCGTTACTACAACGGCTATAGCCACAACAACCGTCGCAACAATTATGGCTATTATTTTCGTTTTTTTTAGTTTTCAGCATAAAACTTCTCCTTTTATTTTACCTTACAAAAGCACGCCGAATTAGGCATAGCTATCAGCCTGCCGTTTTCCTGCTTGGGAGCATCGCCGAGGTTATAGATACAAGCTGAAATTTCGCAGTCACATTCAAAGCCTGCTTCCTCGCTTGACGGATTTATCAGAACGAGAAGCTTTTCGTCCTGAGCTTTTCTGATATAGGCGAGCGGATAGCTGTTTTTCTCGGCATATAAAAACTCGATTTCGCCCATATTGCCGAGCGCCTTGCTCGAGCGTCTTATTTCAATAAGCTTTTTAACCTCGCTTCTGAGGGATGTATTATCCTCCATCTGTGCCTTGGCTGTCGGTCTGTCGTCGCTTTCGTCCTGCTTTATGTAGAGCTTTTCCTTTGGTGCACTGCTGAAGCCTGCATTTATCGAATTGTCCCACTGCATCGGCGAGCGTGAGCCTGTTCTGCCGTAGCCACCCTCGACAGAGTGAATTCCCTCGATATATCTCATGCCGATTTCGTCACCGTAATAGATAAACGGTGCACCCGGCATTGAAAGTAAAAATGCAAACGCGATTTTTAAATTTTCGCCCTTTATTGAGCGAGCAAGTCTATCCATATCGTGATTTCCCGACGGTATACAGATAAGACCTTTTCCTTGCGACTTGTTATAATTCTCGAGATATTTTTTCACAAACTCCGACACGTCGCCCTTCCCTCTATCAGAGAAGAACGGCTCGTCGCAACGGAACAAATCGTTGTAGTGAGATGGCCCGAAATGCAAGAGGAAATCCATATGGAAGCCACCCTTGAGCGACTTGTCCGGCTCTCCCCATTCGGAAATCATTGCAGCTTGTGGAAACTCTTTATTAAGAAATTCTCTGACATTTTGCCAAAGTGCGATTGTGCCCTTACTGTCCTCATCGTTCTTCACGAGCGAGCCTGCCATATCGACTCTGAAGCCGTCACAGCCCATACTAAGCCAGAACCTCATAATGTTCTTAAGCTCCTCGAGGGTTGCTCTTGGACCTTCTGCATCCATAGGCTGTTGCCAAGGCTTTTTAGGCTTGTAGAAGCCGTAATTGAGTGCCGGCTGATGGGAGAAAAAGTTCACTGCGCAAGAGCCGTCTCTATCGGAGATTCCCCTTATACAGCCCATTCCCTCTGGCTCTTCCCACACGCTGTCTGTCCAGACATAGCGGTCGGTGTACTCGTTGCGTTCAGGCTTTAAGGATTCCTTAAACCAGCTGTGCTCGGTCGAGGTATGCCCAGGCACAAGGTCTAACAAAACGTGCATATCTATCTTATGAGCTTCCTCAAAAAGTCGCTTTAAATCGTCGTTTGTTCCATATCTCGGAGCAACCTTGTAATAGTCGGACACGTCATATCCTGCGTCACCGAATGGCGAATCAAAACAGGGGTTCAGCCAGATTGCATTACAGCCGAGCTCTTTTATGTAGTCGAGCTTTGCTATAATTCCCTCAAAATCGCCAATTCCGTCGCCGTTTGAGTCGCAAAAGGACTGTGGATATATCTCGTAAAATATTGCATCGCAAAGCCACTTTGGGCTGGTATATGTCATAGAAAACACCCTTTATATACTTTTTATACTTTGATTATAGCAAAACGAAACGTGGGATGTCAATAAGATTTTGCACTCCCCTGCTTTACTTGGTTTTTGTCGTTAAGGTAATTTTAAAGTTTCGGCTGATACACAACAATCTCCCTGCCCTATACAAAGCGTCAAAATTCACAAATAATTAAAAGGTCAGTTATTTTATTCAGTTGATTCTTTTTATGGGCTTTGTTACAAATCGGAGTCGGCGTTTTAGTGCGTAGACTTCGATTGGCATATTATTTTACGAGAAGAATTGTAAACGAAAAAGATTTTAAGCTTAGTATTGGCATATGTTAACTATGAGGCTGCTATAAGAGAACTAGGCCTCATGGCAGGAACACCTATTGATATAAACGGCTTACCGGCAAAAGAATAATCTATAGCATATATAAAAAGCTACCACCCGTTATCGTTTAGACAACGGGTGGTATTTTTTACTTCCTTGCTTTACTTGTTTTTCTTCTTGTCATTAGGGTAAGGAGGACCATTATGATAGATGCAAGGTTTAATATAAGCACGCTTTGGATGTTGTCGTCGGCATCAGCTAAAAGGATGTTATTACAATCCTCTTCAAGCGCCGACAGCCATTGTAACTGCTGTTAGGACTCTTAAAATTCGTTTTTTCATAGGCAGTACCCCCTAGCTATAATTATTTATAAAGTGAAAATTCCTTAGAAGTTGCAAAGCAGTCTTTGATACAAAAACTTATTTGTAATTGCGTTTTTGATGCCCTGCTCTGTAAGTGGCTCTGTCAAAAATCCGTCAGCCTCGTCCTCGAAGATAAACTCGTCTTCGATATTGCTTGGCGCTGAGGTTATATACACCTTTATATTATTCTTCACTCTTTTAATAATCTGAGAAAACTGAATTCCATCCATGGGCATCATATCGAGTGAAGCAAACATTATATCTACATGATTATGACAAGCATAGCGCAAAGCTGAAAACGGGTCCTGCTCTAATATAATACTTTCATTCGGGAACATTCTTCTAAGCACGGTAACTGTTTCGGCGAGTCTTCTCTTATTGTTATCTACTGCAATTATCATAAAAATCATCTCCTTTTTAGCTTATGAGCACAGTATATCACACCAAGTGCAACAATAGTGCAACAAATTCTATGGTGCTTAGAAAATTTTATAAAAAGTTTTTTAACTGTCAGCAGATAGACCACAGTTCTTTCGTGGTACGGCAAACGGGACTTTTAAACCAGCACGCCTTATGGTTTTGTACTTATCGAAGGTTTGTTTAGGCGTGCCCTGCAGAAATGCTTTGCATTTCTATGTTCTGCGTCACAGGTTACTGTATAAAATAAAAAGGAATACCATACGGTATTCCTTTTTATTTGGTGCGGCAAACGGGACTTGAACCCACACGTCGATACCGACACTAGCACCTCAAGCTAGCCTGTCTGCCTATTCCAGCACTGCCGCACATATTGTTGCCCTCTTTGTGAGTGCTTTAACATTATAACACGATTTAAATGCTCTGTCAAGCCCTTTTTTGAAAAAAATCTATATTTTGCTTTTTGCACAGTTTATTTTAAATTTGTTTCGCAAAATCGGTAAAACCTATACTATTATATATACAAAAAAGCTCAAGGAAAATCTCCTTGAGCTTTTGCTTTTATTAGTCTGTAATCTTCTTGAGGCCCCAGATATCTCTTGCATACTCTGATACAGAACGGTCTGCAGAGAAGATTCCTGCGCCTGCGATATTTGCGAGCGACATCTTCTGCCACTTCATCTTATCTCTATAGCACTCGGATGCATAAGCCTGAGCCTGCTGGTAGGAAGCGAAGTCCTCGAGTGTCATATAGGTATCAGTTGTCTTGAGCATTGTAGCGATATCTGTAAACTGCTGTCCGTTGATACCGTACTGCATTGTATCGACAGCCTTCTTGACTACGTCGTTATTATTATAGACGTTCATTGGGTTATAGCTACCCTTCTTAGCGTTAACCTCGTCTACGTTCATACCGAAGATGATGATATTATCATCGCCGACAGCCTCGTGAATTTCGACATTTGCGCCGTCCATAGTACCGAGAGTAACTGCGCCGTTAATCATAAGCTTCATATTACCTGTACCGGAAGCCTCTGTACCTGCGAGAGAAATCTGCTCGGAGATGTCAGCGGCAGGCATAAGGAGCTCAGAGAGTGACACGCAGTAGTCCTCGAGGAATAAAACCTTGAGCTTTTCGTTTAGCTTCTTATCCTTCTTAAGCTCTTCGGAGATGTTCCAGATGAGCTTGATAATCTGCTTTGCCATATAGTAGCCAGGAGCTGCCTTTGCTGCAAATATATAAGTCTTTGGGGTAAAGTCTGCGTTAGGATTTTCCTTAAGGTAGTTATACTCAGCGATGATGTTAAGCGCATTAAGCTGCTGACGCTTATACTCGTGGAGTCTCTTTACCTGCACGTCAAAGATAGACTCTGTATTGAGAAGCACGCCGTACTGGTTCTTTACATACTTTGCGAAAGCCTTCTTATTGTTGAGCTTGATGTCGTAGAGTCTATTGAGGACTTCCTCGTCATCCTTAAATACGGTAAGCTTTGAAAGCTCGGCTGCATTCTTTAAGAAGCCTGTTCCAATCTTCTCGGAGAGGAGCTTTGTGAGGCCCTCGTTAGACTGGTAGAGCCATCTTCTGTATGCGATACCGTTTGTTACGTTCTTGAACTTTGTTGGTGTATCGGCATACTCGTTAGCGAAGGTTTCCTGCTTAATAATCTCGGAGTGAATCTTAGCAACGCCGTTTACTGTATGAGAAGCGTGTACGCAGAGGTTTGCCATCTTTACCTTATTATTCTCGACGATAGACATCTTAGAAACCTTAGCTTCGTCCTTATATCTCTCCCAGAGGTCACGGCAGTAACGCTCGTTAATCTCGATAATGATAGAGAAGATTCTAGGTGTAACGCTCTTTAGGAGGTTGCAATCCCACTTTTCGAGGGCTTCAGGCATAACTGTATGGTTAGTATAAGCGAATGTATTTGTTACGATATGCCAAGCCTTATCCCATGAATAGCCACAATCGTCGAGGAGGACTCTCATAAGCTCTGGGATAGCGAGAGTTGGGTGGGTATCGTTGATATGGATAGCAACCTTATCGTGGAGATTATCGAGTGTGCCGTAGGTTCTCATATGTCTGTCGACGATATCGCCGATAGAAGCTGCACAGAGGAAGTACTGCTGTCTGAGTCTTAAAGACTTACCTTCTGCGTGGTTATCGTTAGGGTAGAGAACCTTAGTGATAGCCTGTGAGATGATATTCTGACCGAGTGCCTTCTGGTAGTCGCCCTTATTGAACATACTCATATCAAAGCTTGGGCATTCAGCTCTCCAGAGTCTTAGGCATGAAACAGCTTCGCTATCAAAGCCTGAAACATACATATCGTATGGAACAGCCAAAACTGTTGTATAATTTTCGTGTGTAACGTGGTGGTAGTGCTTATCCCAATACTCCTTGAGCTCGCCGTCGAAGTGAACCTCTACTGCTCTGTCTGTATGTGGAACGAGCCAAGCCTTACCGCCAGGGAGCCAGTTATCAGGAAGCTCTGTCTGCCAGCCGTCGACAATCTTCTGCTTGAAGATACCATACTCGTAGCAGATAGAATAGCCTGTTGCGTGGTAGCCCTGTGCTGCGAGAGCGTCGAGGTAGCAAGCTGCGAGTCTGCCCAGACCACCGTTACC
Source organism: Oscillospiraceae bacterium (assembly GCA_045602925.1). Lineage (GTDB taxonomy): Bacteria > Bacillota > Clostridia > Oscillospirales > Ruminococcaceae > UBA7477. Next base: position 50,727 of record JAZSCN010000033.1, on the reverse strand, counting down.
GAGACCTGCGTCAGGCTCCTGCTCATAGATGCTTGAAATATTGATGCCGTATTCCTTGAGGACCTCGGTAGCTTCCTTAACCATTTCGAGATTATAGATGCTGGTCTTAAGTGATCTACCCATCAAGAATTCCATTGAGAGGTAGTATACCTTCTTGTTGCCAAGTGATTCTGTCTTGATTGTGAAGTTGCGACGCTTATCTCTTAAAAGCTTAACAACTACTGTTGCAAGTGCTTCGTATACCTGCTTATCGGATGCTTTGTCGGGGGTAATGTCAAAATCCTCGTGGAGAACTGTTTCAAAGCGCTCCTTGAGTTCCTTTTTAGTGATAGTCTTTAACGCCTTTGCCATTGATTTCTCTCCTCCTAAATATTAAAAGCCGTAGGGCTCTTGTTTTCATTATATTCCTATCAAATAACACGCTACAATGAGTTTACCACATAAAGTGAATTTATTTCAATCATATTTTATTAATCGGTCAACTCTTTTAGCCGTAAATAGACATAATACTATCGTTAACTTATTAACATTCTAATTATAGACATAAAATTGTTAAAAGTCAAACAATTACGCCTTGCCTTCCCTTTAAATCTACATTTTATCACATTTTCGGCACACTCTTTCAATTACTCTTGTTATTTTGACTGAAAAAACGCTAGCTAAAATTACCATATTCGCAGTGCACATTTTGTGCAAATCAACAAATTGCATTATATTTGGATGCCGATTTCAAAAAGTTGTACGTTTTGGTACAACTTTTTTGTTTTTGGAAGCATAGTTGAGAACACTGCACAAAAGGAGGAATTGACTTGACTCAAAAGCAAAGGAGCTTTGCACTTATGTATTCACGGTGCTTTGACGAAAAGACGGCTGCAATTCTCATTGGGATACCGCCAGGCGAGGCACAGGAAGAGGGACACAGACTTTTCTCACGGCCTTGTGTACGCAGAAAAATCGAGAAGCACTGTCTTGAAAAGCTACGCCTTTATGACAGCGTAAGGGCAGGGCTTGAAAAAATCGCCTTTGGCAGAAGCAATGATGCTGTACTTTTAGCCTTCACGCAAAAGGAGAGCCTGTCGCCTTCCCTTATTGACGGGCTTGACCTTTCGCAGATAAGTGCGATAAAGCGTGACAAGGACGGTGGCGTAGACCTAAAGCTTTATGACAGACAAAAGGCACTTGAGGCACTCATACGGCTTGACGAAGCAGGCTCATCGGAGTCTATGGCGCAGTCGTTTTTAAGTGCACTTAGTAGTGATGATGAAGAAGAATAGCTATCGCTTCTCAAAAAAGCAACAGCTTGTACTGAACTGGTGGCGAAGGGAAGGCGTAAGGCACTATGACGGCATAATATGTGATGGTGCAGTACGCTCGGGAAAGAGCTTTTGCATGTCGGCGTCGTTCATTTTATGGGCAATGACGAGGTTCGAGGGAATGTCCTTTGGAATTTGCGGAAAGACGATAACCTCGCTACGCAGGAACGTCGTAGTACCGCTGATTTCCTGGCTTTCGAAAATCGGGCTATCGGTAAGCGAGCTTCGTTCACGCAATATTATGACTGTTTCGCTTGGCAGGAGAACAAACACCTTCTATCTTTTCGGCGGAAAAGACGAGGGCTCGGCTTCGCTCATTCAGGGCATAACCCTTGCCGGCGTATATCTTGACGAGGCTGTGCTTATGCCGAGGTCATTTGTTGAGCAGGCTGTTGCGAGATGCTCTATAGAGGGCTCAAAGCTTTGGTTTAACTGCAACCCTGAAAACCCTTTCCACTGGTTCAAGACAGAATGGGTTGACAAGGCAGAGGACAAAAATCTTTTGTACCTGCATTTTTCGCTTGACGACAACCCTTCGTTATCGCCCGAGATAAGAAAGCGTTATCACACGCTTTACACGGGCACGTTCTACGAGCGCTTCGTTTTAGGGCTATGGTCGGTTACAAGCGGAACAGTATACGAGGTCTTCTCACAGAAAAGGCATATTTTCGGCACACTCCCTGCAACTGCCAAAATTACACGCTACGCTGTGAGCTGTGATTACGGAACTGTCAATCCGTCGAGCTTTGGACTATGGGGCATATCGTCAGAGGGCATTGCTTATCGTATTGACGAATACTACTATGCTTCTCGTACTACCGGTATTCAGCGCACAGACGAGGAGCATTACAAGGGGCTTGAGGCACTTTGCGAAGGCTACGACGTTGAAGCTGTTGTATGCGACCCGTCGGCGAGGTCGTTTATTGAATGCATAAAGCGTCACGGGAAATTCAAGGTAATTCCTGCTAAAAATGATGTTCTCAACGGCATAAGACGAGTTAGCAGTCTTTTAGCCGAGGGCAGACTCTTATTCTCCTCAAAATGCAAGGACACAATAAGAGAATTCTCGCTATACAGGTGGGACGACAGGTGCAGGTCGGACTCACCTATAAAAGAAAACGACCATGCTATGGACGACATAAGATACTTTGTCGCCTCATTTATGGACAGTGGCGATGATTTTTGCGCTATAAGTGTTGACAGGCAGTAGACACTTTGGCGTTTTTTAATCGCCTATTTCTTATGAAAAGGAGGAACCGATATTTTTTCATTAAGGAAAAAGAAAGAAGCTCTCCCCACCCTGCAGGCTGAAACAGCTATAGCTTCGAGGCTGGGTACTGAGAGCTTATTCAGGCTTTCTTCAAGCTCTGCTCATCTGGAGGCTTCGCTCTATGAATCGCTTCGAAATGAGATACCTATAATTGATGCTTGCATAGGAAAGATAGTAAGGCTTGTGGGAGATTTTTCTCTCAAAGCTAAAAGCAAGCGCATACAGCGTGAGCTTGACTATTTTTGCAAAAACGTCAAGGTGAACAGCTCGGGGGCTTCGCTCGGAGTATTCATTGACAGCTATCTTGACAGTCTTCTCACCTACGGAAAGGCTGTGGGCGAGCTCGTTATTGATGAGGAAAGCGGCGAGATTCTCGGGCTTGCAAACTGCGACAGCACGCTTATTCGCATAAAGAAGGGCAAGAATCCGCTTGAGGCGAGATACTATCTTCTCGACTATTCTGATGAAATTGAGCTTTCTCACCCTGAAAGAATTCTTTGCAGTATGTTAAACGAGAGTCCAAAGAACCCTGAGGGTGTATCTGTACTGAGGGGGCTCCCATGCTTTGCAAAGACGCTTATGAAGATTTACAGCTGTATCGGGCAGAACTTTGACAGAGTGGGTAATGTACGTTACGCAGTAACCTACAAGCCGACCTCGGACAGTGGCGACAGGGCTTTTGCGAAGGACAGGGCAATGCAGATTGCTAAGGAATGGGCAGATGGAATGAACAGCACCAAGAACGGTTGTGTCAAGGACTTTGTTGCTGTGGGAGATGTTGACATCAAGGTAATCGGTGCTGACAACCAGATTATTGATGCTGATATTCCTGCAAAGCTTCTCTTACAACAGCTTATCTCAAAGCTTTCTATTCCACCGTTTTTGCTTGGGCTCAACTGGTCATCAACCGAGCGAATGAGCACACAGCAGGTTGACATTCTAACGAGCGAGCTTGAATACTACAGACGTATTCTGACGCCTGTAATTACTAAAATTGCAAAAACTTATCTTTTGCTTCGTGGCTACGAGGATGATGTAGAGGTCATCTGGTCATGCATAAATCTTCAGGATGAGACTGAGCTTTCTAAGGCAAGACTTTACAACGCTCAGGCAGAAGAAATCGAGCTTCGCAACAAAAAGGCAAGGGAGGAGGGTGGCTATGCTGAGAACTGAATTTAAGCTTGATAACGAGGCTTTAGAAAAGATAAACGCCTTCACAAGACGCACTCTCACGGCAGACGAGGTATACGCCTTCCCTATCATACTTTGCGATAATGAGATTGACAGGGATTGCGAGAGGTTTTCGCTTAAGGCACTACAGGAGCTTTCTCAGATGCTTATTGGTAAGACGGGCATATTCGACCACAACCCAAAGGGCGAAAACCAGACGGCAAGAATTTTCGATGCCGAAGTTTTAGAGGACAGCACCAAAAAGACTCAGGCCGGCGAGAACTACACGGCAGTAGTAGGCAGGGCGTATATGGTAAGGACCAATGCAAACGAGAGCCTTATTGCAGAAATAGATGCTGGCATAAAGAAGGAAGTCAGCATAAGCTGCAGTATCTCAAAAAAGATGTGCTCAATTTGCGGCAATGACAAGGCTATCTCCTCTTGCTCTCATATAAGGGGCAAGAGCTACTCGGGCAGGCTTTGTCACGATATACTCGACGCGCCGACCGACGCATACGAATGGAGCTTTGTGGCTATACCTGCACAGAGAAATGCCGGTATTACCAAGGGCTTTGAGGCAGATTCCGGCTCAATCTCAAAAGAGCCCGCAGACGAGCGTGAATCTCTTATCTGCGAGGTAACAAAGAGGCTCTTTCTACTAGAGCCACAGTTACCGGTAGGCGAGCTAAGACCGCTTGTTTCACTACTTGACACAGACAAGCTTGATGCACTGAAGCTTTCTCTTAAGGCACTTTCTCGCAAGGGCAGAAAGAAAAGCTCCCCTACTACCAAAAAAGAATTAAACAAACTACTTAGCTATAAGCTTTAAAATCGGAGGTAAAAATATGTACAACGAAATCAGACTTGAAAAATCACTTTATAACATCGACGGCAAGAATCTCACACAGGTGCTTTCTGCACTCGACCCTGACGAAAGCTACGAAGGCACTCCGCTTTCTTCTCTTGATGCTTTTGAAAGACAGCTCAAGCGCTTTGACATCAAGGTTTCCGGTAAGGATTGCGACAGGGTAGAAAAGTTCTTTGCTGACTCACAGTCTGCAGTTCTCTTCCCTGAATATGTAAGAAGAACAATCAAGCAGGGCATGGACGAGGCAAGCTTCCTTCCTGAAATTACTGCTGCTGTCGGATACACTGACGGCATCGACTTCAGAGGTCTTACAATCACATCAGAGGCAGACGCTACTGTAGCTCAGGGCGAAAAGCTCCCAGAAACTGTAGCTAAGCTTGCAGCATCTGCTACTGCTGTCAAGAAGTTCGGCAGAAAGCTTTCCTGCACTTACGAATCAATCAGAAAGCAGCGTATCGAGGCACTTTCCGTTATTCTCAAGAGCGTTGGTGCAAAGATTGCAAGACACATCAATCTTGAAGCTGTAAACGTGCTCAAGGATGGCGTTAATGCTTCTTCTATCTCAGGCTCTGCAATTGCTTATGCTGACCTTGCTTCATTCTGGGCATCACTTTCTCAGTACGATATGTCAACAATCGTTACTACTCCTGCTGTTATGGCACAGATTCTTGCTCTTGATGAAATGAAGTACTGCGTGAGCGACTATATGGCTTCCGGCAAGGTAAAGACACCATACGGCGTGACTATTGTTAAGTGCTCAAATCTTGAAGAAGACGCACTTATCGGTCTTGACAGAAGCTGTGCGCTCGAGAGTGTATTTGCGACAGATGTAATTGTTGACTTCGACAAGCTTATGTCAACACAGTGCGAGGAAATCGCTTGCTCTGTAATGGTCGGCTTCTCTAAGGTTGCTCCTGACGCAGTTGCAGTAATGAACGCTTAAGTCGGCATAAAGCTAATGCAAAGGGGGGCTTTATATTTTCAATTTTGACAGACAAAGGCTTTCAAGGCTCGTATGCTCTCTTATGCACATACACGAGGAGGACAGCGAGAGTATTCTGACGCTTTGTGATGACGCTTGCGAATATCTTTGTTCTATACTATTAAAAGAGCCAAGCGGAAGAGTGCAGATTCAGGCTTGCGAGAGGGCTATAGCTTCCTTGGTAATTTACGACTATGCACACACTCAGGTGGCAGGCGCAGGAATATCGGGTAAAATACCTTCTATAGAGCAGGCAAAGGCACTAAAGGATGAGGCTTTTTCAAGACTTTCCGGGCTTATCCGTGATGACGGTGCATTTTGCTTTATGGAGGTCTGCGGATAATGGGCTTTAGAGATTTTACTATTGAGCTTTTTTCTGACGCAGGCTTCAGTGTTTTTCCGGACTACAGCGAGGGGATTATCACAGTCCCCTCCTCCTGCGTTTATGCTACTATGCACACTCATATTATCACCTTAGGGAACATCTGCTGTGATATTAACGGAAGCCGTTACGGAAAGCTTCTTCACACTATTGAAGTAAAGGCATACTCTGATTGCTGTGGTGCTGCGGCACTTGACGAGGCGCTAAAGAAGATTGCTGTTCACACGCTATACGACAGCTACTATGGGGCAAGCTACGAGGTACAGCCTCCTTGCTATGACTCAAAGGTCGGCAGAATATATCGCACCATAAAGCTATCTGCATACGAGCTACACGCTATTTAGGAGGTTAAATTATGGCAAAAGCAAAAATCAACCTTGCGGGTAGGATACTTGAGGCTGACGAATACAGCTTTTTACAGAAGGACAGACTTAGCTACACTGCATTCATAAACGGCACTATCACACCGAGCATTGTCGGAAAGCTACCACTGGAGATAAAGGTGAACGGCTTTATTCCGAGGCAGCAGCAACGACAGTTTGTTTCTTCTCTATCGGCGCTTGTAGGCTTGAAGGGGCAGCCGCTTCAGCTTGATGATTTCAGTTACACGGTAACGCTAGACCATTTTGAGCTCAAGGGTAACGAGGATGATGTATTCCTGCACTACGAGCTTATACTGCACATTTAGCGGGGTGACTTATGGGCTTTAAGATAAAATTTGTACTTCTGAGTGGAGCTACCATAACGACAGAATCGATTATCTCACTCAAATTCACAAAGGAAAGATACACTCCATACACCAAGCTTTCCGGCAGGGTATGGCTTGACTCTCTTGGCAATGAGGTCAAGTGCATATACTTAAACGACGGGCAGTCGGATATACACGTTGGAATCGCTGACAATCTTTCTTTTATGCGCAGTGAGGGAAAGACGGTTGTTTCATTCTCCTCGAGAGGCTTTAGCTGTGCGCTTGCGCACAATCAAATTACGCCGGGACTTTACTCTAATGTCAAACTGGCGAACATGCTGGGTAGCTTTTCTCTGCCATACGTTACTTACGAGAGCATGGCTAATCCGATAGATTATATTTTCATCAAGGAAAACGATTCTATGTGGGATGCTGCGGCGGCGTTTGCGAGAAAGCTAAGTGGCGATTACCCGTACATTTACAAAACAAATAACGTGAGGATAACGAGGAATACTTCTGCCTCGCCTATCACCATACCCACGGCAAAGCTCATCACCCAGGAAATCGGGCAGAACTACACAAGAGTAATCTCTCATCTTCATATGAAGGACCTTGAGGGTAGCTACAACACCTACAATCTGGAAAACTCAAATGCTACCACTCGTCAGCTTATACGGCATCGCCACATTGCCTTTGACAGACAGTGGCTCAGCAATCCTGACGAGGCAATGAGCAGTGTTATCGACTATTCTATGAGGGGCATGCGCTACAAGAAGCTTTCGCTGGAGGGATACGTAAAAGCAGAGCTACGACAGCTCGCCAGTGTGACCTGTGATGACTTCAATATAACCTCGCAGGAGATAAGCAAAATCGAGCTATCTATGTCGGATAAGGGCGTTATTACTACACTTTGGTTCTACGAGGACAGCTATTCGCAATAGCAAAATTAAATTCCCTTGGCTTCTTATGAGGTCAAGGGAATTCTTGTTCTGTGCGAATAATTTTATACGCTTGCTAAAATGCCCAAAAAGGCTGTTAATTATTTGTCACTTATGCCAAAGTTGTAATGGCGTTTTGAATACGCCTTGACAAATGAAATGATAAGTATTATAGTTAATATATAATACTTATTATTAAAAGGGGGATACGTATGTCAACTATCACAGTAGTAACAGGCGGTGCTGCAAGTGGTAAGACCAGATGGGCTATCAACTACTTCGCGACCTGTGACAACGTTCTTTACATTCACACAGGAAAAACTCTGTCTGAGGACATAAAACGCAGAATCGAATTTAACAACACAAAGAACGAGATTATGTGGGACATCCTTGATGATGTTGACAATCCCTGTGAGCTTATAAAAGACCACAAGTTCTTTATTTTTGACGGAATTGTTTCTTACACAAGAAAGATGATAGCTAAGGAGCTTGGCGAAGATTTAAGCTCTGTTACATACGAGCAGAAGAAGAACCTTGAGGCTAAGATAATCGCTGATGTTCAGGGAATGATGCACGATGTTGAAAAGCTCAAGGGTGATATGGTTATTATTACTGTTGAGACCGGCTTCTCTGTTTCACCTACTGACCCATACCAGGCACTCTTAAGAGAAATCGTTGGTACTGTTAACCAGAGAATTGCAAATCTCGCTAACGAGGTATACCTCTCGACAAGTGGTATACAGTTTAAAATCAGATAATTGAGGAGGAAAAACCATGTCATTTACAGTTGAAGACCTTATTTATTTTGCAAGAGAACAGAAGGCATCAGATATTCACCTTACAGTTGGTGCACCTACTGTTTTTAGAATTAACGGCAAGCTTGAAAGACTCGAAGATATTGAGGACGAAGTAGTTAACAGAACTATTCTTTCTATGCTTTCTGCTGACCAGGAAAAGCGTCTTGGTGCAGGCGAAGACATCGACTTCTCTTTTGAGACCTCTGACGGCTCAAGACAGAGAGTTAACGTATTCCACCAGAGTGGTAAGATTGCGGCTTCTATCCGTCTTCTCAACTCGAAGGTTCCTTCCTTCGGCGAGCTCGGACTTCCTACAAAGATTCTTACTGACCTTTGTACACTTCAGAAGGGCCTTGTACTTATCACAGGTGCTACAGGTTCCGGTAAGTCCACAACAATGGCTGCTATGGTTAACCACATCAACAAGACTCGTCCATGCCACATTCTCACAATTGAAGACCCAATCGAATACAGATATTCATCCGGTATGGCTACAATTCACCAGAGAGAAATTGGCGAAGACGTTGCTACATTTGATGGTGCATTAAGAAGTGCACTTCGTGAAGACCCAGACGTTATCCTCATCGGAGAAATGAGAGACTTTGAGACTATCTCACTTGCTATTACAGCTGCTGAAACAGGTCACCTTGTTATCGCTTCTCTCCACACAACAAATGCTCCACAGACTATCGACAGAATCATCGACGTATTCCCTACCAACTCTCAGGGTCAGGTACGTTCACAGCTTTCACAGCTTCTCAAGGCTGTTATTTCCCAGATTCTTGTTCCTACAAGAGATGGCAAGGGCAGAGTTGCTGCTCTGGAAATTCTCCTTGGTAACGACGCTGTTGCTAACATGATTCGTACAGAAAAGGGACATCAGCTTCCTTCTATCATGTCAAACTCTGCTTCAGGAATGTGCCTGATGAACGACAGCTTAAAGCGTCTGTTCCAGACAGGAAAGATTTCTCGTGCAGATGCGCTTGAGTACTCACCTAACAGACCGGGACTTGAAGAAACTATCGGTGCTGTTGCTGCTGTTCCTGGATTCGATATGTAATTACAAGCAATTTACCCCTGCGATTTCGGTCGCAGGGGTTTTTGTGTGCAGAAAAATCTCCCCTTGGAAGACAAGAGGAGATTTTTTATATTATGTTGCTTTTATTACATCATAAATGGGTTTTCTGTTGGGTAACGGTCGCCCTTTGGATGATTGTAATCAATTTCGTCGATTGCAACACCGAGGTACTTAAAGATTTCGTAGAGAGTCTTTCCGTAGTGACCGAATACTACAGCACCGTGGTGTGGGTAGTTCTTTTCAACGAGAACGTGGCGATAGAATCTGCCCATCTCAGAGATAGCGAACACGCCGATTGCACCGAATGAGCATGTAGCAACAGGGAGAACCTCACCCTGAGCAACGTAAGCTCTGAGCTTAGCGTCAGATGTGCTCTGGAGTCTGTAGAATGTGATATCGCCTGGCTTAATGTCGCCTTCGAGAGTACCGTTAGTAACTTCCTGTGGGAGGCTTCTAGCCATAATCTTCTGATATCTCATCTCACCGAAGGAGAGCTTGCAGATTGGTGTATTACCACAGTGGAAGCCCATGAATGTATCCTTGAGAGTGTAGTCATATGTACCCTTGATGTTAGCCTCGTACATATCTGCAGGAACAGAGTTGTTGATGTCGAGGAGAGTTACAGCGTCCTTGCTGATAACAGTACCGATGTACTCGCTGAGTGCGCCGTAGATGTCAACTTCGCAAGAAACAGGGATGCCCTTAGCTGTAAGACGTGAGTTTACGTAGCAAGGAACAAAGCCGAACTGTGTCTGGAATGCAGGCCAGCACTTACCAGCGATTGCAACATACTCACGGCTACCCTTATGGCCTTCAACCCAGTCAAGAAGTGTAAGCTCGTACTGAGCAAGCTTCTCTAAAACTTCTGGCTTCTTGTTGCCGGCACCAAGTTCAGCTTCCATTTCAGCAACAACTGCAGGGATTCTTCCGTCACCCTTGTGGTTGTTATAAGCCTCGAAGAGGTCGAGCTCAGAGTTTTCTTCAATTTCAACGCCGAGGTTGTAAAGCTGCTTGATAGGAGCGTTACAAGCGAGGAAGTCCTGTGGACGTGGGCCGAATGAGATAATCTTAAGATTTCTAACAGCGATAATTGCTCTTGCGATTGGTGCAAATTCAGCAATCATATCTGCGCATTCCTCAGCAGTACCAACTGGGTACTCAGGGATATAAGCCTTAAGATTTCTAAGCTTTAGGTTGTAGCTTGCGTTGAGCATACCACAGTAAGCGTCGCCTCTGCCGTCGAGCATATCGCTGGATGATGTTTCAGCAGCAGCTACCATCATTGCTGGGCCGTCAAAGTACTTAACGAGCAATGTTTCAGGAGTTTCTGGACCGAAGTTTCCGAGATATACAACGAGAGCGTTACAGCCGTTAGCATTAACGTCTGCGAGTGCCTTCTGCATATCCTTTTCGTTTTCGATACAGATTGGACATTCATAAAGATTGTCGCCGTACTTAGCCTTATATGCACCAGCAACGAGCTTTCTACGATTTTCGGAAAGACTCATTGGGAAGCAGTCACGGCTTACAGCAACGAGACCGATTTTTTCGGTTGGGATATTGCCGATAATGTTCATATATAAAACCTCTTTTCTCATAATATACACTCATTATAACACAAAGCTTTTATATTTTCAACTATAAAAAGAAATATAAATCAAAAAACAAATAAAAAAGTGAGATTTGCAGCTAACACAACCTTTTTTTCTACCCACAAACGAGAAAGTCCATGCACAAGTCCGGCAAAAGTGTTCTGGCACGCATAAAAAAGCCCCCTTAAAAAGGGGGCTTAGGCTGTTTAGAAGCTCTTTCTTCTCCAAATCGAAGGAGAGATAAGAATTATAAGTGGCAGACATTCGAGTCTTCCGAGCAACATATCAAACGACAGCACATATTTTGAGAAATCCGAGTAGCTGGAGAAGTTTGAAGTTGGGCCGACCTCGTTAAGTCCCGGACCTATATTGTTTATACAGGTCACGACCGACGAGAAGGTTGTATCGAACGCCTTGTTATTCAAAGCGAGCAAGAAAAGTGACACGAGTATAAGTGCGAGATAAATTATGAGATAGTTATGCACTCCGTGGACTGTTTCGATATCCATTGTTTTATCGTCAGATTTTACAATATTTACAGACTTAGGATGCACCAGCTTCTTTAAGTATTTCTTTGCACTTTTGCCCATTATGATAAAACGCTGTACCTTAAAGCCACCACCTGTTGAGCCTGCGCAAGCACCGACAAACATAAGTATAATAATTATCATCTGCGAGAACATCGGCCACAAGCAGAAGTCGGCAGTTCCGTATCCTGTCGAAGTCATAATTGCGACAACCTGGAAGGCAGCGTATCTGAAGCTTCCTGCGATTGAATCATATATAGGATAGATATTAATCATAATGAGTGCAGTTGCGACTGCGATTACTCCTATATATACCTTAAGCTCTGTGTTCTTTGCTACTTCCTTAAAGCGTCTTATAACCATAAAGAAGTATAGTGAGAAGTTTACGCCGAAGAGGAACATTGACACTGTCAAAACGGCTTCGATATATGCTGAATTATAGAAACCGATGCCTGCGTTCTTGATACTAAAGCCACCGGTTCCGGCAGCACCCATTGCATGACAGACGCTATCAAAAAGCGGCATATCGCCCAGCAAGAGAAATACAACAGTAAGGCCTGTAAGCACGGTATAGATTATATACAGATAAACTGCAGTGTTCTTTCCCTTAGGAACAATCTTTCCGACCTGCGGGCCTGCACATTCTGCTCTCATAAGATGTATAGCATCCGATGATGAAGGCATAATTGCGATAAACAGTACAAGTACTCCCATACCACCTACCCAGTGGGTAAAGCTTCTGAAGAACAACATACCTCTTGAGAGGCCCTCGACGTTCGTGAGGATTGTTGCACCTGTTGTTGTAAAGCCTGAGATGCTTTCGAAGATAGCATCTGCAAGTGATGGAATTTCGCCACTTACGAAGAATGGTAGCGCACCTGCTATTGGATAAATCACCCACAAAAGTGCAACTATTACAAGTCCTTCTCTTGCGTACATCTGCTTATTCTTAGGCTTTAAAATTGTAAACGGAAGCGATACAAGTCCGACACAGACTGCGACAAACAAAAAGGTAAGTGCAGTATCAGTTTCGGAATAATAAAGGCTGACGAGTGCCGGTAGTAAAAACAGTGCCGAGCCTATGAGCATCGCCTTCGAAAGATAATGGACTACGATTGATTTATTCATAATACTACAGCTCCGTTATTCCAAGATATCCCTGATATCCGAGAAGTGATAATCCTTAGAGACAACTACTACTGAGTCGCCTTCCTCAACTGAGTCATTACCACTTGGGATAATAACGCTTCTCTTTCTGATGATAGCGCATATAAGGATGTTTTTCTTAAGCTTTAGGTTCTTAAGAGGAACATCAACTAGGTCAGGAATTTTCTCAGACACCTTAAATTCGATAGCCTCGACCTTTTCGCCGACGATATGGTAGAGGGCTTCGATATTATTAGTTGCATCATTATTAAGCGAACGGACATAGCTTATAATGTTATTTGTTGTGATATACTTTGGAGAAATAACTGTATCGAGCCCGAGCTGTGAGGTAAGGTCGACATAGCTTTCTCTATTGATTTTTGCAACAGCCTTAGCCTCGGAATTATTCTTAGCATAGAGTGCCATGATGATATTGACCTCATCGATTCCGGTAAGGGCTACAAATGCATCTGCATCTGCGAGACCTTCTTCCATAAGAAGCTCCTGGTCGGTACCGTCGCCATGGATTACTGTAACCTTATCAAGATTCTCGACAAACTCGGTACAACGCTCGATGTCGTTATCTATAATCTTAACTCTCATTCCGAGTGCGACAAGCTGTTTTGCAAGATAGAAGGCAATCTTTCCGCCACCGACTATCATAACAGTCTTAATCTTTTCCTTATAAGAGCCTGTGACTCTAAAGAATTTTTCTAAATCCTTATGTGTAGAAACTACGCTGATTTTATCCCCTTCCTGGAGCTCAAATAGACCACTCGGGATAAAGGTTTCGTTACCTCTTTGGACTGCACAGATAAGAAGCTGGATGTTAGTCTTGTTATAAATTTGTGCAAGGTTGAGCCCACTGAGAACTGAATTCTCGGGGATGGTATATTCAACAAGCTCGATTCTACCCTTTGCGAAAACTTCGACCTTAGATGCTGACGAGAACACGAGGGCTCTGAATATTTCGTCTGCAGCCATTCTTTCCGGATTGATAATCATTGAAAGACCTAGGTCCTCTCTGATAAGGTCAATCTGTCCATAATACTCTGGGTCTCTTACTCTTGAGATGGTTTTTTGAGTACCGAGCTTCTTTGCGATAAGGCAACAGAGCATATTGGTTTCATCGTTAGGGGTAGTTGCGACAAGAATTTCAGCCTTGTTCACGCCTGCTTCAAGCTGAACAGCTGTAGTTGCGCCGTTACCTTCGACGCACATTACATCCAGTGAATCCTGTATTCTTTTTAATGAATCGGGGTTCTGGTCGATAACGGTAACATCGTGTCCCTCGCTGACAAGCAGTGCCGAGAGATTTCTTCCGACCTTACCACTTCCGATAATAACAATCTTCATAAATTATTCCTCACATAAAAAGTGTATAGGGGTACTATTCTAAAGGGTAATTATATCACAAATCGGGAAAATAGTCAAGGTGTGGCTATACAAACTAAAGATAGCGAAGCGACATCATTTACCGCAAGGCAAGCATCATTGAAAAAGCCTCGTCTTGCAACGAGGCTTTTTCGTGGTGTGCCTGACTGGAGTCGAACCAGCGGCCTTCAGAGTCGGAGTCTGACGCTCTATCCAACTGAGCTACAGGCACATATTGACGGGCAGGAGAAAATCCCCTGCCCGATAATTTTAGTGAATCTTTGAACCACAAGGAATATCGTCACTGACGAACATTACCTTAGCTCCGCCGTCGGCTGTATCAGCGGCACAAATCATACCGTTTGACTCAACGCCACAGAGTGTTACAGGCTTTAGGTTTGCAACGATTGCAACCTTCTTACCGATAAGGTCTGCAGGCTCGTACCACTGGGCGATACCGGAAACCACCTGTCTTCCACCCATTCCGTCGTCGAGCTGGAGACAGAGAAGCTTCTTAGACTTCTTAACCTTCTCGCACTCTAATACCTTTGCAACTCTCAAATCGCACTTGAAGAAGTCGTCTATAGAAATCTCCGGAGCGAGTGGCTCTACCTCAGGCTTTTCTTCCTCGGCGCTTGCCTTCATTGCTTCCATCTTTGCGAGTGCGTCAGCTAAAAACTTTTCAGCGTCGATTCTTGCAAATAGTGGTACAGGCTCGCCTACGCTTGAGCCGACCTCAAGACCGCCAAAGCTTTCCAGGCTCTCTAAATCTGTCTTTGTTGCACCGATTTCCTCAAAAATCTTTGAGGCAGTTTCAGGCATAAACGGTGTAAGCACAACGCCTAAGAATCTGATTGTTTCGAGGAGATTATAGAGCACTGTACCAAGTCTTTCCTTAGTAGCTTCATCCTTAGCGAGCACCCAAGGTGCAGTTTCGTCGATGTACTTATTAGCTCTTCTTGCGAGACTCATAACGGCATCCATAGCGTCTGCCATTCTGTACTCGTTCATAAGCTTTTCGATTGTCTTTGGTGTTTCGAGCGCCTTTGCGATAAGCTCGTCGTCGACAGCTTCCTTACAGCTACTTGCCATAATCTTTCCACCAAAATACTTCTTTGTCATCGCAACAGTTCTGTTTACGAGGTTGCCGAGAGTATTTGCGAGGTCTGTGTTATATCTTTCGATAAGTGACTCGTAGGTAATTGAGCCATCGGAAGAAATCGGCATTTCGCTTAAGAGATAGTATCTTGCACCATCGACGCCAAACGCCTCAACAACGTCATTAGCGTAGATAACGTTGCCCTTAGACTTGCTCATCTTATCCTCACCGAACAAAATCCAGTTATGTCCAAAGAGCTGCTTTGGCATAGGAAGTCCTAAAGCGTGGAGCATAATCGGCCAATAGATAGAATGGAATCTCATAATATCCTTACCGATAACGTGGCAATCACAAGGCCAATACTTTTCAAACATCTCCGACGAGCCGTCCGGGTCATAGCCCATAGCTGTGATGTAGTTTGAAAGAGCGTCAATCCACACATAGATAACGTGCTTAGGGTCGAAGGTTACAGGGATACTCCAAGTAAATGTTGTTCTTGAAACGCACAAATCCTGAAGTCCCGGCTTTATAAAGTTATTGAGCATTTCCTTCTTACGGCTTTCGGGAACGATAAAGTCAGGGTGCTCCTCGATATAGTCCTCGAGCCACTTCTGGTACTTAGATAGCTTTAGGAAGTATGCTTCCTCGTTAGCCTTTGTAACCTCTCTGCCACAGTCCGGGCACTTGCCGTCTACGAGCTGAGAATTAGCCCAGAAGCTTTCGCAAGGTGTACAATAGAGTCCTTCATAAGAGCCCTTATATATATCACCGTTCTCGTAGAGCTTATTAAAAATCTTCTGCACTACCTTTTCGTGCTGCTCATCAGTTGTTCTGATAAAACCGTCATAGGATATATTCATAATCTTACAGATTTCCTTGATTTCATCTGTAACCTTATCTACATGCTCCTTAGGGGTAATACCCTCTTGTTTTGCAAGCTCTTCTATTTTAAGACCATGCTCATCAGTACCTGTGAGGAAGAAAACGTCATAGCCCTGCATTCGCTTATACCTCGCAAGTGCGTCGGTGAAAACGACCTCGTAGGTGTTGCCGATATGTGGCTTCTTTGAAGCGTAGGCAATCGCCGTAGTAATGTAATACGGTTTCTTAGGCATATTAAAATCCTCCTATATAAAATTTCTGCCATGCTTTGCACAGCGATACATTTATTATATAACTTTTAAAAGGAAAAATCAACTGCAAATTTTAAAGCCTAAAAAACAAGGGCATCGGCTATGCGACACCCTTACTACGATAGATTACTTATGGCTGTTTGGGGAGATATAATGCACGGGGTCGACCCACTCGCCGTTTCTTTTAAGTGCAAAGTGGATATGTGATGGCATAGTGATTTCTGCTGATGCGGTATTGCCGACTGTACCGATAACATCTCCTGAATCGACCTTATCGCCTTGCTGGACAGAGAGGTTTGCGTCGAGTCCGTAATAATGGCTGACGACGGAATTCTCATGGTCGATTGTCACGCAATATCCCCAGAGTGCGTCCTCCCAGACCTTTTCGACGACGCCCTTTGTCATAGCCAATACTTCTTCGCCTTTTTCGGCTAGAATATCGATACCGTTATGGGTTTGCCACACGCCTAAGGTTTCGGAATACACAAGCTCGCCGTCGGAGAATCCGCTTGCTATTTCTCCGTCTATCGGGAACACTCTTGGCTGTGTATCGGCATCGAGAATTTCCTGGAGCTCGCTGGAGAGGCTATCCTCCTTTAGCACGTTATCCTTTCCTGCATTTACGTCTTGAGCCTGGCTGCTGTTGTTCTTACTCGGATTTAAGAGCTTGTCATTGAGGTTATCGACAGTTCTGTTATAGGCGTACACACCTGCACCGCCGACTGCCACGATACAGGCTGTAAGGGCTAAAAAGGTTTTTCTGCCCTTTATCGCTTCGATTGCTTTCTTCGCAAATGGTTTTAGGTTAATCATTATCTGTTCCTCCGTTCAAATTCAGATGGCAATAATATTACCAAAGCACATACAATGCTTTTCACAGATTATGATTGACCTTTTTTGGAAAATTATACATCAAAGTCCGTAAGGGACTTTAAGCTTTTCTATAGCTCTTTTTTCAATCCTTGAAACATACGAGCGTGAGATATTAAGCTTTTTTGAAACCTCACGCTGAGTGAGTGCTGTATGCCCGAAAAGTCCGTAGCGCATAGCGATAATCTCTTTCTCTCGTACATCCAGAAGCGAGTCTATATATTCATAGAGCTTCTCGGAATTTATCTTTACATCCACGAGCTGTGACACGTCGGTTGAATCGGCTATTGTATCGGCAAGGCTAAGGGAATTGCCGTCCTTATCGGTGTCGAGCGTTTCACCGAAATACACCTCGCCTGCTGTTTTTTTAAGGCTTCGAAAGTGCATAAGGATTTCGTTTTCAACGCACCTGCTTCCATAGGTTGCAAAGCGTGTACCCTTGGTATAATCGAAGGTTGTAACAGCCTTGATGAGCCCGATTGTTCCGATTGAGATAAGGTCGTCTGTATCGGACGATGAGGAATAATACTTTTTTATAATATGTGCGACGAGTCGAAGGTTATGGCTTATGAGCTTTTCCTTCGCCTTTTTATCCCCTTTAGAGAGCTTCTCGAAGCATTCTCTTTCCTCCTTTGCGCTAAGTGGCTTAGGAAACACGCCCATATTGTCAAAGTGCAGAGCAAAGCAAAGCAGGTTCCCTGAAAAAAGCTTTATTATAAGGTCAAGCATACAAACTATTCACCCCTATTATATTTTAGGGTATATAATATGCACACTCGCTTTTAGATATGACAAAAGCGCCTACGAAAAAATCGCAGACGCTTATATGTAGCTACTTATTAATACATGTTAGCCAACATTAAAATCGATGCAATAGATAAGAACATACCTACCACAATTGCTATAATTGCACAGCTCTTTGCTGTCTTTGCAGAGGTTTGAACCTCAGGGTTGTTTGGTGCAAGGGTAAGTGCCTGATTGCTCATAACTATTGCTATAATAGACATTATAAACATTGGATTTATAAAGATAGCAAGTATGCCGAGCACTTTGGCTGAGTTAGCTTTTTGGATTGCAATTGAGTCACCGTTATACTGATACTGGTTAGCAAACGGCATATTAGAAAACTGATTGCCATATGGATTGTTCTGGTATGGATTGCCGCCAAACTGGTTATTCTGATATGGATTTCCATACTGATTATTCTGATATGGATTGCCGTACTGATTATTCTGATACTGTGGTGCAGGCTGTGGTGCTTTTTCGATAACGTTGCCACAGTATGGGCAGGCGGTATCTCTAACCTCGTCTACGCTTGCTCCGCACTGCTTACAATATGCCATCTGAAATTCCCCCTATATTATATGGTATATCACGAATACATTATAGCACGTCTACCTGCATTTTTCAAGTGCAACTATCACAAAATAGTTTCAATTTACTGCATTATGACAAATACGGGCGTAAAAGTTCCCTTAAGGTTAACAAATCCCCCAAAATCATAAAAAAGGCTTGACAAGTGGGTATTTATGGGGTATAATTGTTTTACCTCTTTATGAGGTCTATTTTTTGTGCCCATTTTTAAGGCGCAAAATCACAAAACCTCAGAATCCGATAATACTGTCGGAGTGCGGCACACGGTCGCATGAGGGAGGCAGACAATGTCCTATCCGTTCTTATAGGGCATAATTTTCGTCAGGAGGTGCCGAATAATGAGAGTTAAGATTACACTGGCATGCACAGAATGCAAGCAAAGAAATTACAACACAAAGAAGAACAAGAAGAATGACCCTGACAGACTTGAGATGAATAAGTACTGCAAGTTCTGTAAGAAGCATACTCTTCACAAGGAAACTAAGTAATTTCCGGAGGGTTAGCTATGGGTAAGTCAAATGAAACTGCAAAGGCAAAGGCTACTAAGGTAGCAAAGCCTGAGGCAAAGAAAAAGGGCGGTATCAGGAAGTACTTCAGAGACTTAAAGAGTGAGCTCAAGAAGGTTACCTGGCCAACAAAGAAGCAGGTTGCTAACAATACCGGTATCGTTATTGCTACAATGTGCGTAACAGGTCTTTTCTTAGCAGGCGTCGATATGGGACTTGGCTGGCTTTTCACAGTGCTTGTCGGACTCGGTGCTTAACTAAAAGACTTTATGGGTAATAGCCCAAAGCGGTTTTCGCCGCAGATATGCGAATTTTTTGAGGAAGGAGAGCTTACTGCTCACAATTGGCAGTAACACTAAGAGAATGGCAGAACAAGCAAAGTGGTATGTTATTCACACCTATTCGGGATATGAAAACAAGGTATCCGAATACATCAAAAAAGTTGTTGAAAACCGTGGTATTCAGGACCTTATTCCTGAAGTAATGGTGCCGACAGAGATTGTTACCGAAGTTAAGGACAACAAGACTACTGAGGCAGAAAGAAAGCTTTTCCCAAGCTATGTGCTTGTGAAGATGGTTATGACTGATGATACTTGGTACATCGTTCGTAACACAAGAGGCGTTACAGGCTTCGTGGGACCAGGGTCTAAGCCTGTTCCACTTACCGACAAGGAGGTTGCAGCTCTGGGTGTTGATACTCGCAGAGTTGAGGTTAATGTCAACTTCAAGGAGGGCGAAGAAATCACTGTTACAGGTGGTTCGTTCGAAGGCTTCCACGGTGTTGCTCAGAAGATTAATCTTGAGGCACAGACAGTTGACGTTACTGTATCTATGTTCGGTAGAGAGACTCCTGTTACTCTTCCTATTCACCAGGTTACTAAGGCTTAAGGCTTTCTAGGTAATTCGTATTCGTTATTTTGAAGCAGGACGCTTCTAAAAAGTGGGAGAGCCTTAATTTGTACGGCTCGCCTTACCACAATTAATGGAGGTGTGCATAATGGCACAGAAAGTAGTAGGCTTAATTAAGCTTCAAATCCCTGCAGGTAAAGCAACTCCTGCACCACCGGTTGGCCCTGCACTCGGTCAGCATGGTGTTAACATCATGGCATTCACAAAGGACTTCAACGAAAGAACTAAGAACGATATGGGCCTTATTATCCCTGTTGTAATCACTGTTTACGCAGACCGTTCTTTCACATTTATCACAAAGACTCCACCAGCTGCTGTTCTTATCAAGAAGGCTTGCGGTATCGAGTCAGCTTCTGGCGTTCCTAACAAGACTAAGGTTGCTAAGATTACTAAGGAACAGATTAAGAAGATTGCAGAGCAGAAGATGCCTGACCTCAATGCTTCAAGCGTTGAATCAGCTATGAGCATGATTGCTGGTACTGCTCGTTCAATGGGCGTAGAGGTCGTTGACTAATAAGTTTTAGTGTGCAAATGTGCATAAATTCTTTACTAATTTATGCCGATGAAGGTGGGAGGAAGATTTCCGCTAACCGTTTTGCGACTTTAGCAATGCGGTATTACCACCAATGAGGAGGAAATAATAATGAAACATGGTAAGAATTATGTTGACGCTGCAAAAAACGTTGACAGAGCAAAGCTCTATGACGCACCTGAAGCTCTTGAACTCGCTTGCAAGTGCGCTAAGGCAAAGTTTGATGAAACAGTAGAAGCTCATATCCGTCTGGGTGTTGACTCACGTCACGCTGACCAGCAAGTTAGAGGCGCTGTTGTACTTCCTAACGGAACAGGTAAGACTGTTAGAGTTTGTGTATTCTGTAAGGAAGATAAGTTTGACGCTGCAAAGGAAGCAGGAGCTGACTATGTAGGCGGCATGGACCTTGTAGATAAGATTATGAAGGAAAACTGGATGGAGTTCGACGTTGTTGTTGCTTCTCCTGATATGATGGGTCTTGTTGGTAGACTCGGTAAGGTTCTCGGTCCTCGTGGACTTATGCCTAACCCAAAGGCTGGTACTGTTACACCTGACGTAGCTAAGGCTGTTTCTGAAGCTAAGGCTGGTAAGATTGAGTACCGTCTTGACAAGACAAACATCATCCACTGCCCTATCGGTAAGGCTTCTTTCGGTAAGGAAAAGCTCGAGGAAAACTTCAACACACTCATGGACGCAGTTGTTAAGGCTAAGCCTGCTGCTGCTAAGGGTCAGTACCTCAAGAGCGTTGTAGTTTCTTCTACAATGGGCGTTGGTATCAAGGTTAACACATCTAAGTACGGTGTTTAATCTATACTTATAATCACATTCAAAACCACTTTCGATTTTCGAGAGTGGTTTTTTGTTAATATGTACAAAAGACCTCTAAAAAGATTTACAAAAATCTTTAATCAATTATATTGACAAATGGGTAGCTATTTTGTATAATGTTATTGTTAAATTATTTATGATGGAGATGAGTACCCTATGGCAAGTGCTGTTGAGATGGAAAAGCTACAAAAAACTCAAGATTACTTCAGACGTTACTTTGAGTACGAGGATGCTGTTGCCGTAAATCACGAGAATAGAGATTACCTCAAGACATATATTCACACAAATACTAAGGTTGAGCTTGACTTTGGTCTTAAAAAGAAGAACTTAATAGCACTCGGCATTGCTGCAGGCGCAGGTTTGCTTTGTGGTCTTATTGCAATGCTTATTGCCGGAACAAGCGACTTTGGTGTCAAGAACTTTATCGCTCTGGGTGTTACCTTTGTTGTTGTACTTGTTGCAGTTCTTGTCGTTCTCAGAAATCTTATTCGTAAGAAGTTTGAGCAGGTATGGGACAGCCAGAAGGAAATCAACGAGGGCATAAGAGAGCAGATTGACGAGCTTACAAGACGTTGCGACACTCTCGAAAAGCAGAAGGTTGAATACCTCAAGGCTCTTGAAGAAAAGCAGCTCGTTTGTATCCCTACAAAGCATATAAAGTATGCTGACGAAATCGCTTCTTATGTAAAGGAAGACAAGGTTGAAACAGTTGAAGAAGCTGTTGCGATGTTTGAAGAAAACGTTAAGCTCAAGAGAATTTCAAAGGAAAAGGAAAGAAAGCGCAAGCAGTCTACTGCATCCCCTGCAGAACGCTTCGGCAATCCACTTCAGGGACTCTCGATGGGTATGTCTTCAAAGAGCTCAACAAGAAGAAACTCCGTCAGAGATACAAGAAAACCACTCGCTATGCCACAGAGCAGAGCTAATATATCCGATAAGGAAAATGAAGCAGAAATCGGCGCAGCACTTACCAAGGTGCTTGGTGCTTCAATGCAGACATCTTCTGCTCCTGCAGCATCTTCCAGCGGTGGACTTTCAATGATGCCTTCCGGCAAGAAGGAAAAGAAGCCTTCTTTCGTACAGACCATCGTAAGAGAGCCGGTTGAAGAAATTAAGCTTGTGGAAGAGCCTGTTGAAGAAGCAGTTGTACAGCCTGCAGCTGAGCCTGTAGCAGAAGTAGTTGCACCGGTTGTTGAAGAAGCTGCACCTATCGTAGAAGGGGTTGCTGTAGAAGAAGCTGCACCTATCGTAGAAGAGGTTGCTGTAGAAGAAGTTGCACCTATCGTGGAAGAGGTTGCTGTAGAAGAAGCTGCACCGATTGTTGAAGAGGTTGCTACAGAAGCTCCTAGATTCAGCTTCGCAATGTCAAATAAAAAGCCTGCGGCTAAGAAGCCAGCTTTCGTAAATGAAGTTGCACAGCCTGTGGCTGCTGTCGCAGAGGAAGCTGCACCTATCGTAGAAGAGGTTGCACAGCCTATGGCTACTGTTGCAGAACAGACTCAGCCAGAGGTGAAGAGCTTTGGCTTATCACTTGCAAGTGGCTCAAAGCAGGGCGCATCATATTCCGGCAACATACCCGAGGTTGTTCCTAAGAGCCAAGAGGCAAAGAAGGAATCCGGCTTCCCAGGTGGCGGACTTAGAATGGCTCAAAGATAATTTAAAGATTTTTTTAAAAAAGCCTTGACAATTGTATCTAGACGTGATATAATAATTAAGCGTTCGTATCTAAAGACAGTTGGTGGAGAAATCCGTAAGTCCAACCGAGGAAAGAATTGCAAGGTTTATAAAGACTTTGTATCCTTTTCTCTCTTTAGGGAAAAGGATTTTCTTTTGCACTTATTAAGTGTGATGATGCGAATAGAAATTTTCGCAAAGAGGTGAAATTTTAAATGCCAAGTGAAAAGATTCTGCTTAAGAAGCAGGAAAGAGTTGCAGAGCTTACAGAACTCATCTCAGGTGCTTGTGCCGGCGTTATCGTTGACTACAAGGGTATCACTGTTGAAGAGGACACTGCACTTCGTCGTGCACTCAGAGAAGCAAGCGTTAACTACTTCGTAGAAAAGAACACTCTTCTGCGTTTTGCAGTAAAGAACTGCGGTCTTGATGGACTCGCTGACGTTCTCGAAGGTACTTCCGCTATCGCTCTTTCTACAGAAGACGAAACAGCTGCTGCAAGAATCCTCGGCGAATTCGCTGAGAAGGCAGGCGACGACAAGTTCAATCTCAAGGCTGGCTTCATTGGTTCAGATGTTTATGACGCTAAGGGCGTTACTGCTCTCGCCAAGATTCCTTCAAGAGAAGTTCTTCTCGCACAGCTCGTTGGTTCCCTCCAGGGCCCAATGCAGAAGCTCGCTGCTACACTTCAGGCCGTTGTCGACAAGAACGGCGATGCTGCTTAATTTTAGTAGCTTAATTCACACGTCGCAGGCCGTAATGTCTGCATAATCAACCGGGACTATGTTCCCAAAAAATCAATTTATAATTATAAAAGGAGATTATTATCATGGCTTCAGAAAAGATTTTAAAGTTAGTTGAAGATATCAAGGCTCTCAGCGTCCTCGAACTCTCAGAGCTCGTAACTGCTATTCAGGACGAATTCGGCGTAACAGCTGCTGTTGCAGCTGCTCCAGCTGGTGCTGCTGCTCCTGCTGCTGAGGAAAAGACTGAGTTCGACGTAATCCTCGCTTCCTTCGGTGATGCTAAGATGGGCGTTATCAAGGCTGTTAAGGAAATCACAGGTCTCGGCCTTAAGGAAGCTAAGGAGCTCGTTGAAGGCGCTCCTAAGGCTATCAAGGAAGGCGCTTCTAAGGCAGAAGCTGAAGACCTCAAGGCTAAGCTCGAAGCTGCTGGCGCTACAATCGAGCTCAAGTAATTTAAGTTATTACTTAGTTTTGATAGAAACCACTGTCCGAACAGGCAGTGGTTTTCTGTTACCTCTTAAATTCACTTAAAGATTGGGGCGATTTTTCGTGTTTCTCAATAGTACAAAGCTGACCAATTCAAAAATTACAAATGGTATTTTTCTTACTCTGACCTCGCTCCTTATGGCACTATGGACATTCATCTTCTTATTCTTGCTTTTTGAAAGCTTACGCGGAAACGAGGAGATTACGTCTATTGTTCCTTTTATCTTTCTCATCGCAATTACGCTTGTGCCAATGATACTGACTATCAGAAATTTGAAGATTTGTGGTATTGCTACAAAGCTATCGAGCATTTTTGACACCGACGCTGACGGAATTGTATCTGTTCAGTATGCATCGAGGGTGCTAAGAATCTCACAGAACAAGCTTCTTTGGGCTTTCGACAAGGGTGTTGCAAAGGAGTTTTTACAAAACTGCTCTATCGGTGAGAAAAATGGTGAGGCCATATTCATACTCAAAAATGGACTCGGTGGTGGCGCTGACAAGCAGGTGAAGACTGTAAAGTGCTCTAACTGTGGTGCGTTTTCTGAGGTCAGAATTGGATTTTCGAACACCTGCTCTTTCTGTGGTGCGCCTCTTGATGCGAGTCAGAAGCGTTACGAGATTCTTCTCAAGCACAGGGGTAAAAAGTCTGTGCTTGTTATTAACATTGTAAGGGAAGTAACGGGGCTTGGTCTTGGCGGAGCTTTCGAGCTTGTAACCAATGCACCTTCGACAATTATTCGTAACATTCCTTACGAGAGGGCTGCGGAAATTGAACAGCGCTTGAGAGAGGTTGGCGCAAAGGCTGAAATTATAGAGGTTAAAATTTAATTTTACATAGAAAAAGGGTATCGAGCAAATGTGCAAAACGCGCAATGCTTGGTACCCTTTTTGATGTTATATGAGTTTTAATTTTACTGATTAGAAATTACCTTTCTGAACTGCTCTTCCTTCATTGGCTTATAGTAATAATAGCCCTGTACTGCGTCGCAGTAGTGCTCCTTGAGGAATGCGACCTGCTCGTCGGTTTCTACGCCCTCAGAGATAACGGTAAGTCCGAGATTCTTAGCGAGCATAATTATCGACTCGATAACCTTCTTATTCTTGTCGGTGAGCTTATTCTTCATAAAGAAGTTTCCGTCAAGCTTTAAAACATCGACAGGCAGAACGCTAATGAGGTTAAGCGTTGAGTAGCCTGTTCCGAAGTCGTCGATAGAAATCTTAAAGCCACGGCTTCTGATATCCTCCATCATGCTGATAAGTCTGTCATAGGTCTTGACGAAGGTGCTTTCTGTGAGCTCTATTTCTACAAAGTTATGTGGGATTCCGTAGTTATCTACGAGCTTTTCAAACTTTTCTGGGAAGTGCTGGTCCTTAAGGTGCAGCCTTGAAGCATTGACTGAAACTATCGGCAGAGGTATTCCCTCATCATGCCATTGCTTCATCTGTGAGAACACACGTCTATACACCCAGCTATCCATCTCGACGACGAACTCGTTATCCTCAAAGATTGGCACGAAGAAGCCCGGCTGGATGATTGTACCGTCCGGTCTGTTCCAACGGATAAGTGCTTCGGCACCGTAGACCTTGCCGGTTTTCAGGCTGACCTTAGGCTGATACACAACCTCGAATTCGTTGTTTTTGAGGGCGCTGACCATTTCGCTTTCGATTTTCTTACGCTCCTCGATGCTACGACTGATTTCTTCGTCATAGAGTTCGATAACATTGCCGGAATGATACTTTCCGGTTGTTGCCTTCTTTATGACGAGGTTAGCTCCATCCATTGCTGTGCTAAGTCTATATCCTAGCTTATCAATCGGATACACGCCACACATAAAGTTCAGAGTAAGGTTAGAATGCTTCTTTGACATATCGTCCTCGACTATTCTGAACAAGTAGTCAAGCTTGCAACGGAGTATCTGGAAATTACTTCTCTTAAAGAGAACGCAGAATCTGGAGCCGGAAGAACGTGAAGCTCTTTCGCTTTCGGTAAGGATGAGCTTGATTTTTTCTGCTACGGCTGACAAAATCTTATCGCCTGTCTGGTAGCCATACTCATCATTAATATTCTTAAAGTTAGAAATCTTAAACACAACGAGGTCGTACTCATCCTCTGTAGCGAAGATAAGCTTTTCAGCCTCGATTTCAAAGCCCTCGTGGGTAAGTAGCCCGGTAACCTTATCCTTAGTCATTGCGTTATCCATATGCACTGAAATATCGGTTACGGTAATTAAAAATGCGTACTCCCCGCCTGCACGTCTTATGCACAAAATAGAGCTAGAGAGCCACTTCTGGATACTTTTATCGAAGGTATCGTAGTGGTAGACGCCTCTATCGTCACAGCCGGTTTCCTCGCCACTTTTAATTCTTTCGAGGGTTTGCACGATATTATCGGCACAGCAAATGCCGACGCTTGTTCCCTGGAAAATCTTTTCTGCAAAAGGATTCATATACAGCACTCTATAGTTATCTGCATCGACAACGAGGCAGGCTGTACTATTCTCCTCCAGGGCGTTTTTGTAATATATAAGCTCATCCTCGGCTGACATACTGCTGAAAAGTCTGACTGAATAGACAGAGAACATTTTTGACAGGGTTTTCAGCTCAGAAAGCTCGGCCTCGCTTCTTTCCGGAGAGCCTTCCAAATCCTCGAAGCAGAGCACTCCTGCACCTGCGACTCCTGATTTTACGGGTACGGCGTATCTATTCTTCTCGCAGACAATAGCGGACTGCGTGTTGCCCGACAATACTCTTGAAGAAATGGATGCAATATCATTATCGAAAAACTCGCCGACGTTACTGCCGTTCCACTGAACTGCTCTTACAAGCTCTGACTCATAGCTTGACACAAAGGCTCTGCTAAAGCCGTACTCCTCGCAGATACAAGCGATAACGTCTTTTATTGCAAATCGGCTATCTTCGGCTTTTGAAAACTTATCAAAAGAAAAGTTCAGCACTCTCTGGATTTTACGCTGAGGTGCACCCTCGGATACGACTTCCTGCTCGGTTATGGTATCCTCGGCATTAGAAAGCACGGCAAAGCTTTTTTCTTCATTCTTAGCCTTGATAAGTGCAAGCTCTGCTAAGCGCACCATATCCTGAACAGATACGGTGTTTTCGTTTATGGAAGCACCTGCTCTGATAATTGTGTCAGAGCCTATGCTTCTATCAGCGATGCTTAGTCTATAGATAAGCTTTGAGATAAGCTTTTCAAGCTCTACGCTATTGGAAAATCCACTTGTCAAAACGGCAAATCTATCCTCACCGAATGAGCCGACTATATCCTTTTTAGAGCATGCAGCAACAAGCTCTATGGCCATTTTCTCCAGGATATCCGGTGTGGTAGCTCTGCTATCTATTTCTATAAGAATGAGGGCGTGACTATCTTCCTTGCTATCGGCAAGTCTTCTTGACAGCATATCAAGCACATACTTTATGCTCGGCAAGGCAGATTTTTTAATCTCAAAAGATGCGCTTGGCATACCGGTTCCCTCCTTTAAAAAATCGTTTCATACATAATTATTTTATCATAGAAACCTTAAATTGTAAAGCAAACCCACACATTTTCGCCTATTCTTATAGTCGATTTGTGCAAATGTTTCAAAAGTCGGTGCTTTAAAATGTAGGGTGTTACAAATTTATCGGTGCTATATCGAAAAGCCTTGAAATAGCACGAATAATGGAGATTTTCTGGGAAATACTGTCTTTTGACAAAGCTTTTAAAAAGTTTTATAATATATGTATGAGTTTATGAAAGGAGTGTCGGGGCCAGAGACTCTGACAATTTAGATATGAGATTAAAAAGGATTTTGACGATTATACTTGGTTTAGCTATCACAATGGGGGCTACGGGTTGCTCGGGAAGTGACAGCTCCTCGACGCCGGCTAGTAATGATGTGACAACGACTACAACTACGACTACCACCACGACAACAACTACGACAACCACGACATCGACAACTGCGAAGGAAGAGGACATTCCTACAGAGCCTTCCGGCAACCTCAACATACTTACCGGCGAATACACACTTTCTGACGAGGCTGTTGGAAAGAGGCCACTTGCGATAATGGTCAACAACATAACCTTTGCGTTACCTCAATACGGTATTGCACAGGCTGATATGATATACGAGTGCCCTGTTGAGGGTGGTATCACAAGACTTATGGCAATCTACGGTGACATAACCAAGATACCTAATGTATGCTCAATCAGAAGCTGTCGTTACTACTACCCTATTTTCGCTCTTAGCTATGATGCTGTTTATGCTTGCTGGGGCAAGGATGAGACTATCGCAAAGGACACTCTTCAAAAGCTTAAGGTTGACAGACTTGACGGTTATTCTAACAATTACATCTTCCTAAGAGATGAGGAGAGACACAAGACATACTCCTCTGAGCACTGCGGATACTTCAAGGGCTCGATTGCAATGGATGCTCTTAAGCGTGCAGGCATCAGAAGTGACCTGCTTCCTGAAAAGGACAAGCCTGTTTTCAACTTTTCTACTGAAAACGTAGCTGTTTCTGACAAGAAGTGCCAGAAGCTTTGCGTTTACTTCTCGGAATACTACTTCTCCGACTTCACCTTTGATTCAAAGAAGGGCGTATACAAAAAGCTTCACAACGGCAAGCCTCACATGGACTGCAAGACCGAGACACAGCTTGAATTCACAAACCTTTTCATACTCGAAACCGACACCTCTGTCATCAACTGGAACAACGGACTTATAAGCCTTGACTGGACAGGTGGCGACGGATACTATGTTTCTATGGGAACTGTTACTCCTGTAAAGTGGTCGAAGGCTGACGAGCACGCTGACCTTGTTATCACAAATGCCGATGGCAGCGAGCTGACTGTAAACACCGGAAAGAGCTACTTCGGATTTACAACAAATCTTAAGAGTAACTTTAAAAACAAGACAAAATAACTAATAGGGTACCAAGCAACAGCTTGGTACCCTATTTGCTTCTTGTATGAACGAGGTTTTATGCGCAATCCTCGCTTTTCAGATAGTTATAGAAATCCTCTCTAAGATGCCTTGTTCCAAGGGCTTTTAGGATACGCTCTCTGGCTCTTTTTAGTGTACGGCTGACGGTGGACTTATCGACTCTGCACACTTCGGCAATCTCTACACCCTTCATCCCTTTTACATATCGCATAAGAAGATACTCTCTTTGCTTATTGGTCAGTCCATCGGTCAAGAGTTCTCGTACTATCTGCTGTTTTACTCTATCTATGCTTGGTGCCCTGACAACTTCGGATATATAATTATCTATAAGCTCATAGCTTACACGCTTCATTCTTGGCATCAGCAGTCACCATTTGCACACATTGGAAGCTGCTCCTCTGCATGAGCGAGCATAAGCGTTATGGCGTACATTATATCGCCGTGTTCTTCATACAAAACCTCGATTCTTCTGCGGTACTCTTGCATTTTATTTCTGTCTGTGTCCTCTTTCATTTGACGGTTAAGAAAGGCAATTCTATCTCTTATTCTCTTGGCGTCCTTTCTGTATTCTAAAATAAGCTCATTTATGGTCTTCAAAATTCCTTACCGTCCCTTCTAAAATAAAATAAACCTCCGCACGCTGTTCTTTTTACAAAGAACATTTGTTCTTTTCCTTGTCAACTATATGCTAACACGTTTTTGTTGCTTTGTCAACTTCCCTTTTGTCTTAAGGGAATTTTTTAGGACAGAGAGCATTTTTTACTATTGAAATCCTCGCTCGGCTGTGTTATAATCTAGGTATGTATATAAAGTTAGGAGCATTGATATGGACCAGAAAAAAATCGACAGAATTTCCGAGCTTACAAGAATTTCAAGAGAACGTGAGCTGACTGCTGAGGAGCAGGCTGAAAGGCAGGCTCTTCGCAATGAATACAGGCGGGCTTTTGTTGGCAATCTTTCAAGCCAGCTTGACACTATGACGATAAAGCAGCCTGACGGAACGCTCATAAATGTTCGTGACCGTAAGAAAGACTAGCGCTATTTAATTTTTTAATTTTTTTATTTTTATAAGGAGGAATTTATA
The DNA here is from genome assembly GCA_045602925.1 of Oscillospiraceae bacterium. Taxonomy (GTDB): domain Bacteria; phylum Bacillota; class Clostridia; order Oscillospirales; family Ruminococcaceae; genus UBA7477. The sequence goes on along the minus strand of JAZSCN010000033.1, from coordinate 20,415 downwards.
TGCCAAGCCAGGCAAAGCAGAAAAACAAGCTGCTCGTTTTAAAATCTTTATTTGAACAGTATACCGATGATGACCACACACTGACAGTGCAAGAAATCATAGATATGCTTGCCGAAAGACGCATTGCAAGCGAGCGAAAGACGGTTTATGACGATATTGCGACACTCCAGGACTGTGGAATGGATATTGTTATAACTAGGCGTGGGCACTCGAACGCATACTATCTTGCGTCAAGGCTTTTCCAGACCGAAGAGCTGTACATTCTCGCTGACGCTGTTGCTTCGAGCAAGTTCCTCACAAAGAAAAAGTCTAACGAGCTTATTGCCAAGCTCCAGACTCTGACGAGCAAGGATAATGCTCCTAAGCTTTCTAGAGAGGTCTTTGTTAACAGCAGAGCCAAGGCGTTCAACGAGAGCATTTACTACATCATTAACGATATTCACGAGGCTATAAAATCGAACAGAAAAATCACCTTCAAGTACTCATACTATGATATTGACAAGCGCAAGAAGCACAGACACGGTGGTTATGTATACAAGGTATCTCCGCTTCATCTCACATGGGAGGAAGACAAGTACTATCTCATCTGCTACTGCGAAAAGCACGAAGATATTTCACGATACCGTATTGACAGAATGGACAAGATAAGCATCACAGACGAAAAGTGCGACACACTCTCTCCTGAATGTGTTAAGAAGGCTAAGGAACAGCTCTCGATATACAGCATGTACGGTGGCGAAGAAAAGGCTGTTACGCTAGAGCTACACAAGTCACTTATGGATACTGTCATTGACAGATTTGGCACTAACATCAAGACTACTGTTACCTCTGACGACACCTTCAAGGTAACTGTTGATGTACAGATTTCCCCTACCTTCTGGGGCTGGTTGTTCCAATTCGGTGACAAGGTGAAAATACTTGCACCGGATGATGTTATTAAGCTTGCACAGACATGGCTTGACAAGATAGGCAGGCTTTACAAATAATTCTTTACGGAAGGCAACAAGCTATGATAAGCAAAAAGCAAAAGAGTGTAATTATCCTTGTGAGTATTATCTGCACACTTATTGTCGGTGCAGGCTTTGGGTATTACATTTATTACAAGCAACAGCTCGCACCCGGCTGGCACTCGTCTTCTTTAGGGCAATACTATGTTATTTCAAACGACGGGCAAAAGGCAAGGGGCATATACAACATCGAGGGAAAGGAATATCTCTTTGATGATGACGGCTACATGCTTACCGGCTGGCAGACCTACGATGGAAACCGATATTACGCAAATTCCTCGGGTGTTGTACAAAAGGGTGTTGTAACTATCGGTAGCGTCAACTACTGCTTTAACGAGGAGTCGGGCATCTTCTACACAGGCGTTGTGGAGCTTGACGGTGCATCGTTTATATTCGACGAATACGGCTTTACTGAGGCTGGATTTCTCACTGTTGACGGAAAGGACCGTTACTACAATTCCAACGGCTCATACGCCAAGGGCTGGGTAATGATAGACGGCAAGGAATACTACTTTAAGGAAGACGGCGACATAGCTATCGGCTTTACTGCGACTTCTCAGGGGCAGTTCTACTTCACTGAGGGTGGTGGTTACCTCAAGGGCTTGCAGATGCTTGACGGTGAAACCTACCTATTCTCTGATAGTGGTGCTATGGTGACCGGCTGGTATTCTGATAACGGCGACTATTACTACTACACAAGTGACGGCAAGCGAATTGTCGGTGAATTACTGCTTGACGGAAAGACATACCTCTTTGGTGAAGGTGGCGTGATGCACACCGGCTGGCTACAGATTGGCGATAAGACCTACTACTACGGCAATGACGGAGCAAAGTGCTTTGGCTGGGCAGAGATTGACGGCAAGAAATACTATCTTGACGACAAAGAGGGCTTTGCGAACATCGGCTGGCAGGAAATCGGTGACGGCAAGTACTACTTTGGTAGCGACTTTGCTCTGCTTACCGGCTGGCAGGAAATTGACGGAAAGACCTATTACCTCGGTCTTAGTGGAAAAATGACAACAGGTCTTGCAGAGATTGAAAACGGACTTTGCTACTTTGGTGATGACGGAGTTGCGAGGACCGGTGAGATAACTGTAGGTGGAAAGACATACATCTTTGACGAAGAAACATTCAGGGCAAGGCACGAATGGTTCACCGAGGTTGACGACGCCACGGGTGAAAAGCGCACATACTACTATTCCGATGATTTCCAGCCTATAAAGGGCCTTCAAAAAATCGGCGACTACACATACTATTTCGGTGAAGACGGCGTGCAGCAACAGGGCTTTATAACGCTCGGCGGTCACACCCACTACTTTGACGAGGAAAGTGGAATTATGGCTGTTGGGGTATACAAGGTGCAGGACAAGTTTTACTACTTTAATGTTGATGGGCAGATGGTAAAAAACTGTTGGCTCAGGACTGACGAGGGAATATACTACTTCACCGAAGACGGCTCTGCTCCGAGTGGCTACTACACTATTGACGGAATAGACTTCAGATTCACAAGAAACGGGTATCTGCTCGAGGGCTGGTACCAGCAGGACGGAAAGAAGTACTATTTTGTTGAGGGAATAAAGACGTTCGGCTGGAAGAATATCGACGGCGACAAGTACTATTTTGGCGACAAGGGTGCTATGGTCACAGACAGCGAGGTTGATGGAATAAAGCTTGACAGCGACGGAAAAGCTATATCATAAGAGGCACACAAAAGCCCACTACTTTTTAGTAGTGGGCTTAAATTATTATATCTAAGTATTATTCCTTATCGAGTGGGACGCACACCAGCACATCTCCGTCTATGTCGATAACCTTTATGAGTGTGCCGGAAGCTATCGGCTCGGAGTCGGCTGAAATGGCGTAGGCTTCGATTGTATCGCCGAAGGCGTCGACGCTCACGCAACCCTTTGAGGAATCGGCTTCTATCGGCTTATAGACAACGCCTGTTCTGCCGATTGCTATACGGTAGTTGGTTTTTGGTCGCTTGATTTTCTTTGTTCCGCCAAATATCAAAAGCACCAAGAACACATACACTATAGTTATAATAATGGATATAGGATACGCTATATACCAGCGTATTCCCTTGCTGATAAAGGCAAGCGTCAGCACGCAGAAAACGAACAGCGCACTCATTGCTGTTAGCACTGAAAATGACTTGCCTCTTTTTGCACTAATTCCGAGCTCGTATTGCTCACACTTTTCTACGCATAGTGTTATGGCAAATACTATTCCTGAAACAACTGCTACTAAGAGCAAAAACTGCTCATACCGGCCAAGCGACAAGTAGTAATCTATCATTCTGACGCTCCTCCCTTCTTTTTTAGGTTACGGCAAACTGACTGTTGTAGAGCTCGCTATAGAAGCCATTCTTTTGTAATAGCTCGTCGTGAGTTCCCTGCTCGATAATATTGCCGTTTTTCATAACGAGAATAACATCGGCTTCTCTTATTGTTGAAAGTCTATGTGCTACTATAAAGCTTGTTCTGCCCTGCATCATTTTAGCAAAGGCGCGCTGGATTCTCTGCTCGGTTCTGGTATCGATTGATGAGGTAGCCTCGTCGAGAATTAGCATTGGTGGTAGCCTTAGCATAACTCTTGCGATACAGAGGAGCTGTTTTTCGCCCTGTGACAAAATTCCGTCATCTGACAAGACGGTATCGTAGCCGTTTGGAAGTCTTTTTATAAAGCTGTGGCAGTGAGCCGACTTTGCTGCGGCGATGATTTCTTCCTGCGTAGCGTCGGGACAACCATAGGCGATATTCTCCCATACTGTAGCCGTTTTAAGCCATGTTTCCTGGAGTACCATTCCGTAGGCACCTCTTAGAGAATCACGCTTTATGTCATTTATAGGGATTTCTGATACTCTGATTTCTCCCTTATCGCAATCGTAGAATCGCATCAGGAGATTGATGACGGTAGTTTTTCCACAGCCTGTCGGGCCGACGATTGCGACTCTTTGCCCCTTATCGACCGAGAGGTTAAAGTTCTCGATGAGCTTGACATCCGGATTATAGGAGAACGAAACATTCACTGCATCGACGCTTCCGTCTACGTTCTCGAGCTCCTTTGCATCCGGCTTATCGGGGGTTTGTTCCAGCTCGTCCATTACTGAAAACAGTCTATCTGCACTGGCCATTGCACTTTGAAGCTCGGTAATGACGCTTGAAATCTCGTTGAACGGCTTTGTATACTGGTTAGCATAGCTAAGAAAACAAGAAAGCTGGCCGACGGTGATTCCACCTGTTGCGATTGCAGAAAAGGCTCCGACAATTCCAACGCTTGTATAGACGAGGTTGTTGACAAAGCGGGTTGACGGATTAACGAGTGACGAGAAGAAAATCGCCTTGACGCCGACCTGCTCATAACGCTTATTTATATCGTCAAAGTGCTCGCAGCTTTCATCCTCCTGAGAGAAGGCTGTAACGGTTTTTATGCCGGTAAGCATTTCGTTGACATAGCCTGTCATTTCGCCACGGACGATTGACTGCGACTTAAAGAGATTGAAGGTACGCTTTGACAAAAATCTTGCGACAAAAAGCGAAAGCGGAGTTGCGATAACGACAACAAGCGTAATCTTGACGCTGATTGTGAGCATAAATACGATTGTTGCGATAATGGTAACAATGCCTGTGAAGAACTGCGAAAATCCGAGGAGCAGACCATCGCAGACAGCCTCTGCATCGGTTATTATACGGCTGACGATATCGCCGTGGGGCACTCTGTCGATATAAGAAAGCGGCAGGTGCTCGAGCTTTTCAAAGCAGTCATTTCGCATTTGTCTTATTACGCTGTATGAAATTTTATTGGTAAGCACTGACATTATCCATTGGAATAATGCCGCAAGACCTGCTACTGCACCTAGCTTTATAATAACTATTTTGAGCTTATCAAAATCGACGTTACCCTTCGTTATTACGCAATCGACGGCATCGCCTATAAGCAGTGGCGCATACAGGGTACAAATCACCGACGCTGCGGCACATATTATAGAGAGGATAAGCAGCACGCTATACGGCTTTACATAAGAAAGCAGTCTTGGGAGAGTAGCCTTTGTCGGCTTCTTTTTTGTGTCTTTCTGGCTCATACTGCATTGCCTCCTTCCTTAGAAGCGTCCTCGGAAGAAAGCTGGGACTGGCAGATTTCTCTATATACCTCGCAGCCCTGCATAAGCTCGGTGTGGCTACCGAGTCCGACAGCCTCGCCGTCGTCGATAACCAGAATTTTATCGGCATTCTTTATAGTAGAGGCCCTTTGAGAAACTATAATAACTGCACACTCATAGCTAAGCCCTGCAATTGCTTTTCTTAGTCTTGCATCAGTTGCCATATCGAGTGCTGAGGCAGAATCGTCAAGGATAAGTATATGTGGCTTTTTAACGAGTGCACGGGCGATAGTGAGTCTTTGTCTTTGACCACCTGAGAGGTTCTTTCCACCTTGGGCGAGCATTTCGTCGAGGCCATTCTGCTTTGACTTAACAAAATCATCGGCTTGCGAAAGTCTTAAAGCTTCCCACACCTGCTCGTCGGTGGCATCTGCGTTACCCCACTTTATATTATCTCTTATGCTACCTGAGAAAAGCTGTGCCTTTTGTGGAACAACGCCGATTTTATCTCTTAGGGCAGAGAGCTTATACTCTCTTACATCTACTCCGTCAACGAGTACCTTGCCTTCGGTAACGTCATAAAATCTAGGAATAAGGCTGACGAGCGTTGACTTACCTGAGCCGGTACCACCGATTATACCGAGCGTCTGGCCGACACTCAGGCTAAGCGAAATATTAGAAATCGCCCTCTCGTCAGATGAGTTATATGCAAAGCTTACGTTACAAAGCTCTACTGCCGGGGCATTTTTATCACCCTCGGTTATAGTGCCGTTTTCGTCGGTTACTGACGGCTTTACCTCAAGCATATCTGCGACTCTGGCAGCAGAAGCTGTACCCTTTGTTACTATTACGATAAGGTTTGCAAAGGCAACGAGGGCGAGGAGAATCTGCGTCATATAGCTCACGAGAGCGATGAGGTTGCCCTGGGTTAAGTCGCCGACATCGACGCTTATTCCACCAAACCATATAATTACAATAATTGCGACATATACTATGACATAGGTAATCGGATTTAAGAGTGCTGAAATCTTACCGACAGAAAGCTGGCTTTTCTCGAGCTTTTCGGTTTCTTCAAAAAAGCGTTTTTCTTCTCTATCCTGTGCAGAAAAGGCTCTTATAACTCTTGCACCAGAGAGATTTTCTCTTACAGAGAGGGTAACACCGTCTAAGTTCTTCTGAATCTGCTTATACTTTGGCAGGCTCAAGTGCATAATAAAATATATTGCGGCGGCGAGAATTGGTGTTACCACCAAGAATATAAGCGTGAGCTTTACGTTTATTGTAAGTGACATAATAATTGAGCCGACCACTATAAACGGCGCTCTCATAAAGAGTCGCAGGAACATATTGACAGCCGACTGTGCGAGGTTGATATCCGATGTCAATCTGTTGATGAGGGTTGAGGCACCGACCTTATCCACCTCTGCATAAGAGAGCGATGTAAAGTGACGGTAGAGGTCGCTTCTTAATGCTGTGCCAAAGCCGAAGGAAGCCTTTGCCGCAAAGTACTGTGCAGTAAGTGCGCAGGCAAGCCCTAAGATGCCGAACAGCACGAGCACTGCACCTCTTTTAAGTATATATTCCTTATCGCCGTTAGCGACGCCGACATCAATAATCTGCGCCATAATCACCGGCACTAAAAGCTCGAAGACGGCTTCGATAAACTTAAAAAGCGGTGCTATGATGCTTTGAGCTTTATTATTACGAAGATATTTTAAAAGTCTTAGCAAGCTATTCTTCCTTTCTATTGAAATAATTAAGATTGTATGCTAAAATAAGCTTAGCTTAAATTCTTGGGGGAACTAAAATGGATTTTATACAGTCTATAGATAATGCTGTTGTCGATTTTATGCTGTCTATTCAAAACGGCTTTCTGACCTTTATTTTCAAATTCTTTACTATAATAAGTGAGAAGGGCATAATGTGGATTGCGCTGGCGATTGTTCTTCTCATAAACAAGAAGACTCGAAAAATCGGCATTATATACTCGATATCGCTGGCTGTCGGCTTCTCGCTGTCAGAGCTTTTAATAAAAGACCTTGTGGCACGAGAGCGACCGTTTATAGCCGACGAGAGCATAAAGCTACTTATCTCGGCACCGTCGGGGTATTCATTCCCGTCGAGCCACTCGGCTTCGTCGTTTGCAAGTGCTGTGGCGTTATTCTTATGCCACAAAAAGTCGGGAGCGATAGCGCTTGCAGCTGCGTTTCTTATTGCATTTTCAAGGCTATACTTCACGGTACACTACCTGAGCGACGTACTCGGTGGAATTATACTTGGCAGCACTACTGCGATTATTGTATATCTTATCTTTAAAAAGCTTTCTTCAAAGAAGGCAATCACCGACTAGCTCTCTATATACATTCCGACCTTTGAAAGAAGTTTTGACAAGGTTTTAAAATCAAGCTCGAAAAGCTCTGACGCTTTCTCGAGCTTTTCGTTTACATAAAAGCACAGCTTTATTTTTGACTCAGAATAATCCTCTGAATAATAGACGAGTGCTTCTATGAACTTAAGCTTTGTAGCATAGTAATTGACAGGCTTCAGAGTGCCTGCTACTGATGTATCTTCATTCATTTGTGGGATAAGCTCGCTTGGTGGGATATACACAACATTTATTTTCTTGAGCCTTACGTCACTACGGGTAGTGAACTCGTCAGGCTTTTCTTTTTTTGAAAAAGTGAGAACAGTCCCATAATATCACCTGCTATTTTAAAATCTGCTCCATACCGATTTTTTGTGGAAGGAGGCCCAGGGCTTTATAAAAGCGTACTGCGTTATCGTTAAGAGTCCAAACATTAAGTGTTATATTGTAGCAATCTATTTCCTTAGCATAGCCTTTTACATACTCATAGAGTGCTTTGCCGATACCCTTGCCTCTTATATTCTCATCGACGCACAAATCGTCTATATAGAGGGTTTTAATATCGGTAAGAAGCGGGCTATCCTTCTCCTGCTTTATAACACAAAACGCATAGCCTACGACCTTATTATCGTCGCTGACATAGACAAAGACGGGAGTTTTCTCATCAGAGAGGATTGCCTCAAGCTCGGCTTTTTCGTACTTTATTCCACCGCTTTTAAAGATGTCGGGCCTGCCGTTATGGTGGACAGCCTCGACCTGCAAAAGCAATCTATTCAGGTCTGATATATCTGAGTTCAGTGCTTTTCTAATCATCGTAAGTCACCTTACTTCTCTTTTATAAACTGCTTATCACTTTCCGGTATACCGTCTACATCAGTGATAAATCGCTCTACTGTCATAGTGAGGTCATACTTTTCTCTCAGTGCTAAAATTTCGCTCATTATTTCAGATGAATGGTGCAAATCAAGCGCCTGCTGACTTTCCCAGCTATCAATCAAAAGCACCACCGAGCTATCCTCCAGAGGGACAAAATACTCGTATTTAAGGTTACCCTCGCGGCTTCTTATTCTATCGACGATACCACTGCTGAGCATTTCCTGTGCGAAGCGTTTTGCGTTATCGCCTTTACCTTTATAGTAGATGTTTATTGTTATTGCCATAATGCTACCTCTTAATAATACAGCTCTCTTATAACCTCTTCACACTGAGTAGCGTTCATACCACACTCCATCTGCTCGTTATACAAAAGCTTCATAATAAGCTTATCGACCTCGGTAAGCTCTTGTGGTGTTGAAAACCCCTGGTAGATAAGGCTATCCTCACGCAGCTCGGTATCCTGCACAGGACCCAGACAGTTGTAGATTTCCTCCATAATAACAGAATTACGGGTATACTGCTCTACATCTGTGCGGTAGCAGACGGTGCCGTTTGTAATCTGGTTATAGTCGTTATACCAAAATATAACAGTTCCGTCTACATCTGCGCTTGCATATTCGGAACTTCGCAAAAACTCATCATATGGGTAAAAAAAGATATCGAAATTTGAGCCGTACTCGCCCTTTGGAATCTCGCTCATACCCGGGAAGCCCTCTATACTATTGAGCCAATCGACAAAGTCTTCAAGGAACTTTCTGTCCTCCTCTGTCATTTCGCCCTCGATATTATAGACGATTGGTGTAACCCACTTTTGCAAAAGCTCAGGATTTCCATCCTCACTCCACTCGGCATCGAGGCACACCTCGTTAAAATAGGTAATGACATCATCGACGCTGACGCCCTCGATATAATACTCTGAATGGTCAGGCGCAGGCGGCTCGGTGGTGGCTTCGGTGGTTGTGACTTCCTCAGTAGTTGTGGTGGTAGCCTCTGTAGTGGTTGTTGTGACCTTCTCAGAGGTTGTAGTGGTAGCTTCTGTGGTAGTTGTAGTTGTTACCTTTGGCTCTGAGGATGACAAGTCGCTGTTCTCTTTTAGTCCTTCAGTACAGGCTGTCAGCAGGCTTGCAGACAATATAAGTGGTATAATAAAGCTTCTTTTCTTCATAGCAGTAGCCCTCTCATTTCGATATAGTTATTATATCACACTTTCAATTTTACTGCAACAAAAAAGACGCGAATTACCACGTCTTTTTGTTATTTTAGTCATTGCTTATCGAGCATGCCTTTCGGTGATAGTTCTTGCCTGCTCTTTAGGGGCGACACTGTTCTCTGATTTTCTCAACGTACTCCTCGCACGATACCGGCTTACTGAAATAATATCCCTGTATCCTGTCGCAACCGAGGTCCTTCAGATAGTCGAGCTGTTCCTTGGTTTCTACACCTTCTGCAAGACAGCACAGGCCCAAGTCTTTTGCCATTCTTATGATACTGCTGATTACAATACACTCTCGTGTTGTATCGTGCTCTGCATCAATGCAATCGACAAAGCACTTATCGATTTTCAATGTATCCATTGGCATTTTAAGCAGCATACTCATAGACGAATATCCTGTTCCGAAGTCGTCGATAGAAATACAAAAATCTTTATTTTTCAGGTTCTCTAGCAATTGGAACATTTCTTCCTGGTTCGCGTAGGCTGCACCTTCAGTCAGCTCAAATTCGACCATACCGTGTGGAATACCATAAGCGTCCACACAATCCACCAATTGCTTTAATAGGTTTTTATTCTCCATTCTTCTGCGAGAGAGATTCACAGAAATCGGCAAGAGTGGTAATCCTTCTTCTTGCATATCCTTCAAGAGCTGACAGGTCTTCTCAAAGACAACCTGGTCGACCTTACCAATGACGCCGGACTCTTCAAATCCCGGAACGAAAGCCACCGGATAGAGCATTTTTTCACGCTTATAGTTCCAACGCACCAATGCTTCTGCGCCGACAATCTGCTGGGTTTTACTATCATACTTTGGCTGAAGATGAATCAAGAACTCATCGTTTTCGATGGCCTTATCCAGATAGGATAGATAACGCTTTCTCTCCATCATCTTTTCATACATGTCACTTGTATAAAGGTAGACTTCGGTACAGTTAGACTTGACTCCTAGTCGCTGTGCAAACTTAGCCAAATCTGCGACCTGGTGGCCTTTTGAAGTAGCGTCCTCCATAGTTACAGCACCGCATCGATAATACACTTTTACAGACGGGTCTGCAGGTAACGCAGATATCTTATCAAAAAACTCGTATAATTTTTCGACAAGTTCATCATCCGGCATAGCCTTGACCATCATAGCAAAATTATCATTGTGGCATTTAGCAGAATGATAAATCCAATCCTTTTCTGCTTCCATTTGTTTGCACACATTTCGCAGCAGGTCATTGGCAATATCATGGTCAAACATCTCATTGTACATCTTGAAATCCTTGATATCAAAATGGACAAAACAATAGCGGAAGTCAGGGTCCATATATCGGTAATCCAGCTTTGTCCACATATAGTTCCAATTGTGATGACCGGTAATTGTCTCAAAATACGCCATACGGTAAAGCTCATCCCAGGAAAGCGTCGTTATATCTCTTCCGTTTTCTGTATGCGATTCCAAATATTCTCTTGAATACAGTATATCATTCTCCATGATGTTTATCCCTCCTACGTTGAAACGCCTGCCCAGAAATTGTGCATCGTTCAACATATACTTTAGAGTGTCCTAGCGTTACTTGTCGCACACCTCGAGTGGTGTAGTTATGCCAAACACATTATGCAGCTAAGCATCGACATCTCATTCATAGCCATTCTCATCCTTGATATACTTTCTTATATCTTCGGCTGTTAGCTTACATAACCATTTGAACTGCTGTTTTACTCCACTCGCTTATTTGAATATATACTTATCTCATTATATTATAGTTATTATAACACATTTCTTTTTTTACTGCAACAAAAAAGACGCGAATTACCACGTCTTTTTGTTATTTTAGTCATTATTTTGCGAGCAAGCTTCCCAGTGACAGTGTCTTCTTCTCTCATAATTCGGTTTGCACATTGAAATTTCTTAAAAAGCTATACACATTTTGGCTCTTTAAACCCTTTGTTTTTACAGCTTTAGCTTTTTGCGTTCTTTCCTGCGAGCACCTTTCTTGCGACCTTTTCATTGAAGAACTCGATAAGCGGCCCCATAAAGAAGGCTGTTATAATTGTTCCGACGCCGACGAAGGCGACAATCTCGCTAGCCTTTCCTTTTCCGATAAGGAAGACAGCTATGCCCAAGACCACGCAAACTATATCTGTGCAGATTCTTATGTACTTGAATTTTCCAAGCTTCCACTTTCTTGACAAAACGATTGCGACTGCGTCATAGGTCGAAACGCCTAGGTCTGCTGTCATATAGAAGGCTGAGCCAAAGCAGATTATTACGATTGCAATCAGCAGACAGCCTATTCTTAGCGCCATTGACGGATTTGGGAAAACGTCCTGCAAAAGCTCGTATGTAAACTGAGTAATGTAGCCGAGCAAAAACAGGTTTATGAAGGTTGCGATACCGATATTATGCCTATCTGCGAGTATGCTAAAGAGCAGTAATACGGCGTTGACGATAACGTAAAGTGTGCCGAAGCTTATTGGGATAAGCTTATCCATACCACTCATAAACGCTTGGAACGGGTCTACTCCGAATGCGGCGAGCTTAAAAATTCCGACTGAGATTGCGCATATTATCACTCCGAAAAGCGACATAGCGATTCTTCTTTTAATCATAATTTTCTCCCTTTAATATTTTCTGCTTTAGGTTTTATCATACCCCGTTTTTCTAAAACGTACGAAAGATACAATTACCGAGGTTATGTTAAGCACCTCGCAGACTACTCCGCCTATTGATGCGTAGTAGACGTTGTTTACAATCCAAAGTGGCGAGATGCAGAAAAGCTGAGTAAATCTGATTGTTTTTCCGTTTCGTGTCCACATTGCGAGTGTTCCGACGCCTTGTGCGACAAACAAGAGCGAAGCTATCCACCATCTTTCGCTAAACACCAAGACTGATGCAAGGCAGGACGAGGCAAAGCAGACTTCCATAAAAACGAGGAAGCGTAGCTTTTTGCACCTATTGCCGAGTGCAAAAATTATACCTCTTACCACGCTGAAGAAATTCAGGAACATTCCTGCCCATGAGGACAAAAATGCGAACTGAATTGTAAAGGCAATTCCGCAACCCATCTGAAAGAGGAAGTAGTTGCGATTTTTCTTGCACTGGTATGAAATAAGTGCACATGCTGTACCGGCGTAGCCGATAAGCTGTACGGGGCTAAAAATTCTAAGTAAAAATTCTGTCATAGAGCACCTTAAAAGTTATTTTTGTATTTGCAACCACTCATCTTTTGTCATACTACTCACATGTCCGGTTCTCTTTTCTTTCATTAAGGGAACATCAACGCCTTCTGATTTCCATTGATACTTAAATCCCACTTTTTCCTGAACCCTTTTAGACTTTGTATTGCCATCATAATAACCGCACCAAATTTTTGTCATGCCTGCTTCTTCAAATCCGTATCGAATAAGCTCTCTTGCCGCTTCCGGCATCATACCCTGTCCCCAGAATGGTTTTCCAATCCAATATCCCAGTTCACATTCATCGTCACGCTCTGTCAGGTCAGTGTTACCTTTTAATCTCAGCTCAATGGCTCCGATTGCTCTTCCATCTTCCTTGAGGCAAATTGCGTAACATTCCTCTCCATTCAACACAGTTTTGATAATATCCTGACTCTCTGAAACGCTTTGATGTGGCGGCCATCCGGCAATAGGTCCTACCTCGGGATCACTGGCATATCGGAATAAATCTTCTGCATCTGATTCCCTCCAGGGGCGCAAAATAAGTCTTTCTGTTTCTAACATCTTATGTTTAGTTCTCAAATTCTTGTATAAACTCACATGGGTGTCCAAATTAAAAAATCCATTTTTGTGATAAAAAGAAAATGCCGGCTTATCACTATCCGTCTGAAGAAAAATCCCTGCAAGGCCACGCTCTTTCACTTCAGCTTCTATCATTTTCATGAAAGACGAACCGATTCCCTGTCCCTGCATCTTTGGATCAACACAGAATTCTTCAATATTGTAATTCGTTCCTTCCCACCAATGACGTATTTCACCAACAGAAAGAGCTACAAGTTCTCCATTCATTAAAAGCCCGAAATTTAACGCGTGGCACCCTCCGGATATCTCTGCCATATATTCTAAAAGTTGCTTTTCATCGGACCAATCATCATTCCATGGCTCTCCTGCAAAAGACCTTTTATATAGCTCTGCCATTTGAGAAATATGAGTTTTATTCAATGTTATAAATTTTAAATTTTCTATATTTTCTTCCTTCATAATTCACACACCATAATATATTCTTCTTCGTTTTCATCGATTATTTTAAAACCGACTTTTTTATACATCTTTACTGCATAATTTTCTTTCTGCACTGCCAAGGAAGTTTTCCTATAGCCTCTTTCCTTTAACTCTGCAAGCATCTTCTCCATCAATACTGTTCCGATGCCGAGACCACGATAATCTTTGTACAGGGAAATTGCAAACGAAGGGACACCATCTTCTATGTGTCCATAATCATCCATAACACGAACCCATACAGCCCCCACAATGTTGTGATATGTTTCTGCATTCTCCACCTCTGCCACAAAACAAATATCGCTATCTCTATTACCGAAGCCTTCAACATATACCTGCAATTCCTGAGCATTGATAATCTCTCTTGGCGGTGCTTCTACACCTTCAGGAACAAAAATCGCCTCATAGAGAAAATCATCCAGTATCTTATATTCATCACAATTTATTTTTCTGATATTTGTATTCATTTATATCCTCCAATCAATTTTATTTACTGATTAGATGTCATTCCACACATAGGTGTACCTCCTTAAAAACATATATAGGGAACTTTTTTATAAAAAAGATTCTTCCAAATCGTAAATATACTTAAACTCCAGCAATTCCTCACATTATATCATTTATGTGCAACATTTACAATACAATTCTCCACATTCAGCCAAGAAAACCAAACAAATATTCTGTGCAGGTGTATCAGGTGTGTATCGGAATTTATCCGTCTAAGCTAATCATTTCTTTGAACTATATTTTGACCCTGTAAGAAAGCACAAAAATGGTATTCTGATACTTATTTCACAACAAACAAAAGTTACCCAGTAGGACAATAGCACAGTGCCTGTAAACAAAACAAAGGTGTGGTTTCCAATAACTTCATATAATATGTACTGGAACAAAACAACCCATATAAAGTGATAAATATAAAACAGAAATATCCTTTTGTTCATGTAACTTGATACTTTTCCACTAAAGTTCAAATATTTTTTTGCCAATCCTATTAAAGCAATTATCATAATCCACTCTGATACATACTTAGTAATTGTATTAAGTAAAATAAATTCCTTATCTACCCAAATAAAGAGATACACATTCAAAATAGTTGCTACTAATCCAATGCCAAACAATAGCCAGCAATTCTTCTCTGATTTACTTACTATCTTTTCATCAGCGAATACGAAATAGCCAAGCAAAAAAAGATATGTATATTCTACAAGGCTTTTTCCACCTATAGAAAGCAGTTCGCTTAGCAATGGTAAGGGCAATCCCAAAATACATACAAGAAAAAATGGGATTGTTATTTCTGTTTTCGAAACAAATCTTTTCGATAGGGCTATTATCCCAACACTCACAACTGAAATAACCAGCAGATATAGCAAAAACCAAAACTGCCCTAGCGAAAATCCACCATCTGCACCTATCAAATCCGTATATTTTGTTAAAAATATAGAATAGTGTTCAAGAAATCCACCACTATATGAACAATTAAACTTATCCGCTATATATGTCATTATTGGCATTAAAACTACTATTCCAAACAGAAACGGAACAAACAATCTTTTAATTCTCTCAATCAGATATTCCTTATTTGTCCTTTTTAATAGTGCATATTTCGTACTTACTCCTGCTAACACAAACAGAAGCGGCATAAAATACGGACTACAGGATATAATAATACTGCCAATCAACCTGTTACCTTCAAAATAAATATAATTCGGTTCACCCCAAACATTCCATGCCATAGCCGTATGATATGGTATAAGTATCAAAAGTGTTATCCACCTTAAATTGTCGATATAATGCTTTCGCATATTTAAAGTCATATCTTCTCACCATCAAATCGAATTTTCTTTCTATTTTATCACACTACGTATAGTTGTTCTATAAGCCCTTTACCAGTAAAAGTTTTTATTATAATCACCACACTTCCAAACTATCCACCGCATCCACCCACGCCTGCATTTCTCCATCTAAGGCAAGCCGAGCATACTCCAATGGCTCATCTATTGCTAATGCATTCAAAGAATTCTGCGAGCAGGGTGTTGTTATTAATCCGTCCTCAGCCTTATTACAATCAATCCACAATATGTAATTCTCAAATGTGGTTACATCAACACTGTTTGTCTGTGGGTTATATTCTGCGTATATTAATCTCATCTTATCTGTCCTTTCCTGTAATTGTATTAAAAGCATCTCATCCAGTTCCAACTGCCATTTTCATAATTTGTTATAAGTTGTTACCAGATTTTCTTTCCCTCGTTTTTTCCCTTATCAGAGGTCATAACCAAGGGTAAAATGATATAACACGATACAAGATGTAACGGAGAGGACACCCACGAAAACTTTAGTATTTTCAAGGCTTTGCCGAGATTTTTATAACAAGATATAACAGTTATTAAATCCCTTAAAATACCTCAGGTGAGAATTCAAATTTTCCATTGCTTACTTCTGTACTTTTGACATCAAGACTACACACTCTATATGAGTTGTATGTGGAAACATATCTACGGGGGCGACACGCTTTATGGCGTAGCCCTGCTTTAAAAGATATTTTACATCTCTTTCCTGCGTTTCTATATTGCAGGATATATACGTCACTCTTTTTGGAGAAAGCTTTACGAGACTTTGCAAAAAGCGTTTATCACAGCCCATTCTTGCAGGGTCGAGTATTACTGCGTCGGGCTTTTCGCCCTTCTTCACAAGCTCTGTCATAAACTCGCTGGCGTCGGCATTTACAAACTCGGCGTTTGTGATGTTATTTCTCTTGGCGTTTTCTTTAGCCATTTCTATTGCGAAGGAATTCTTCTCGACGCCTAAAACCTTCTTCACCTTATCGCTTGCGATTATACCGATAGTTCCCACTCCGCAATAGCAGTCGAGCAGAGTATCGGTTTCTTGAAGCTCAGACATTTCGATAGCGAGGCTATACAGCTTTTCGGTCTGGGTATGGTTAATCTGGTAGAAGGAAAGCGGAGATATTGCAAAGCTCTTGTTACAGAGCTTATCGACGATAAAGCCCTCGCCGTAGAGCGTCTTGCACTCCTTTGGCAATACGAGCTTATCTCTTACCTTACAAACGCCGATAGCGACAGAAGATATATTCTTACATTTCTTTATGAGCTCTGCGACGAAGCTATGCTTTTCGTTCCACTGCTCCTTTGCTGTTACTATCAAAAGCAGCGCCTGGCCGTTTGAATTTTGTCTTACAAGAAAATACTTTATAAGGCCTTTATCTGTCTGCGGGTTATATGCAGGTATAGAAAGCTTACGCATAAGCTCCTTTGCGACCTTTATAATTTTAAGCGAGCGCTTATTCTCAAGCATACACTCGTCGGTTGCGACGACTGAATTTGTGCTCGACTGATAGACGCCCGATATTATTCTGCCCTTTCCGAGCTCTCTGACAACAGCTGTTGTCTTGTTACGGTAGTGAAAAGGTCTTTCCATTCCGATGATTTTGTCGCACTTTATGAGCCTAGAGAATCGTCTTTCTACTCTTTCCTGCTTCCACAAAAGCTGTTCGCCATAGCTCATAGAAAGCTGACAGCCACCACATTTTTTGAAAAGTCTACATGTAGTGTCGCATTTTTGAAAAGCCATTAGCCATTTAACTCCTTATGCTCCTTTGCGAGCTCTTCGACAAGCTTGCCGAGTCCCCAGCACTTATTTGTATCGGTAACGACGCCCTTTAGAGCTACAGTCGCCTGCTTATCCTTCATCTTTGAGAGGACTGTATTAATCTCATAGTTTGAGAGGCCTGAGAATACAACTGCTTCCTCCTGTGGAATTGCGCAATCGACAATATCGCCGTCATATCCGTTATATCTACAGAGATATCCTACTGTAAATGCGCCTGCTGTTGAGTCAAGCTCTAAAACGGTAATGCCGAGGTCGTTGCAAATTGTAGCGATATCCCTGGACTTTGAAAATTCTACGTTATAGATAAGTGCCATCTTTTTTTGCTTATTCTGAACTCTTGCTTTCATGATTTTTCCTCCTGATGATTTTCGGTTATATTATTTTTGTATTTCAAAATTGCCTAAGGTGGCACAGCTTAATCCTCACACTTTGAGGCTAAGAGGGTTGAATACTTATTTCTGAATTCTGTAAACCTGCCCTCGTCGAGCGCCTGCCTTATTCTTTCTGTAAGTGTATTGTAGAAATACAGATTATGAGTAACAGCAAGCCTGCCTGCGAGCTGTTCGTTCGCCTTGAAAAGATGTCTTATATACGCTCTTGAAAAGTTGCGACAGGTTGGGCAATCGCACTCGGGGTCAAGTGGTCTTTCGTCGAGCTCGTAGCGTTTATTGACAGCGTGCATAATGCCGTTCCAGGTGAACACGGTAGCATGTCTTGCATTTCTCGAAGGCATTACGCAATCGAAGAAGTCTATTCCTCTATAGACAGCCTCGATGATGTTGCTCGGTGTACCTACGCCCATGAGATACCTCGGCTTGTCCTTTGGCATAAAAGGCTCGACCTGTTCGATTATGTGGTACATAACCTCTGTCGGCTCACCGACAGCGAGTCCGCCTATAGCGTAGCCGGGAAGGTCGATTTCGCGAATCTCCTTCATATGCTCGATTCTAAGGTCGTCAAAGGTACAGCCCTGGTTTATTCCAAAGAGCATTTGGTGGCGATTTATAGTTGTGTCTAAGCTATTGAGTCTATCCATTTCAGCCTTACATCTAAGCAACCAGCGTGTTGTTCTCTCGCAGGAAGCCTTAGAATACTTATGTGTTGCGGGGTTTTCGACGCACTCGTCAAAAGCCATTGCGATAGTTGAAGCGAGGTTAGACTGAATTCTCATACTCTCCTCGGGACCCATAAAAATCTTTCTGCCGTCGACGTGGGAATTAAAGTACACGCCTTCTTCCTTGATTCTGCGAAGCTTAGAAAGCGAGAAAACCTGAAATCCGCCACTATCGGTAAGTATAGGCTTGTGCCAATTCATAAACTTATGCAGTCCACCCATTTTATAGATTATCTCGTCGCCCGGTCTGACGTGCAGGTGGTAGGTATTGCAAAGCTCGACCTGGCACTTTAGGTCGTTTGCTAAATCTATTGAAGATATGCCACCCTTTATTGCGGCGGCTGTTCCTACATTCATAAACACAGGAGTCTGGATTGTGCCGTGGACTGTCTCAAGCTGACCACGTCTGGCACTTCCCTCTTGCTTTAAAAGTGTAAACATCAAATTTCTCCTTTAAAGAATAAGCATTGAGTCGCCGAACGAGAAGAATCTGTACTTTTCCTCTACGGCGATTTTATAAGCGTTCATTGTATTATCGTAGCCTGCGAAGGCTGAAACGAGCATAATAAGTGTACTTTCCGGCAGGTGGAAGTTAGTGATAAGTCCGTCGAGCACCTTGAACTTATAGCCGGGGTAGATAAAGATGCTTGTGTATCTATCTTCGGGGACAATTTTTCCGTCGTTGAAGGTAGCGACGCTCTCGAGTGTTCTGCAAGAGGTTGTACCTACGGCGATAACTCTGCCACCATTACTCTTTGTTTCGTTTATAAGGTCTGCAGTTTCCTTAGGCATTTCATAATGCTCACTATGCATTTTATGGTCTAAAATGTTCTCTTCCTTTACAGGTCTGAAGGTGCCTAGTCCAACGTGGAGTGTTACATAGGCGATATTTACGCCCATTGCTTTAATTTCCTCAAGCTGCTCTTTTGTAAAGTGAAGTCCTGCTGTAGGGGCTGCTGCAGAGCCGAGCTCCTTAGAGTAGACTGTCTGGTAGCGTTCTTTATTTTCAAGCTTCTCTGTAATATATGGTGGGAGTGGCATTTGTCCGATCTCGTCGAGGGCTGAATATATATTACCATCCTCGCAGGTAAACTTAGCGATTCGGTTTCCGTCATCCTTGACTTCAATAATCTCGGCTAGGAGTCTGCCGTTACCGAACGAGAACTTTGCGCCGACCTTGGCTTTCTTTCCCGGGCGACAGATAAGCTCCCATATCATATTCTCTTTTTGCTCTAGGAGTAAAAACTCGATAAAGGTACCGTTGTCGACCTTCTCGCCGTATATTCTTGCAGGGATTACTCGGCTGTCGTTTAACACCAAAAGGTCACCCTTTTTAAGATAATTGCATAGATTATAGAAGTGGTCGTGGCTAACCTCTCCGCCGTCTTTAGAGAGGCAGAGCATACGAGAAGAGTTTCTCGGCTCTAGGGGAGTCTGGGCGATAAGGCTCTCAGGAAGGTCGTAATAAAAGTCAGTTTTCTTTAAATTGTTTAAATGGAGCATAATATTCCTCGCTTAAATTGTGTAATCTCGCATATTTTTTCAAAATGTGTTGACAGGCTGTGAAAAGTCTGCTACAATAAATTCAAACAGATAGAGGCGCAACAAAGATTAGTAGCGGTCACAACCGTGTCTGACATTTTATCTTGGACAACGTGAAGCATTACCCTATGTGACTTGTGTCGTGAAAGGCGATGTTGCCGAAGTTTAAGGAAAAGGGTATTCCTTAGGCTGATTGCAGTTTTAACAGGGCTGTGATTGTCATCATACAATGTGATGGAGTGCTATCGGATACGATATCAACACTACTTACTATTATATTGTATGATGAGCTGGTTTTCAACCAGTTTTTTTATTGCAACAAAAAATTTTTATGTTTCGTGC
>JAZSCN010000032.1:0-29244 GCA_045602925.1 Oscillospiraceae bacterium | reverse complement strand
ATTGGTTCCACTCAGATTGACCTCAGCGCATATGCTACAACTGAATCTGTAACTACTGCTATTAATACCGCTAAGACTGAAATTCAGGGTACAACTGATGGTCTTGCTACTCGTATTGGTACTCTTGAAACAGCTGCTCCTTCTTATGCTCTTAAGGCAACTTCCCTTGCTGCCTCAGATAGTGACGAAGATGGTCTCGTAACTGTTACAACTACTGGTACTCTCGAAAGTGGTCTTGGTCTTACAGTTACAACTTCTGGTATCGCTACTGCTCAAAGCGTTTCTACCCTTTCTACACTTGTAGGTCAGAATACAACAGCCGCTTCTAATGCTCAAGCTACTGCTGATGCTGCTCAGGAAGCTGCCGAAGCTGCTCAAGCAACTGCTAATCAAGCTGTTCAGGCTGCTGCAAATGCTCAGTCCGCTGCAGGTAGTGCTCAGTCCGCTGCTGATGCTGCTCAATCTGATGCAACTCAGGCTCTTGAAGATGCTGCTGCTGCTCAGACAACTGCTGACCAAGCCGCTCAGGCTGCTGCAACTGCGGATGGTAAAGCTGTTGCCGCTGCTACTGCCGCTGCAAATGCTCAGACTGCCGCTGAAGGTGCTCAGGCTACCGCTGATGCTAAGATTTCCTCTGTAACAGGTGGTGGAGCTGGTGTTACCGTTACTACCGATAATAGTACAAAGGCAGTAACTATTGCTGTTGGTGCTATTAACACCATTACTGATGCTAATGCTAACAATGAGACTATTGTAACCGCTAAGGCTGTTACTGGTGCTATCGCTGCTCAGGCTTCTAAGGATGCTGAAGCATATGCTGCTAAGAGCACAGAAACAACTGCTTCTACTGCTCTTGCTAATGCTGCAACTGCTCAGACAACTGCTGACCAAGCTAAGACTGCTGCTTCTACTGCTCAAACTACAGCTAATGAAGCTGTGGCTGCCGCTGCTACCGCTGATAGTAAGGCTGTTGCTGCTCAGACAACTGCTAATGAAGCTAAGACTATCGCTGAAGCTGCTACAACTGTTGCTGAAGCTACCAATATTGCTAAAGGTTTAGCAGATGCCGTTGAAGCTAAGATTCCTACCACTTATGTAAAGAGCGTAAATGGTTTAAGTGGCGAACTTAAATTTACAAGTTCCGCCGCAGGAGACCCTAATGTTGATTACATTGCTAATAGTTATGGTACTTATACTGTAAAAACAGATAATGGTAACTTACAGTTAAATGTTGGTGGTCTTTGGATAGTATCAGATAATCCTCACCATACTTGGGTACCAAGTGGAACTACACAGATTATTAATGGCATTTGTGATGATTTAACATTTGTTAATTATGAAAAGATGGTTGGGAGCCACGGTGGTGGCAGATTACCGCAATCTTTATCTACATTTATTACTGACATGCCTTGGCAAACTGATGGTGAAGGCCTCTTCTCGACCACAAACCTTTCTACTTTCCGCGGTAATCTTGGTTCTCTCGAGCGTGCCAATAATATGTTCAAAAATTGCAAACTCGATGAAGACTCTGTAATGTATATCGCTGACGGTATTAAGGATTGGGGCACATCTCCTGTTGAAGTTCATAATATCACAATTGACGTTGATTCTACTCTCACTTCTAATCCCGAAATTGCCGGTTACTTCGCTGAGCTTGCTCAAAAGGGTTGGACAGTTGCTTCTAACCACGACGGCATCGCCGCTGCAGCTACTGATGGTGGTTCTAACAGCGCTGTTTATGTAATCGCTCGTCCAAGTGATGAAGCACATGCTACACATACTACCAAAGATGGCAAGTTCGTTGCAGTTGAAGTTGCTAAGTCCGTAATTGGGCCTCACCAGCACCTCTGGTCAGTTTACGCATCTAAGGCTGATGCTATTCTTGACATGGAGCTCACTGCTATCTAATTTTTCAATCTATTAGATAATAAAAAATCTCACTGGAAAACCAGTGAGATTTTTTATTTTATGTTCAAATAATTACAAACGTGTAAAGTCCTTATAATACATTTTATCATCTTCGGACATTCTACTATCGTCAATAATTGTCCAGTTAGTAGAACGCATCATTCCGTCTGCAAAACTAACTGTTAACACACCTCGGTCAATACGACAGGTGATATTTTCCTCATCCTCAAAGTCTTCTGCATAGATACGACGGTCATTAATAACCATAATTGTCGCTTTAAATTCATCAACTGCTTTAGAGGATTCATAACTATAGTCTGAGATTTTAAAATACTCCATGATAATTTCTTTTATTTAATTAGTCTATTTTAAATCATTAAAAATAAAATTAAATAATTATACGAACATGAGTAATAATTACACTTTCAAAACATCAGCTTTTAGAACTACTACTGCCGATGTTACTAAATTAAGCGTGAAAAAGGAAGGTGAATTTAATGATATTCTTGATATTATTCCATCAGTTAAAGATGGTAACAAAGATATTGACCATAATATTCCACCAAAAATCGAGTTTCTTGGAAAATATGTAAATGTTGTTCCAGTAACTGATGAAAATGGTAAATTAACCACCTTGCAAGTTTATATTCAAGAAAATAGAAATTATCAGGGTCTTTCTTCTTCAATGGTTACAGACGCAGCTTCTACTAAGAGCTATTGGCTCTTTGAAAATGGTGCAACTAAACCAACTGCAGCTCCTGCATGGGGTTCACAGTATACTAAATGTGCTGGGGCTATTATAGCAAATACTGCAACTACTGGGTGGGGTACTATTTCTCTTACTGTAGGTGCTCTCGGTGATGCTACTCACCATGGTAATACAAAGGGGTTCTCATTACCTAATCTTGAGTCTAAAATACGTGTTACGGTATATACAAATAATGATGCAACATCAGTAGTATCAGAAACACCAGTAATTAGCACTTCAGGAGCTTTCGCAGGTACCGCAGGAACTTCTATTACTGATGTAGTTACTATTTCAGGTACAGCTAAAGTACTCGGTGATGAAGTCGCTTCTGATGGTCGTTCACCTAATACAGTTGAAGTAACAGGATTTACAGTAACAGTTAAGCCACATGGCATTCTTGATGAAACAGTTGGTGGCATGATTCGTTATCGCATCGACCTCGTTGAGGGTTCTAAAGCGACAAAAGTTTTTGAACGTGACGCTAGCAACTATCTTTTCTACGGTGTTTGTGAACCTAGTACCGCTGTAACATTAACTAGTTCTAATAAAGTTGCAAAAACTCGTGTAGTTTGTGGAACAACTTATAATATTGAAGGTTGTTCAGCTGATATTCTCGCTAGTGGAGGTACAGGTTTCACTGGTGGTGCTCGTAGCAGTTTAAGTCTTTGGACATTGACTCCTAATAAAGGTACTGCTATTACTCGTACATATACTGATGTATCTCATACACAAATAAATCATAAGAGCGATGAGGTTTCTGATTCTAAAACAGTAACATTCACTGGTAAGGATTTTGATGGTGCATACTCAATTACTACTAAGAAATTTAACGGAAGTGGTGGCTCATCTGATAATCATACTTCCTTTAGTAATGTCTTTACAAATGTATGGGCAAATCCTTCCACTGCATCAAGCACTTTAACAGAAAACTTCGCTGATTCTGATACGACAGTTAATGGTATTCAAGGTACTCTTCGCCTTAACTCTTCTCTTGGAACCAGCTGGACTTGGAATACTACTACTGATGCTAAATGTGTTCCTCAGGCAGCAGGTAATGGTAAAGGTAAATTAATTAACGCTAATGGCACCGCTGCGGTATCTCATATACGTAATATCTATAATAGCTCAATTAATGAAGCAAAGTCTAACTTTGATATTACTTTCGAAACCGCCACAACATGGACAGATTGGACCAAGGTACAAGTTCTTTGCGCTATCAAGAGCAATCCTAATGTTTGGTATGCAATTAACCAAAAGGCTGATACATATACTTCAGATAGTACACTTGGTATTGCAACAAATAATATAGATAATAATACTAAGACATTCAACTGCTCATTCCCGACTGGTATTAATACACCAGGCAAAGACGGTATTTATATTAAAATAGTAATTCCTAGTGGTAGTAACGCTGTAGTTTACCCATATTCAGTAACCTTTAAATAATTAAAAATATGCCTACATTTGACGAACTTTACAAATATCACTCTTTCTCTAAAGCTCCTGCTGCAGCTGGTTTGACGACTGGGCAGAGCGTTAATAAAGCAGGTCATACAGTAGCTGCTAAAGATGTATGGGCTTTTGATGTTCCATATATGTTTAAAGTTAATAATTTAAGTGACCTTAACTCTAAAAGTCCTAAATTAAATGACTTAGCCTACGTCGGCGCCGTAAAGAAATATTGCCAATTTGATGGTACATCATGGGTAGATATTACCTCATCCATTGAGTCTGAAGTATTAAAAAATGCTGATGGAAAAGATGTTCTTAAATTCCATAAAGGTTTACTTGAACCACTTGATAACGATAATAATGCAGGTGTAACTTCTAACGGTCAGGCATATCGCTTCTTTGTTGATGGTAAGCCAGTTCAACGTTGGGTTGCATCCACTGACTGCATTGATGAAACAGGTTTCCCATCTCTTGGTTATAATGTAATTGTTATCAAAAATGATACAGATACTCTTCTTGATGGTACTGACTTCTTTGCAGACTATTATGGAGGTACTATTTTCTTCGCTTCTGGTCAAAATGCTTCAACAGAATTTGAAATTTCTTGTTTTGAATACGTTGGCAAATATGTAAGTGAGGAACTTGGCGGTAATTTAGTAGATAATCGCGGCCTTGATACTACAGAAAACGACCTTTGGGGTCGAAAAGTAGTTAAAACAACTGAATTTACTCGCATTGGACACGATTGGCTTTCTGCAACATCTCTTCCAGAAAATTGGAAAGAAGGAGTTGTTAAAGTTGTTAATAATAAAACATATAACAGTGATAAATCAGTCGTTACTAATATTGAAACTGATTGTATTAAAGATGGTTCTGGGCTCTTTAAAGATAGCGGGTTGACATATTTTAATGGCAGTTTAGATAATTTAGTAAAAGGAAATGAAATGTTTACTAATTCTCCTGTTACTTCATTTAATATAAACTTACCAAAATTGCAAGAAGGTGAAAAAATGTTTAAGGGAACTTCATTAACTGATTTAGTTAATATGGCATTACCTTCTTTATTATATGGAAATGAAATGTTTGCTAACACTTCTAAGTTATTAGCTTTAACTACTAGCACTCCGATGCTTTTTGAAGGTAAAAATATGTTTACAAACTCTTCAATTTACTCTATTAGTAGTGTTTTCCCATATCTTTATAATGGTAGAGACATGTTCGCTAACTCTAATATATCAACTATTAATTGCACATTCCCTGCTTTAATTGATGGCTTAGGTATGTTTGAAAATACTTCATTATCTCTATCCTCAATGTATAATTTAGCACATTCCATTCCGTTTATTAATGAAGTATCTTATGATGATGAGGGTGATGAATACTATGTATGGGAACAAGGAGGTCATTTTACCTTTATAACTCCAATATGGAATAATTCAACTAATGATATTAAACATATAAATCGAAAAGTAGAGGTTAAAGCAGAGGGTGCGGGTATTATTGTAATTACATGGAAAGATTTTAGCGGTTTGTCTGATACTGATAAATTAGTTATCTATAGAGAATTCTTTAAACTTATGAACTTAAAGGGATGGACTATATTAACTAACCTTTATTGTAATAGTTTAGAAGACCAAACTGCGCCAGAAGGTATCTATGTTAAAACAGTAGAAGCATCTGAAGAGTATGCTACTCATACAAATGAAGCTGGACAATATGTAAAACTCTATAGCGCTCCAGTTCTTTTAAGTCCTACCAATAGTTTCACCACTGAATGGCCACATTATGATACTTTAGAAGCAGCTGAAACTGCATTAAACTTAACTCGATTAAATTAATTTTATTAATATAAAAAATTAAGCCCCGGTTTTCCGGGGCTTAATTTTTATTTGTTTAAAATTAGTGCATTTTTAAAAGGTAGATAAACTTATTTGCTAGATTATTAAAATCATCTACCAATGACTCTAGCTCAGGTCTATTAGCATATTTTGCTAAAGCAGTCGAAAGGTCATCAAAAGCTCTTTCAAAAATTAAAACTATATCTTCATCTGAATCAGGCATTTCAAATGCAACTGATACACTTTGAAATGATTTCGGGTCATTAACACCAATGCATGATTCAATAAATTCATCAACTTTATCAGAAAACTCTTCGTGTGCTTCATCTAAAATCTTGTGATGTGCATAAGATTTAGTAAGCCAATGCATTGTTTTTAACGTATTAAGAAATATAAAGAACGGACCAAAGTTCATGTATGTTTATTTATTCTTAATTTATTGCATGTATATTAAATATTTTAAGCATGGGTTATTACTATAAGGACAAATATTCTTCTTTATTAAGTTTCGATAATAATGAAGGTAAAACTACTTCATTCTACCCCGAAGGTATTATCATTATTAATAATGAAGAAATAGATTTAGATTTTACTGATTACGTTCAGACTCAGGCAGTAAACAATATTTTAGAAGAAGCCCATACAGAAGAAGACGAAAATAAACCAAAAGTTGTATTAACTGAGCGTAATACAAATATGTTGTTAGAGGCAGCAGGTTTTGACGTTAAAGACTGTTTATTTAAAGTAGTCATAAATTACAAAGATGGCACAACTGATACGTTGACTAGACCATCTATGGTCAGTGATAAATCATGGTTAAGAACTAAACATAAATTTAATTTTTCTAATGAAAATTATTTTAATTTAGACCCTGAAAAAGTATTTGAATGGCCAACATTGGATATTACTCTATATAATTTATATGGATTTACTTCTACTATAAAAGTTCCGTTTTCGCTTAAAAAATCTTCTTATAATCAAACTGGTATTAGATTAAAACTTATCAGCGCAAATATTAGAAATGATAATAAGGTAGCATATACATTTTTAGATTTAAATACTAATCAAATAATTTTAACTTCTAGTAAGTAATCGCATAATTATTATATGCGAAATCATAATGTAAGCGAATTTAGTGGAGACATTAAAGCTGCTATTAAAAACGGTAATTTTAATTCTATTATATTATTTCCAGAAATCACTAGTGATTTAACTAAATTTTTAGATACATTCGAAGATAAAAAAGAAATTAGTGAAAATCAAATTTTAATTAAAACTCGCTCGCCTTTTAGAATTGGGTTAATTAGATTTAATTTGCTTTATTTTAAAAATGTATTAACTAAAAAAATTGGCTATAGCTTTAATAAAGAAAATTTTGAAAATCTTATTCAAGAACTTTGTAAAACCCATAAAAATAAAATTATTCTCTTTCCGTTTTCTAATCAGTTTACTCAATTCAGAAAAGAAATAGAAACTATTTTAGAAAAAAATGTGCGAGATACTAAGATAGTTGTTTTAAATTAAATATTTTATATGGCAAGAATCCAAGATCCAAGAAATGAAAAAGGTATTCCTTTAGTAACGGAAACAACCTTTAATGAACATACAGACATTTTTAACGCACATGTTGAAAACTTTAATACCCATGTAGATAATTTTAATAATCATGTAGGTGATTCTAGCCATATAACTGATAGTGAACGTACTAAGTGGAATAGTGCTTTATACACTATTTCCGAAAGTAATTATATAGATATTTCCGACGATGATTCTAACACTATTTCAGTTACAAATATTGCAGAATCTATCTCTGATAATACTTCTGATTCATTAACTACTGAAAAATCTATTATTGATTATGTAGAAGATACAAAGGTAGATGATGTAGTAACTAAAGAAGGTGCAGTTACAAAATGGCATAAGACTAATGAATACTTCCATATGCAAAAATCAGTGCCAGACTCTTTAAAACATATCCCTAGTGATAATTTCCAAGTTGGTACTGATTGTATAGGATTTATAATGAAATTAGCCAGTCTTAGTAAATTGAAAGGTATTTCAATTATAGCTGCTACTAGAAACCCAATGACCGGTGCTTTAACTACAGTACCATGGGAAAATCATTACTTAAAAATAGTAGATTTTCTAACTAATGAAGTAATAGCAACTTCTGAAGTTGGTCAAATCGTATCAGGTGCCAGCACCAGTCTTAATGGAAATGCAGTAGGTGTATTTTATTTTAATTCAGATAACCAAAAATATTTTGATGCTGATAGAGAATATAAAGTATATTTTGTAAACACAGAAACCTCTAGTAATGTTTCTATTAAATTAGCTTATGCTAATGGTAATGGAACTTATAAAACGAGCGAGGGTATTATTTTTGGTAAATTATCTCCTTCTGCTATACTTGCAGATGAGTCAATCGTACCTGCACCAAATAGCTTTACTGTAAGTAATACTGTTCCCTGCTATGGATATTCATGTAATTTCTTCGTTGATACGGTTAAGAGTGAAGAATTTAATCATCTTTCAAAGCAAATAGGCGAGCTTAAAAATTATATCGTTTACATAGGTGCTTATATTAATCAATTAAACAGCTAAAGTTTAAAATTAAGTAATTTACTTTAAAGGAGTTTGATTATTTTCAGACTCCTTTTTGCTTTTTTATGCTCAGAACATTATCAAAATTAAATTATATTTTACAAAATTTCTCAGCTAACTGAGCATTTAAATAAACTATTATTATGGTAAAAGGAACTCTTATTAATTGTACCGATACAGTAAATGAATATGTAAATCGTGAGGACTGGCGAATTAAAGCGAATGCTAATAGTTCTTTTTCGGCAGCAGGTCTTGTAAACAATCTTGCAGGTAAAGTAATTGCGAACTGGTGGCTTGATGAGGTATATTCACCTGCGGAAGGAATGGCACACCGTGAGGGTGATTATCATATTCATGACTTGGATGTTTGTGGAGCATATTGTTGTGGGCATGACCTTCAAAAGCTCCTTCAAGAAGGTTTTAATGGTGTAATTGCCCGAGTAGGTGCGAAACCTCCCAAGCACTTCCGTGAAGCACTTTATCAGATGGCCAACTATCTTGGAATTTTGCAAGCAGAATGGGCCGGTGCGCAGGCATTTTCTTCTTTTGATACCCTTCTTGCTCCTTACGTATTCTATGATATGATGATTGAAGGTATCGATGAAAAGGCTATCCGTAAGGCTATTGTAAATTTTGTATATAATCTTAATGTTCCTTCTCGTTGGGGTCAATCACCTTTCACTAATATTACTATTGACTGGACAGTTCCTAGTGTTCTTAAGGATTTAGTACCAATGCGTGGCGATGTTCCATACTTTGTAGGTATCTATAATAATTCTCTTAAGGAAAAGATTGAAGCTGCTAAGCAGAGTACTGTAGGTGAGTCTAAGTATCTTAAGTTTATTAATGAGATTCGTGCACGTCTTAATGACTTTGAATCTGATGATGAAATGCTTATGTATTCTCTCACTTATAAAAATTTCCAGAAGGAGATGGATATTATTAATCGTTGCTTCTATCAGGTAATGTCTGACGGTGATAAGGATGGTCAGCCGTTCACTTTCCCGATTCCTACTATTAATATTACTGAGGACTTTGACTGGGATAATCCTAACTGTGAATATCTCTTTGAAAATACAGCAAAGTATGGTCATTCTTATTTCCAGAACTTTATTGGCTCTCAGTATCTTCGTGACGAAAATGGTAAGTTAACTGTCAAGGACCCGAATGCTTATAGTCCTAACGATTTGCGTTCCATGTGTCCTCTTACTCTTGATACTGGAGTTGTTACGAATGAAGGTATTTTTAAATTAAAAGAACTTAATGAAAGCACTCATAAAGTTCGCACTAATATGGCTAGGTGGGCTAATTTCAAAAAGTCTCCCATTTATGATAATCATCAAGTTTTGAGAATTACATTTGAAAATAAAACATTTGTTGATATGAGTACGGAGCATTTGCAGTATGCCACCAAATATGAAAATGGTGAAATTACTGGTAAATTGTATAAAGCTTCTGAACTAGAAGTTGGGATGAAATGTTTATTCATGTATGATTATAGAGTAGATGATTCTCGTATATCTCATGTTAGCGGTGGTGATGAGTGGGCTATTACACAAATTGAAAGATTGGGCGTTATGCCAACTCAATGTATTGAAATTATTACCGATGATGAAGATGAGCATGAGTTTAGATTGGCCAATGGTTTGATGACTCATAATTGTCGTCTTCAACTTGATAAGAAGGCACTTCGTAAGCGTGGCGGCGGTCTTTTCGGTTCAGACTCTCAGACTGGTTCTATTGGTGTAGTCACTATTAATATGGCTCGTCTCGGGTATCTTTATAAGGGTGATTTTGAAGGTATGAAGAAACGTTTGAAGGAACTTTGTGATATGGCTTCATCTACCCTTGAAAAGAAGCGTAAGAAGGTAGTTGAGCTTAATGAAATGGGTCTTTTCCCATATACTCGTCGATATATTAATACCTTTGATACTTTCTTCTCTACTATCGGTGTTAATGGTATGAATGAGATGATTCGTAACTTTACGAATGATGAGTATGATATTACGGATTCTCGTGGTCAACAAATGGCTAAAGAACTTCTTGATTTTATAAATGTGCAGCTTCTGCGCTATCAGGATGAGACCGGTAATCTTTATAATCTCGAGGCAACTCCAGCAGAAGGTACAACTTATCGATTCGCTCGTGAAGATGCAAAGCGTTTTGATGACATTATTCAGGCCGGTTATGAGGATGCTCCGTATTATACTAACTCTTCTCAGCTTCCTGTTGACTTCTCTGCTGACCCGTTTGCGGTTCTTGAACTTCAGGATGATCTTCAGAAGAAATATACCGGTGGTACTGTTCTTCACCTTTATATGAATGAACGTGTTTCTTCCCCTGAGGTATGTAAGCAGTTGGTTAAGAAGGTGTTGACTAATTATCGTCTTCCTTATATTTCCATAACTCCTTCATTCTCAGTATGTCCGAAGCATGGATACATCAGCGGCGACCATGAATTCTGCCCGCTTTGTGATAAAGAAATCATGTTAAAGCACGCTGACGAATTAGATTTTAATAAGTGAAAATTTTTTAAAAATATTTTTAAGGCAGTAAGCCATTGAAACTAAACTCAATGGCTTAATTTTGCCAAAAATCATAGCAAATTTCAGTCAAATACTAAAAAGTAAATACTTTTACAATTATGAGTCGAATAGAATTATTGAACAAATACGCGGCAGAACGCACTCCTTGTGAGTCGTACTCCCGCGTTATGTAGGGAAGCCCCCGCTGGTAATTCGGTGGGGGCGTGGAAAATGGGTTATATTAGAAATAAAAACTCGTTTAATACGGGTAAGCAAAGTGAAGCTGCTGAACGAGTTTATTTTACTGAAGCATGTGCTTGCGGACACTGATATTAAATCATAGTTACGTGTTTATATGGCCGGAATAAATCCGGCCTAAACTTTTTTATATTCAGAACTATAATAAAAAGAAATTATATATTATGAATAAAGAACGATATTTTACTGAAAGTTCCAATCGTACTCATACTCTGCTGGCACAGGTAAAGACTAAAACTGGTAATTGGATTGATTATGAAAAGTTTTATAGCCAAGCAGGATTTACTCAGAAGGATTATATTGTGACTTGGTGTGCTGTTATGGCTAAAGCCAATTTTATAGATAAAATTGATAATTTAGAAATTCGCATTTTGAATGGTATGAGAAAGCAAGTTTTTAGCAAAGCCTCATACAGTATTAATATGCTTTTTGGTGGTTGGGGTTCTTCTAACTCATTTAATTCATGTCCGTTTGCAACTTATAAAATTTGCCGCCCATTTGCTTTTGATGCAAAGATTGCTTCTATTAGATTTAAGAATTCCGAACTTGCAGATATTCTTGTAACTGATATTGAAACTGAAGATGGTTGGAAGAAATTTGCAAAGGTTTTGCAAGATATTTCATTTAATAATGATGGATTTAAAACATTTACTGAGGTAACACAAACACCAGAAGATAATAATCTTCATTGGTATAAAATTAAGTGTTTTTCCGGCCTTCAGTTCTCTTTTGCTTTGTACGCATAATGAACGCTATTTTTTGCATTTATAATCGCTCTATTGTCGGCATAGATAATAAGTTGCCTTCTGAAGTTATTCCGGGACTTGCAGAGAGAAAAGCTGTAAAGGCAGATATGTCTATGTTTAGGCATATTACAAAAAATGCTTATGTTGTAATGGGTAGAAAGACTTGGGAATCGTTGGGTTCTAAACCTCTTCCTGGACGTAAAATGAATATCGTTATTACTTCAGACCCGGAGAAGATGGCTAAGGAACAACCTCTCTGGAAGTTCAAAACTCCTGTCAATTTTCTGACAAAAGAACAGTTTGAACAATATTATGCAGAGAAAGATAATGTATGGATTATCGGAGGAGTTTCTTTATTGAAAGAATATATACCTCGTTGCGAACAAATTTATATAAACGAGATACACTGTCAAGATGAATTTAATCTCAATAGTGTTGAGACTGCTCGTTGTACATATTTTGACCATGCTGAAATGATGGATTTGTTAATGAAAAATGATTTTATTGATAAAGACCGTCCTTATTGGAGCACAATGGCTACAGATTGTCTTTATGCTCGTGAAAATGTGACTCTTTATTGTTATCATTTTTATAAAAATTATCTAAATGATTGGGAGGAACCGAAGTATGATTGAAAATATTTTTGAGAAACGAGTCGCAGGTATTGAACCGTTTTCTATGTTGGATTTTGGAGAAAATCTCTGTGGTATTCTTTTTTATAATGGATGTACTTTTAAATGTCCATACTGTTATAATAAATCATTGGCACAGGGTGCTGCGAAAACTCTCCCAGCTGAAGAAGTGATTACTTTCCTTAATGAACGTCGTGGAAAGCTAGATGGTATTGTATTTTCAGGCGGTGAATGCACAGCTTGGGGTCATCGACTTATTAATGACATTTATTATGCTCGCCAACTTGGTTATAAAATTAAAGTCGATACTAATGGTACCAGCCCATATATTATTCGTCATCTTATAGAAAATAAGTTAGTAGATTATGTTGCTTTAGACTATAAAGCACCGAAAGAAAAGTGGAATGTCTTTATGAATGCAGAAAGAGTTTTCAATTTATTTTTAGAAACTCTGGATATTCTTCAAAATTCTGATACTCCGTTTGAAGTAAGGACCACTGTTCACACTGATGTTATTGATGAATCCGATATTTTATCTATACTCCGCCATCTCGAAAGTATTGGCTATAAAGGCACGTATTTTATCCAATTCTTCTTCCCAACGGAAGAGACGCTCGGAAATGTGAATAAAGAAATGCGACATTTTGATACAGAACAAATTAAATCTGAAACTATCAAAGTTGAGTATCGCAATAAAGAAGGAAACCCTCCCGGTTAAAGGAGGGTTTCTTTTTAAGATTTGAAACGCTTACCCAGTTGTCGCATTGTTTCAATAAATGCGTCAATTGACATACCCGTTATCGAAGCTAATCTTACAGGGCCATCACTTCTGAGCAGACAAGATAAGACTCTGGTTTCTTCAGGATTTAAGTCCTTATGTTTATCCCTGATTTCGTTTTCCACCTCAAGTATGGATTTTCCTTTCATTATATGTTTCTGGTGGTCAACTATTTCGCAGAATAGGACTTCTAAATCTGACTTCTCATCGTCTTTATCTTCGATATTGTGCATATGATTATGCACTTTTTTAGAAAGTTTTTCCATTAATTCTTTGCACTCCATTGACTCAGCAACATGTTTCTTAATAATGGCACCTAATTCTGAATTAGGATTATTCATTACATCGATAATTGTTGCTTCTATTGCACCTCTCATGCTTTTTGTTAATTCCTCATTTGTAGGAACTTGGGGCATTGGAGGAAATGTTATAGGAGGCATTGGCGAAAATGGTGTTAAAGGATTTGTAGCCATTGTCTTAAAAGCGGGCACTAGGATATTTCTACCCTAGTGCCCTTAATAGGTTACGGGGTTGTAGTAGTTGTTGTAGTTCCTGCTTTAAGAGCATTAATAATCTCAGCTGTCTGAGCGGCCTGGCTATACTTAAAGATTTGGCCCTGGAGATGCTCGATTTGAGTATTCTTCTGAGTGATAATATCTTCAGTATGAAGGTCACGCATTAACTGTCTTGTAGCATTACCTTCAGCCTGGATAAGCTGTTTAATGCCACAATCCTGAGTCTGGAGCTGGAACCCTAAATTACTAATACCGTTTGCAATATTAGCAAAGCCACGTTCAGCAGAGTCGCGATTGTAATCAATCTGACGCTGTAAGTCATTTGTTTGCTTTAATATTTCTTTCTCAATACCGCATGCAAGACTATCAATCTTGCTACCGGTAGAGCAGCAACAATCACTTATAGCGGAGACTACACTCGCAATTTCGCGAGAGCTTTGCCACTGCATATTTGTTAACTGACTTAAAACGGCTGTCTTAGCATCGCAAATAGTGCCATTTACATTAGTAATTGCTACACCATTTGCACGAGCCTCATTGGCGATTTGTTCCAAGAAGCGCATGCCATTAGCATTGCCGCACTGTACGTCGGACAGAATTCTGCCCACTGTTTCACGGATTGCATCTACTTGAGAGGCATTGAGAACCTGACCGGCTCGATCAGCGCCAACTCCATCGACGCCAACTCCATTGCCGAATCCGAAGTTACGGAGTGCGTAAATCCAGATAAGATAGGCGAACGGGTTGTTCATCCATGTGTTATATCCATTATCATTTATGCCGGCTGTAGTAAGCGGCACCGTCATCATTGGTTGTGTGTATTCCATTGTGGTTATTATTCTATTGGTTGTTATGGTTTGTTTGGTTTGTTTGGTTTTAACAGGGTACTAAAAAAGACCCGCGCTTTAGCGTAGGCCTTCCTCTTTCCCTATTCTATCATTTGGTTATTAGGTTTGGCTTACGCCTGTTAGTTTGGTTGGTTTTGTAAGTTGGTTTAATTCTTACAATTTTATTTATATCTTACAAATGTCATCAAAATTTATCATTTTTTCAAAAATTTTAAAAAATAAATAATTTTATATATGAGTGAGAAAAAATATTGTTGTGTTCCTGAAACATATAAAACTTTATCAATTTATAATGCCGGTACTATAGGTAGAGAAACAAACATTAGTGAAATAGAACCATCATCTAAATTCAAATATTGCATTGATGAATTTGATAAAGTAAAGACATTTTTCTTCAATCGTCAGGAAAGTATTAATTCAATAGATACAGAAGATTATCTCAAATATAAAATGACTCAATCTATTAAAAGTATTTTTAGAGTAAGCGAGATATCTGATGTAAAACTTTATTTGGATTCAGACGCAAGAATTGAATTTACAATATTTTATGATACAAATGGTATTCCGCTTACTATAAGCGAATTATATAATAAAAATATAAGAAATACTATAGTAGGTCATAGATACACTTTTAATCTTTATCAACGATATAATAAAGAAGCCGGTATTTAAACCGGCTTTTTAACTTTAATATCTAAACCAATCTATTTGTCCAATGACTTGTGCGGGTTCGTTTAACATTTCCATTGGAGGCAAATATGTGAAACTTAAACGATATAATCTATTAGCTATTAATTTAGGAGCTATATTCTTTTCGCTCTTTACCCATTTTACACCTGTTACATTAGGTGCGGCAGTTTCACTAAATTTAAAATAAATTACAGTTGTTATAGTTTGTTGTTCTTCTAAATTAGATGCATCAAATGAAATATTTAAATTATTGTTATTTGTAAAATATACAGAATTATAATTGTTAATATCAACAACACCTGAAGATGGCAATTCGGTAATATATTGATTAACTTCATCACCAAATTCTAATCTATCTGTATTAAGAGAAATCTTAAACTTTTCTTCTTCCTCATTAAAGTTAACATCGATATATTCATCACCTTCCAACTCAATTCCGCCTAAATCAAGTTTTTCAGAATTAAATTCAAGTTGGAATTTATCTTTATCTGTGTCATAAGAAACATTAATATAGTGATCACCTTCGATAAAATCATCTTTAAGACCAATTTTCCAACCATTTTCTAATTCAGCTGAAACATTAGAGTCATCTTCATCTAAATTATTTTCCTGGTCCTTTTTAAGTTGCTCAAATGCTTCTTTAGAAAGAGGTGGAACTATTCTAATACCATTTTCGCCAATTAAATTAGCGGTAACATCAACATTAATTTTTGTATAAGTTCCATTTTCATCATCGACATTCTCGATTACTTCAGTTTTGCTATTAACAAAAACACTATTATCAGGACTATCAACAGTAAATGCAACTACATCTTTAAATCCATTTAATTCAACTGAGCCTTTGAGACGATAAAGAGCATTAATACATGTAATAAATGCTGTTAGATTAGCATTGTTTGTCCAAGATGCAGTTTCAGGGTCATTAGTTGAAGTTATTTTATCATTTACAACTTCTATATCAAAAACGCAATATCTTGCATTATCATATAATACATTTTTAGTAATATCAATTGGTTCGTTATCCGTATTATTAAGCCAATTAATATTAATTTTTTCATTATCAAAATTATAAAACTCCCACTTAAGTGATTTAGTAATCGCCGGACTCCATTTATTTTCCTCTCCTTTTGTGCCTTCTATAAGAATAGAAAAGACAAGCTTATTATGTAAACTACGTTTATTAACAGCTTCTGAAAAATGAACTTTAAGAGTAGGTGTTTCTTCGGCTTCTAACTTTTTGAGTTCTTCAGCACGAACAATATATACACAATCATAATCACGAATCCAGAAATCAGGTGTCACTTCTACTAAACGTTTAGAAGCAATACGCTCATCGATATAAGATTTAGTTACAATTTTATTGCTATCTGGGTGAGGATCGCCGGCTGCAATAGGAAGATTAATAGATTTAACACTACCATCACTATTTGCCTCGGCAGCAACTTCGCCTTTATCTCTATTATTAAGGTCTTCCGTCTCATATGGGAATGGAGCGTCTTTAATAATATAATAACTATTTTCTAAATCTGCAAACTTTTCAGGATTATAATGTTCATGATTATAATATTTTGGGTCCCATTCCCAAACATATGATTTATTATGTTCAGCTGCATTATCCCATGAACCATGCCATAATTTCATCTGTTCAGACCAAGGTGCAACTAAAGATTCTATACCAATATAACCTTTAATATCAGCACGCAAACTATCTAATGAAATTTTATAGTTATGCCTGTTATAAGTAGTTCCATATACTGTATGGGCATAACCAAATAAAAAAGTATTATCTAATGCAATTTTATTTTTAAATTTGCAATTTTCTCCCGTTAATGGAATACTTTTAAGGTCTGAAATTCTGTATCCTGATTCAAGCATGATTATAAATTATATTTAATCTTTTTGTAAAAAGCTACTTAAATATACAGCAGAATGGAAAATAAAGCATTAACATTTGACAATTTAATTAATGAATTAAAGAACAATAATGCACAGGTTGTTAAAGGTCCATATACATTTAAGGAACTTACTCATAAACAACAGCGTAAAATTTTGAGTGGTAATTTTGATGCAGTAGAAATTCCCGCTAAACTTGCTAATATCTATACTGATTACATTTCTGAGTCTGTAACAATGGCCGATGATGCAGTTGATTTGGCCCGTGTTGTTACACTTGAAACCAAACCTTATTTTATTAACGTTTTAAGAACTACTAGTTTTGGTAGTACCTATTATAATAAGGGACAAAGTTATGAACTTTATGAAGTAAAGCCGGAAGATTTAACACCGAAAGCTAAACCACATACAGTAATTGCAAATAAGTTTAAAATTAATCTTGAAGTTCCAAACCTTTTTGAAGATTCTCGTTATAATAATCTTCTTGTAAATGCACTTGGACCACATAAGAAAAAGAAATCTATTGCAGAGGTTAATGTTGGTTCAGTGACGGACCTTTATCAGATGTATGAGCTTTTAAAATATATTGTAAGTTTTGAGTTTAATGGTGCAGTATATCGTTTTGCTCAGTATTCTATTCAGGACCGAATCAAGTTTTTGAATAATCTTTCTTCTATCACAATTGAAGAGATTAAAGAATATGTAAAGGAAAACGTTAAGAAAGCAGAAGAAATTGCGTTAGCTGCAACTTCTCATACGACTGGTGATAAAATTGTAGCGGATATTAATACCATCTTCTTCTCCACTACAACACGTAAAGATGACTCAGAAGAAGATGAAGATGACGACGATTAATATATGAAAACTGTAGCAAATAATCCTATTAACATCTCTAAAGGTTCAAAGGGAGGTTACGTAGAAGAACAACTCATTAACTGTGTTAAAGATATTATCGCAAAGGTTCGAATGGAATTCGATGTAGAATATAAAGATGTTACTTATAAAGACCTTTATATGAAGACAGTTCAATTCGCAAAGGAAATTGATGAAGTATTAAGCGCAGAAATTTCACAGCGCGATGATATGTTTGACTCCACCCCTGATTTCTTCTCATTTAGAAACGATAAATTAGTATAATATGAATAGTGTTTTAAAATTAAATCCAAATGGTTCCATAACACTTTGTGCTCGTAAAACTTGTTGTCCAGTTATGGAAGAGATTGATGAGCATCGTGTTCGCATCACTGATGATAATGGTAATTCTATCATTGTTAATAAAGAGCAGGCTGCTTTAATCGGTGATGGTCTTAAAGTTTTACAATCTAAGGAACAGCAACTTCTTTGTGAATAATATATTATTAATATTAGCGTCAATTGGGCTATTATTAATATTGAAATACGGCTTTATTTTTAGTGCTCCTCGCGAGTTTATTAAGGGTAAAGCCTACTCTATTAATAATACGCTAGGTTTATATATTGAAAAATTACTTTCTTGTAGTCAATGTCTTGGCTTCTGGAGTGGTTTTATAATTTTTTTACTCACAGGTATTTTAGAACAAAGTTATCATTTATTATTATATTATTCTATACTGTTCGGATTTATTACATCTTTCATCTGTAATGTTGTAGATATGTTAATGACATTATTAGATGAGAAGATATTTAAATTACAAAACGAAAATGAGTCAAAAATTAAAAAAGATTAGATGTAATTTAACAGGAAAACCTCT
This sequence comes from Oscillospiraceae bacterium, assembly GCA_045602925.1. Lineage (GTDB taxonomy): Bacteria > Bacillota > Clostridia > Oscillospirales > Ruminococcaceae > UBA7477. The sequence goes on along the minus strand of JAZSCN010000032.1, from coordinate 10,079 downwards.
TCAAATTTATGAAGACTATTATAATAAAAAAATTAGTCAATATGGTTCAGAGGAGAATCTCCAGAAATATTACCTCCAAAACAAAATTATTAATCTTATCAAGTCTGGCCAGCCTATTGATTACATTGCTGAGCTCTTCGGATTTAAAATCGATAATGAAAAAAGTGAATTTTACAAAGAATTAATTGAGTTTCATAGAGGTAAGAGTTTATCTGCAGTTATCAAGGATTCAACAACGACTTTTATTGAGACAGATAATGAAGTTAGTAATTTTATTAAAAATTGGATAAATTATAATAATGGCAAGTAATACATATACAGCAGTCGCAGCAAATCAGCATAATATTACCATTTATGATGCATCTTCGGGTAATTATGTTTCTTCTATTAATGTAACAAGCGGCCAGATTATTGGTCAACCTATTGTTTCTGCTAATACAATTACTGTTACATTTAATGAAGGAGGATGTAACTATATGAGTGTTTTTGATGCTCACTCCCTTAATTTCCTTCGCAAAATGACATTAAATTAATGCCGAGCGAAAGACATATTAAATTAGAGTTACCAAATAACTCTTTGATTAATTGTTTTGGCATTCAACCTATTTTAGTTAAAGGCGAAGTACCTGAGCGTATTTCGCTTTTTTCTTTGTCAAGATATACTAAATGGAAAGATAATGCTACTACAAATAATGTATTTTATACTCCAAAACTGTATACGGGGTGGGATGCTAAAAGAATATACTCCAGAGCAATTAAATCTGAAATCGCAGATTTATATTGCTTAAATTTGCTTTTGAATAAATCTCTTCATTTAAAGATAAATGCTTCTTTAGCTGAGTTAAAAAAGGATAAAGCTAAATTGAAAAAACTTCTCCTTTATTATTCAGAAATTTTGAAATATAAGAATCGTTTAAACAAAGGTAATTTCTTTATTACTAGTGATAAAGATATATTTGATAATATTAAATTTGCTGCAACTCAATTAAACAAATTTAACAAATATTTTATAGACCCGACTAATCTCGAAGAAAATATTATTATAATAGGAGCTAAGGGTTGTGTTAATTTCGATAATCCGATAATAGCAGTTCCTTTTATTGATGAATACGATTATAATTCATTTTTATTAAACAAAGGAATTTTTGAAAATAAAGAGTTGGTTCTTAAAGGGTCTAAATCCTGCTGGCCAATTATGGCAAAGAAACGTAAAGAATTTGATAATTATCAACTTTATATAAATGAAAAAATGCCATCGAAATGGCATTTTGAAAGTTTTTTATATCCTGAAATGTATTATATTACTTTACATTTAGAACCTTAATTCTTTTTCATAATATTTTTTAGTAGTCCTTTTCAAAAGACTTGGAAATAATTTCTTAAATTGTCTAAATGCATCGGATTGCGATAAAGCATTTAAAATAATTTTATTTGCATTAACTACTTCTAATAAATTTACAATATATATTTCACAACCGATAATATTACCGTCTTCTCCCTTCATGGTAAAGGTAGAATCAGAATTATCAACATTTATTAGAATGTATGTTCTATTCATTACTTTTTGTGTTGCTGAATATAAGCTTCAATTTCTTTCATAATATCATCAGCTGATTGTTTCAACTGTTGACTATTTTGTTGGTTTAACAAACCAATTTGGTTAGTTTCTTCTTGTTTATTTCTAAGCTCTTCAACAGCTTTATACATTGCTTCAATTTCAGGATCTACTCCTTCTTTTTCTTCAGGCTGCGGTGCAACTACAGCATTATTTTGCGGAGCAGGAGCAGTGCCATTATTACCTATTGGAGTAGTAGTTCCCATCGTATCTTCAGCGTCTTCGTCTTCCTTTTCTTCTTCTGTTGAATTATCAACAATATTATCTGCTACTTTATCTGCAGCAGCATCAGCTACTAAATCTTCAACAAATTCTGTTATCTCATCAATGCGCTTTTTTCTGCGTTTCATTACCAATTATTTACTCTTCATTATATTGAACTAACATCATAAACGGTCCAGGAGCATCTGGTTCCTGCAAATACAATACTATACCATGCTCATCATGGAGGTATGTTAAATTAAAATCATTTTTAGCAGTAAAACGCTTGCAATTATTCAGTCTACCTTTTTTAGCAGATTCCTCAGGAATAATCGCAAAACAAGTTTCTGTAGACAATACTGGACATTTATCAATATAATCAGTAAAGACTGTTTCTAAAGTATCGGGTCTGAAATAATGTATATTAAATTTCTTATTATAACCACCCTTTGCTTTAAGTTTGCAAAGACTTGTTTTCATCTTTTTAAAGTCCTTTTCTTCAAAGAGCTTAGATATATCACCTGCAACATATTTGCCAGCTTTGAATAAAAATTTTTCCCTCTTAACTTTCATTAAGAGGGATTATAAATTTGTTCTGAAATTAATTAAGATTTTTTAAAGTTAGCATCGGGCGAGTGGCTCTTGCTGGATTTTTACCATATGTTGTAGGTAATTCAGAAAAATATATATCAGTGTTTAGTACTGAAGCTGGATTATTAATAAATCCTTTTAATGTTGCTTTGTCTATTACTGCCATATGTGCTTTTGGAATCTTCAAATCTTCAGGATTAGTACTAATAATAAACATATATTCAAATTCTTCAATAGAAGCATAATGACCTAACATGCAAGCACAAGCCATTTGTGCAAAGTTATCAAAATTCTCTTCAGGAATAACTCGTCCTGAATTAGCAATATTAAGAATTGTATTAGAATTAATTATAGTTGCTATTAATTTTTTAATTGCAACATTAGCGCCTGTTGGTTCTTCAGTATCTTCGGCTGCGTTACAACACCAAATTGAAGAATAAAATTCAATTATTTCGTTTTTGACCTCATCAATTAATTGTACATTATTATCAATATTACCTACAATTTTAATTATTAATGAACAAATTTCTGATATAATGGTATCAATAAAAACACACTTTGAATTTGGCTTTAATGATATAGCACCACATTTCTCATATTTTTGGAGAAGTTTTTGATTTTCTGCTTTTAAATTATTTGGATTATTTGTTTCTGACGCATCTATACCGGAAGGAATCTGAGAAGCAAACTTTTGTTTATAAAAATCTAAAAAACGTTTTAAGCCTTTTTTATAAGAAGTTTTAATACCTGCAATAGCATTAAATCCTCCTTGCCCGCCAACACGACCGCCACCGGCACCCATATCTGTTTTCACTTCAATAGGAACACCATCTATAATAATATCGCCATTTAGCTCATTTCTATAAAGATTACCTAATTCATTATATGTATTATCTTTACCCGCTTGAAAACGACCATTTTCAGATAATAGAACTAATAAGGTTTCAAATTTACCACGATTAGGTGTTTTAGAGCCTTGAATAGATGCTAATTCTATTAAACATTCAGCGGGCAACCCTGTTTTTAACAATATATCAAATAAATTTTGATTTACTGTTACTTTCTTTAAATCATTTAATTTTAAGAAATTACCATTCGTATATAAATTATAAAATGCATCAACCCATTCACCATTTTTATAAAAGAATAAAGATTTAATTAAATCAAATAAATCTGTATTAGCATCGAACTTACCTTCTTCATCGTAAAATCCTTTAGCTGATAATTTCTTTTTATTTCCCTTACTATCATATCCTTGTAATTTACCTATGTTAGTCTGCTTCATTCTTTCTATAACAGCATTAAGTTTATAGTTAGCATTATGCATTAACCAAAACATAGTTTTTAAATTATTTGCATCATATGTTTCAAATAATTCATTAATTGGAACGGTAAGAAGGTTAGCAAGAAGATTAATAGAATCATTAACAAATTTTTCAAAAGCATCTTGAGAAGCAAGGGCATTATTCCATTTTTCAGTCATCTCGGGTTTGCTAAGAGCTTCTGAATTTTTATGTTTGTTTACAGTTGCAGCTATATCTTCTTTAGCTGCAACTGTATTAATATTTTCTAATATAGCTTTATGCTTTTTAATTTTATTAAGAACTTCAAAAATTTTCATAACTAATTAAAAATTAATATCAATAGAAGGACGAACCTTACGTGCAGGCGCACCGTACATTTGACCGAGCTCTTTAAAATATAAACCAGAAGCTGCAATTTCTTCAGCAGAAGCATTACCTAAACGCTTAACCATTGCATTTGAAAGAACAAGCATTTTAGCGTTATCAAGGTTCTTATCTGCATTAATAATGAAAATATAATCAAACGGCTCCAACTCTGCATAATATGCAAAAAGCCTAGCACATGCTTGCTGAGTAAATCCAAGATAGTCAGCTTCTGCTAATACACGACCTTCTTTAGCAAACTCAACAATACTTCTATTAGCAGTATATCCATCAATCAATTTTGCGATACTATTATTAACTTTATCTTCTACAGTAGAGTTACACCAAATTGATTTATAAAAATTGAGGGCTTCTTTCTTTACAGCAAGTGCGACTTTAGGTTCAGGGTTACCTACTACTGAAATAACAGCATTACAAATATTAGCAATTACTTCGTCAATAGTTTTCACACCTTCACCACGAGCACCCTTAGTCAAATCAAGAGAAAGTTCAAGATTGCCCATTGCATATGGTCCAACAAGGTCTTCAAATTGAGATGCAAGCTCTGCATTATCCTTTGGAATCTGAGAACCGAATGTTTTAATTACATTCTTAGCAAAACTAACCATTGCAGTCTTATAAGCTTTTTTGATAGCTTCAACTGAGTTATAACCTTTCTGACCGCCAACACGACCGCCACCGGCACCGGCATTAACCTTTAATTCAATACCCTTATTAGCGATAATAACGTCACCAGATTCCTTATCATCATATCCGGAAGTCTTAGCAGTTACCTTAAACTTACCACCTTTACAAAGAAGAGCAAAAAGAGTTTCAAATCGTCCACGATTAGGAGTCTGAGAACCAGTAGTAGCAGCAATACGCTTAATACATTCCATTGGCAAACCAGTAGATTCGAATACACTGAAAAGGTCATCAATACGTTTTACATCTCCGGCTAATGTGTCTAACTTAATAGAACGAGCTTCAAAGTTTTCATAGAATTCCGCAAGAGGCTTTACCCAGTCACCGTTTTCATAAAGTAGCATGGACTTCAACTCAGTGTAAAGGTCCATATTTTGTCCAAGCTCACCCTTAAGAACATTGCCTTTCTTACCAAAACGAGTAAGTTGGCCAATCTGAGAACCCTTCATACCATCGATAATGCGATTCATTTCAAGATTAGAGTTATGAATCAAGTAATAAATTGTCTTAAGGTTCTGAACATTATAAGTTTGTTCAATTTCTTCCTTAGGAAGAGTGGCAACCTGGGAAAGAAGTGTGATAATCTTTTCGATGAAATCAGAAATGTTAGAACCACCGCCGTCCCAGGCCTGGGATACTTCTTTCTTAGAAACTACTTGAGTATTAATATAGTTTGTAAGATGATTCTTAGTTTCTTCTACAGTAGCAGCTTCTATGAGCATACCGCGAGATTCATAATATTTTTTCTGTTCATCTAACTTTTTAAGGATATTATATATTTTCATAATTTTTAATATTGTTATAATGTAAACTCTCCTGCGCTTTTATCTTATTACATGCGTACTTACGGAACACAAAGCTTACTTTAATACTTATGATGAAGTTCCGAAAAATATAAAGCAAAAAAGGTAAGTCCGAAGACTTACCTTTTGAAAGAAGATTTGTTTATCTCAATTACTGAGTGATAGGACCAGCAGGATACTGGAATGTAGAACCAAGAGTTGTATCAGCATCGAGAGTCTTAGCAACAGCAGGAGTTACGTAACCGGTTGGGTATACGCCACGAAGCTGCTTAGGAGCACCAGGCTGTGCGAAGGAATCGATGATAATGCAGTGGTAGTAGAGTTCAGCACCGAAGATGTTATCAAGAACACCGTAACGAGTCATGAGACCAACCTGAGGTGTGAAGTCAACTGGGTTAACTGCCTGCTGAACCATAATTGGAATATATGGGCAGTAGATGATACCAGCGTCATAGCTTTCAGCACCCTTGTAACCAAGCATGCAGTAGTTAGGAAGCTTGGCATCAGACTCTTCGAACATACCCTCATAACCATAACCATAGTCAGAGGTATCATAAACAGCGGAACGAGTATCAACATATACGCTGAAACGATTACTACCGAGAGTACCTACCTTAGCAGTAGCCATGTTGCCAGTTGAGATGTTAGCCTGAGCAGGCATTGTGGTGAATTCGTCAAGGGACTCGAGAAGAGCAGCAACATCAGGTGTGCAAACGATGAAGTTAGCAGGTCCACGACGGTTGCGAGTCTGCATACGGATGGACATCTTGATGAGGTGCTGATAGAAGGCACGCTGACGTTCAGCAAGCCAACGAGCGTCAGCAAGCTGTGCATCCCAAAGAGACCATTCACCCTTGCTCAAGCAGCTGTAAAGCATGCGAACTGTCATTTCACGGTCGATTTCAGCCTGAAGCTCATAACTCATCTGCTGAGTAGCTTCCTGCTCGATGTCGATACCATTAGTATTCTTAAGGTCTTCCTCAGTTTCAAGTGTCCAGGAGGTGCTGAGACGACGTGTACCAGCTTCTACGGAGCACTTCTCGAAACCGAAAGAGGTCTTAGCGATAGCGCCAGTGCCTTCATACTGCTGCATGAGGGTAGCAATACCAGTATCTTCTGGACGGAACTTCCAACGACCACCAGCGAGCTCTTCACCAAGGCGAGCATCAGCGCGACCAGTGAAGCGGTTGTCAATCTTCTGATAACCCATTTCAGCGGATTCCATTGTCTCGAAGAGTTCACGACCCTTACCATCCTTAGCAGTGTGACCCCAAGAGGAAACACCAACTACAAGAGACTTAACTTCAACTGTAGTAGCACCTTCAGCAACTGTTTCAGGAACATCAAAGGTATATCCCCAACCCTGCTCAATGAACTTCTTACCATCCTTAGTAACCTTAACGGATGTAGTCTGAACCTGAGGATAACCCTGACCATCGATAAGAACGATAGTAGCAGCAAGTTCTTCTTCAGCAACAGGCTTAGTACCAGCTGTAGAAAGAGTTACAGTAAGAGTAGCCTTAGTTTCGATACCCTTGATACCGGAAGCAGGATATTCAGTCTCACTTTGGAAGATGTGCTTACCATCAGCGGATGTAATAGTGTGGTCAATAGTTGTATCGATAGCATTCTTGTCTCTGTGAACATGCTTGGTATCGGAATCGCCGTGATGGAGAGCACCCTTAAGGTACTTGTAACGAAGAGCGAAACCAAGAGCTACCGGACCTGGCATTGGCTGAACACCAACAACCTCATTGGACATGAGGGCAGGATAGATACGACGAACCATTGGGATCAAGATACGAGGAAGACGATTGTCGCCAGGAGCATAACCGTCAGTGGCGTGAAGAGCACCACCCTGAAGACCATTCTGAGGTCCAAAGATAGAGGTGTTAGTAGCAGCCTCCTTGAGGTAACGATACTGGTTCTCGAGAAGCATAGCTGTGGATTCCTTAGCAGCCTTAGTACGGATGGTACCGAAATCCTTAGTGTTCTCAAGAAGCTTCTTCCAACGGAAAACAGCCTTCTTGGTGCGCTCACCATTCTGCTGTGTCAAAGACTTTTTGAAATTTTCTGTAGAAATTAAACTCATAATATTAAATGTTTGTTAAATTGTTTGTGTTATTATAACACGAATATGACTCAAGTTAATTAAAACTTCATGTACTTGTTATAAAAACTATCTTTATTTATAGTGAAATTACTTAATCTTGCCAATCTGCTTCAATTTGATTAATTAAAGCATCAAGATCTCTATCTTCTGTAATCATACGGCCAGGAGCAGACTTAGCTGCTAAAGCCTTGCGACTTACATTCTGAAGCTTGTTACGATTTCTGTTATTCATCTCTTTAGCAGCAAGCTCTTTTCTTTCATTGATGAGCTTCTTTTCATAAAGAGAATTAATGTAAGACATATTCTCGTTTACATAACCAACGCCTGCCTTCTTAGCCATGCGAATCATAAAGTTCTTTTGATCTTCATCAAGCTGAGCAAGATTGCGCTCGAAAGCATAAGACTCGGCCATTTCATCAAGCTGGGTCTGAAGCTTTTCAGCCTTTTTAGAAGCAGCCTTCTCAGCCTTCTTAGCAGTCTGAAGCATTGAATAACCCTCCATGATAGCGCTACGTACATTAGCATCTTTCATAGCTTCACCTACGTTAAGCTGCTGTTTGAAGCTTTCGAGAACCTTCATAGCAGTATCATTCTTAACCGCAGCTTTTACTTCCTCGTAAGGAACGAGCTTATCAATACGAGCATTAATATACTTGCTTACGCTTTCAACGAGAGTATTCTTAAACTTAAGTGCTTCACGACCAAGTTGATTCTTGTAATAGTTACGAACCTTTTCAAGATTATTTTCATACTTCTCTGTAAGGTGGTTAACTACCTTTTCAAGACCAATCTTGTGTGCTTCTTCAATCTTATGAACGAGCTCAGTTGTCTGCCTGTTAACTTCTTCATCAAGAGAAGTTTCAGCAGCAGCTGTAGCAAGAGCAACTCTTTCAGCAACTTTAGATTCTACAAGTCTCTCAAATTCTTCCTTGAGAGCAGACAATGATTCCTCAGACAAATTCTTTACAAGTGCCTCAGGAAGCAAATCTGCAATATTTTTTGTATTATCTTTACTGTTCATTGTTAAAAATTTAAATTAATTCTTCTGTGCGTGCGACCTTACGAATCTTAGCACTGATACGATTATTTACCATCTCTTTAAGAGCACTAGTAGCGCTCTTCTTATCCTTATTAATAATACCATCAATGAAAGCAGTAGCTAAACGCTTTGTCTGCTCATCAATAGCACTTCTTTTAGAAACTTTTGCCATAATAATTTTAATGTAATTTACGCAAGAACTCTTTAATCTGTTCGCAGAGATACTTATCAACCTCATGTCTTGGTAGATTAATAAGAGAATTCTCTAAATTCTCATAAACTTCTTCAAATCTGTTATCCTTATTACAATACCACTGTTTGCTTTCAAGAATACCTTCTACGAATGCACTCTGAGAAGAAGGGTCAGAAACAATGTCGAATGTGCAAAGTCTAAGATTAGAAACAATACCCGTTTTTGGGTCAACGCTACCAAGAGAGCGCGAAGATACACCGACTGTACCACCTGCTTCAATAATAATCTCAACTGTCTTACCTGTTTCAGTAGGGAGAATCTTTGACTTACCATAGAAAACATTACCGTCTTGTTTTAATTCGGTAATCATATGGCAAGCATTTTTAAGATTAATTTGTGGGTATTCAGGGTGTTCAAGTTCACCATAAGCACGATTACGAGTTACATAGTTCTCATTAAACTCATTAATCTGTTGAGAAAGCTCCTCTAAAGGATAGATACGCTGATTACGATTGCGTCTGTTAGCCTCAGTGAACGGTCCTTTAATATAAAGAGTTTTTGGTGCGCCACTATTCTCTGACTCTTTTATAAACTCATAGTCACGAGTATCATATTGGCAATTCTCACCAATCAAATTTAAAGCTATAGCCATTATAATTTATATTTAGTTGAAATTTAAGTCTTTTTCAGTTAAAATATGAAACTCACATCCCTTTTGACTCGCAAAATTACGTGCTGATTCCCATTTAGACTGATTTTTTGCAAACTCTCTACATTCATTTAAGTATGTACTTTGTTTACGTCTCTTAGACCAAACTGGTTGTACTGTCTGCTTATAAGGTTTTAACTCTATTATAAATTTTTTAATTTCTTCCCCTACCTTAAAAATAACAAATATATCAATATAATATTTGTGCCATTTATTTTCAAAGAAATATGGGACAACGATTTCTTCGCTGCCCCATTTTAAAACATTTGGATTATTATCTAAAATGCGAAAATAATTTAATTCTAAACCGGAGCGATAAATGGCGTATCCATCTTTACCAAAAAACTTTTCTTTATTTTTCGGAATATAAACTCCTTGTTTAAACTTTTTAGAACGGCCATTTAAAGCAAGTTGTCCCATTACTTAGAAAGAGCTTTATTAAC